>DASVHQ010000097.1:0-85367 GCA_036382515.1 Polyangiales bacterium | reverse complement strand
CCACAAGAACCGCATCGCCTTCACGCACCAACCGTTCTACGTGCCACGCGCCGCCGCGGCTCGACCGGCCAACTACGAGCCGCGCGCCGCCGCCGCGAGCCTCGGCAAGCTCCACGAGCCGCACGCATCGCCGCCGCAGCGCCCCGAATACGAGCCCCGCGGCGGGCCCCGCGGCCCGCGCGAGAAGCTGTAGCCGAGCCTGCGCGAGCCGAGCCGAGCCGAGCCCGGTTTCGGTCGGGGATCGTGTTCGTACGAGGATCGTGGCGGACGGCGCTTCGGAGGCGGCGGGGTGCGGTCGCGGGGACGGTCAGCTTGCAAGACGGTGCATCGATCACAACCTGCCGGGGCGCGTTGGGAGGGCGGCTCGCTCCCGGGCTCGGAGGAGTGTCCTCGGCACTACCGCCACGGCTCCGCGAGGTGCGCCTTGGGCCTGCGAAACGAGCCCGGGAGCGAGCCGCCCTCCCAACACGCTCGAGTAGCCAGGTCGACGTGAGCGTGACCTACCTCTCGATGTGAGCAGCAGCAGCAGTCACTGCGAGCATGTGTTGTCGTCGGCGAAGACAACACTGGTTGCGACGTCGCGCCGCTTGCGCACTCAGCCATGACATTGAAGCGCTTGGGGTCGGCAGGTCGCTCTCGGACTCGTTTCGCAGGCCCGAGGCGCCGCTTGCGAAGCTGTGGCGGTAGTGCCGAGGACGCTCTCCGAGCCCGAGAGCGACCTGCCGACCCCAAGCGCCCCGGCAGCTTGCACTGAATGCACAGCTTGCAAGAGCGGCCCGTTCGCCAAGCTCACTCTCTGCGATGCTCAACCCGCTCCACTGTCCGAACGCGGCACCGCATGCTGTCTGCGCAGCGAGTTGAGCAAGCGCGCGATCAGGCGGAACTCCTTGAGCACTTGCTGCGCGCCCTTGCGCGCTTGCTCGGCGTCGGTCGTCGACGAGCTGATCGAGACCGTCACCTGCCGCAACAGCGCCGTGAGCTCATGATGGAAGCTCGCCAGCTCTTCGTCGCTGACAAAACGGAGCGTGCGCTGTTCGAGGTCGAATTCCACGGGGCCAGTGTGGCCCGGCGCATTGGCTACGTCGAGGGGCTGTGAGCCACCGACGGAGCGTGGCCCGTGTCCACCGGCGGCGCCACCGCCCCACCCTCGTGCAGCTCGCCCATCTGGATCCCGATCGCCACCTTGGCCATCAGCGTGAACAGCAGCATTCCCATCGCGAGCACGCCAACGCCGACCGCGATCTCACCGAACGACGGCGCGTACTCGGAGATCTCGCCCAGCGGCGAAGGTGTGAACCCAGGGAAGATCAGCCCCATGCCCTTCTCGATCCACACGCCGGTGACTGTGAGCGCGCATGCGAACAAGTGCAGCGGTGAGAGGAGCTTGGTGCCACGGCGAATCAGCAGGACCGTGGCCGTGGTGTTCATGACGATCGCGGACCAGATCAGCTTCGTGAGCGCGGAATGCCCGTGCAGGCCGAAGTACAGGTAATGCGCCGAGGCGGACCCCAAGAGACCCGTATAGAATTCGTGGAAGACCTCGCAGCCGAGCAGGAAGAGGTTGATGGGCATGGTGATCTTCAGCACCGCCCGCAAGTACAGGAACACACTGTCTTTCACCTTGAGCGCGGTGTGCGTGCGCACGGTGAGGAAGATGAAGGTGAGGATCGCCGGGCCGGACGCACCGGCGCTGATCAGGAAGCGCGGTGCGAGGATGGCGGTGTTCCAGAAGTGCCGGCTGCCGAGGCCGCTGAGCAGGAATGCCGTGACGACGTGGATGGTCATGGCCCAGCCGATCGAGATGAAGACGAACGGCAAGTAGACGATCGGGCGCGGCGTGATCCCGGAGTACTTCTTCCAGAGCAGATACCCTGGGATGTGCAGGTTGAGCACGATGTAGCCGTTGAAGACGACCACGTCCCACGACAGGAGCGAGCTGGGCAGATTGATCCGCCCGAGCGGTGGAATCAGGTGCCACAGCCGCTCAGGACGCCCCACGTCGGTGACGATGAACATCAGGCACAGCACGATCGCGCAGAACGCGAGGAGCTCACCGACCAGCACCACCTCTTTGATATCCGTTCGATGGAACACATACGCAGGCGTGACCAGCAACGCGGCCGCAGCGGCCACACCTACGAAGTAGACGAAGTTGGCGATACCGATACCCCAGCTCACCTGATCGGTCATGTTCGTGACGACCAGGCCCTCGGTGAGGTGCTCGCTGTAGTGCAAGGCGCCAAAGCTGACCAGGACCAGAAGCGAGCCGACCCAGCAGTAGAAAAGCTTGCCGCCCCGTACCGCATACGCCGCCATGGCGAGCCAGAATTTCAAATAGCGGATCATACAAGTACCTCCGTGAGGCGGGTGCGACTCGGTGCGTGCCTCACTCCTTGGTGAACGGGTGACAGGCCTGACACTTCGGCGCATCAGGGAAGTGCGCGCGCCGGTCCTTGTGGCAAACTTCGCAAACCTTGCGCGTGGGCGCGGCGGTGCCGTGCGCGGAGTGACAGTTGGTGCACTTGTCGTGCTTGGGCTGCTGGTGCTCGCCCTGCTGCTTCATCGGCGCGTGACACGTGGCACACAGCTTGGGCTCGCGGCCGGGGTTGTTGTGGCAGTTGGCGCAGAGCTGGTGCTTCGGGTTGCCGGTGGCAGCCGCGGCAGCCTCTTGCTTGTGGCAGTTGCCGCAGCGACCCCACCAACCCAAGGCATCGCTCGGGTACGGTAGATGCGGCGCGTGGCAGCCCTTGCACTCCTTGTGCACGCCCATGTGCTTCGGGCCCGGCTTGTCCTTGTGACAGCTCTCACACGGCACCTTGTTGCTCTCGTCGTGCTTGTTGTGACACTGCGCACAGTGGCCTGGCGCGTGCGGGCTCTTGACCGGCCAGGTGGGCTGGACTTCACGCTGCTTCACATGACAGTCCGCGCAGTGCGTGCTCGCCACGACAGACTTCGTGTGCGGCTTGTGGCAGCTATTGCACTGCTGATGCGTCGGCACCTGCGGCTGAATATCGCTGTGGCAGGTGCGGCATTGCGTCGCCAGCCCGCGCCCTGGCAGGTGATTGTTGTGGCAGTCGATGCAGGTGCCATCGTGCGCGACGGTTGGGCCCGCGACCTTGTCCTTGTGGCACTTCGCGCAGCGCGCGCGTGCTGCCTTCTTGTTGAACTCGTGCTGGTCGTGGCAGCGCGAGCAGCGCTCGTGCTTGTTCGTGGTGCCGAAGTCCCGCAGCGGCTTCTCGTGGCACTGCTTGCAGCGTTGGAAGACCTCGAGCTTGGGATTGGTGTGCGGGCTGTGGCAGTTGCCGCAGTCGCGATGCTTCTCTTGGCCATCGCGCAGCGCCGCCATCTGATCGTGGTGGCAGTTCGTGCCGCACATCTGGGCGGCAATCGGCTTGCCATGATGCGGCTCGTGGCACGACAGGCAGTCGTGGTGCTTCGCCGGGGCGGCCGCCATCACGCTCTTGATCTTGTCGGCGTGGCAACGCGCGCAGGCTTCCTTGCCTGGCTTGGGTGAGTGCGGCTCGTGACAGCCGAGGCAGCTGTGGCTGTCAGGCGGCAGCGCCTCAACCGTGGCCGCCTTCTTCTCGTGACAGGTGCGGCAGATCTCTTTGTTCGGCTGCCAGGAGTGCGGCTCGTGGCACTTGGCGCACACGCCCTCGTGCGTGATGTCCGGCGGCGGCGTAGGCGGACCTTTGCGAGCAGCCAAAAACGGGGCGATGGTGGTCAGCCCGCGCATCTCCGGCGGCACGCCCGGATCGCGATCTTCGCCGCGCACGCGCGGCTTCTGATGACACACGGCGCAGGCCGTTGCCAGCTCGGCGCGCAAGCCGTGGGGCCGGTGGCAGGTCGTGCAGATCTTGTGATTGTCCGGCGCATGCGTGACCGAACGCGCGAGCTCGCTGCGGTGGCAACTCGTGCAGTCGAGCGTTTGCGCTTTGTCGGCGCTGCCTTCCTCACGGTGCGGGTTGTGGCACAGGCGGCAGTCGGCCGCGCCGTGCACGTTCTTGCCGGTGATCTCTTTGCCCCAGGCGGGCGCGTCGGCCTTGAGCGACATGGGATGCGCGAGCGCGTTGCCGGAGCCGAAGACGTGACAGCGCAGGCAGTCGAGCTGGACGCCGGCCTTGTCCTTCGTGATAGTCTTGGCGTGGCAGGCTTCGCAGCGCTCGGTGGGTTTGGGCTTTTCGTGCAGCGACGAGCCGTGGCAGGTGACGCATGCCACCAGCACCGGATCGAGCGCGTGCGTGGCGTGGCCCGAGGTTCGGGCCAGCGCGCTCCACTTGATCTTGTCCTTGCTGTGGCAGGCCTTGCACGAGGCCTTGTCCAGCGTGCCGTGCGCGGGCATGGCGGAGTCGCCGGCGAATGCGCCGCGCAGGAGCGCGAGCGTCTGGCCCTTCGGCATCTGGTGACACGCCTGGCACGCCATGTCGCCATGCTCGCCGACGTGACTGACCTCGTCGGTGTGGCAGCGCTGGCAGTACTGCGTGCTCTGCACGTACTGCTCGGAGCGCGGCTTCACGACCATCATCGCGGCCGTGATGATGGCGGCGAGGCCGAGCGTGATCGCCAGAGCGCGCGCGACGGAACTCATGGCTCGTCTCCCCCTCCGCGGCGACCGAACACGCCAAAGAGCAGCACGGCAAGCCCGAGCGCAAAGATGATCACCGGCGTCCAGACGCGCGCCTGCTCGAGCTTCGTGCTGGCGGGCTCCGGGGGCACCGTGGCCTTCACAGCCCGCGCCGTGAGCTCGGCCGCCGCGGCCTTGATCTTCTTGATGTCCAGCGTGTGAATCGTGGTCCGCAGCGCGGTCTGCGCTTCGTCGACGGGCTGGAGCTTCACAGCGAGCAGACGCACCGGTGCGCTGGCGAGCGACGCCCGCGCGTCGGTCGCAGCGGTCTCCGCGGCGCGTACGGCCAGGCCGAGGGCCTTGATGTCGTCGAACATCCTCTGGCCTTCCGCGTGACAACGACGGCACGCGGCTTCGTTGCCGACACCGATGAGCGTCGCGTCCACCGGCGTGATCTCGTGACTGCCGTGGCAGTCCACGCAGGGCAGAAAGCCCATGCGCTTGAAGGCCTTCTGGTGCGGGCCCGAGGAGAACGAATCCCACTCGGCCTTGTGACAGCCCTGACAACCTGCGGTCGCGCTGTCGCGCGGCCCGATGCCATGGTCCTTGTGGCAGTCGATGCAGGTCGGTGGGTGGCGCTCACCCGGCGGGGCCACGCCCGTCGGATGGCTCTGCAGCCACAGCGCGTAGCGCTGGCCGTGCACGCTGTGGCGCCAAGCGCGCTCCTGGTCGTGCGGCATCTTCACCGAGTCCATGAGCTCGGCATCCGAGTGGCAGTGACCGCAGGTCGCGGCCACGTTCGCGCGGTTCACACGCGACAACGGGTCGTTGACCTTCTTGACGTCGTGCGAGCCGTGACAGGTGGCGCAAGTGGCCGCGCGCGCGTTGCCCCTGGCCAGCGCCTTGCCATGCACGCTGTTCTCGTACAGCTCGAGCTGGTCGGTGGGCACCGACGCATCGGCCTCGGCCATGCGTTTCTTGTCGGAGTGACAGGTGCCGCACACCTCCTGCGGTTGACCAGCCAGTGCGCGCGGCCGGAAGTGCGCCTCCGGATCGTGTGCGCGCAGGCTCGGCTCGTCGGGTCGTCCGCCGTGGCAATCGCTGCACTGCACGCCTTCGTGCCCGTGCACGCTGCTGGGCAGCTCCACGGTAGGCACACGCAGGCGTGGATCGCGCTGTTGCTTGTGACAAGCGAGACAGGTCTGCTCGGCGTACGCACGCGATCCGGGCAACGCCAACAACACAAACGTCAGCACGAGCAGCGCTCGCGCGCAGGCGCCGATGCCCGACAACCGCATCATGGAGACCTCGTGTGGCACACGCGACAAACGCCGCGCTGGTTCGGGTCGATCCCGACACCGAAGCCGGCTGGGTGCGGATTGCCCGCGATGCTGCCGACCCGGTGACAGGGCACGCACAGACGCTCCGCATCGGACTCGTGGCACGCTGCGCAGGTGAGGATGTTGCGCCGTGCCTCGCGTGCGTGACCGCGTGGCGACAGAGGATCGAGCCAGCCCGGCGGGTGCGGGCTGCTCTGCCCGACGCCACCGCCGACACCCGTCTCGCGGTGACATCCATCGCAGAAGCTCGGCCCATGACAGCGCAAGCAGGTGGCCTGATCGAGCCGCGCTTCCGAGGGGTGGCGCGCGCGGAAGTCAGCGGAGTGGATGAACTGTCGCGTGACGTCCATCGGCGCGAGCAGGTCGGCCGAGACGTTCGGCGACGCCGTGTGGCAATCGCTGCAGAACGTGGGCTCGTGGCACTGACTGCACAGCCCGTCCGAGGCGCGCGCGCGCGCACCGTGCTGATGCAAGAAGCCAGGCGGATGGCGAACTACACGCATGTCCGGCTTGGGATAGCGATGCAGATCCGTGTGACAGCGGCTGCAGTGCAGCGCGCTCAAGTCTTCGGCGTGACAGGTCTGCGTGCAGCTACGCATCGGCGGAATGCGCGGCTCGAAGCTCGACACGCTCGATTGACTCAGGTCGACGCCGTGACAACGCATGCAGACGTCCGCGTGGCGCCCGGAGTGCGCCTGGTGGTCGAAGTGCAGGCCGTGGCCCTCGGAGGCGAAGGTGTCGGCCGCCTCGGGATGCGTGTGACAGAAGCCACAGCGCTGCTCCTCCGGCTTGGTGTGGCACTGCCGGCACTGAGCCTCGGTCGGCATCTTGGGATTCTTCGGTGCACCACCCTGGACGCGCAGCGGCATGGCAGCCAGCGCTTCGTCAGCGGTCTGCGGGGTCGCATCGGCCGGCGCGATGCCTGGAGCCAGAACCCCCGACGGCCTGATCACAGCGTGGCAGTGCGTGCACTGCGTTCCCTGGCGCAAGTGCGTGCCGTGGCTGAATTTGATGGTGTCGTGCGCACGCGGCGGCGTGTGCTGCGTGCAGCCCGCGAGCAGCGCGACCGACAGCGCCATGGCGAGGCGGCGCATGCGGTACGTCATGGCCCCCCCGAGTCGAAGCGGTAGCTCACGCGCAGCATGCTGCGTACCTCGGCGAGCGCGACCGGCGTGCGAGCCAGATCGACGGTGAGCACCGAGCTCCAGCGCGAACCGAATGGCAGCTCGGCCGAGCCGCGCACCAAAAGCGCCGTGCGCTTCTGCGCATTCTCATCGATCGCCGCGCCAACTTCGGGCGCGATGCGCAGCCTGCGGTACGCCCGAAACGAGGCGCCAACGCGACCGACGTCGAGCGTCGTCGTGGCTTCGTCGCGCCGACTGAGCTCGACGATGAACTCGGCCTCTTTGGGAACGGGCACATAGCGCAAGATCGCATCGGCGCGATGACCGAAGTGCACATCGTCGTGTTGACCGCCCGGCAAGTACGCGCGCCGGCCTGCGAGCTCGAGCCTTGTGCTCACCGCTCGCGACAAGCGCATCGTCACGCCCAGCACACCTTCGTCGTACACATCGGCCGCGAACATGCTGAGAATCGACCAGCTCGGCAAGAGTTTTTGCGGGTCCGCGTGCACGATGCCGAGGTCCGGCTCGATCGCATCACTGACGAGGTAGGCGACCTGCGCTCGCGCCTCTTCGAGGCCGGCGCCCATGTCGAAGGTGCTGGTTGCCAGCATGTCGAGTCGATCGCTCGAGCGATAGGCCACGGTGGCCATGACCGTGCGGTTGGTCGCAATGCCATGGCCCCAACGCTCCAAGAACGACACGCCCGCAGCGAGCTGACCCGGTCGTTCGTAGCCGAGGCGCGCGCCGTACGCGACGGTCGGCTCGACGTATTCCGAGTGGGCGCCGATCGGCGTGAACACGGAGCCCACCGGACGACCGGCGATGGCCTCGAAGTGCAGCCCCATCGCGGAGCGTTGCTCGATGCCGATGCCATCGAGGTGCAAGCCACCGGGCAAGCCCCAGGTCAGGAAGCGGCGGCCACCCCACACGGAGATCGGCTCGAGCACCTTGGCGCGCGCGTAGGCGACCGCAAAGTCGCCGCTGGCGAGCTGGCGATCGGCCGGCAGTGTGAGATCGCCGGCGCCCCAGGCCATGATGTGCACGTCGAGCGCGCCGTGCGCGAGACCGTCGGCGTCGAGCGTGACGCGGTCGTACAGAGGCAGCTGCTGCACGCGATGCCAGAAACGCGCGGCCGAGCTGGCCGCCGCGTCGTCGATGCGCAACTCGTAGCGCGGCGCGTAGTTCAAGATCGTGTCGTGCCGCACGACCACGTGCTCGGGCTGATCGAACGCGTCGGCGCTGACTGCGCTCGGAGCCAACCACGTCAGCAAGACGCCGCACAGGGCAGCGCACATGATCAAGCCGCCAGGCGCCGAGCGCACGGTGCTCACGACGCTCACGACGATACAGGCACGCGCGAGCGATAGCCCACGACCGAGCGTTGTGTCGACAGACGATGCATGGCGAGCGCGGTGCCTCGATCTCATGACAGTTGCAGCCGCCGCGGCGACCACTCCTTATGCCTCACGTCAGTGCGACCCGGACCCAACGCCAGCCCCGACGCCTGACCCTATCGCAGGGTATTTCGCGTCCAGGCGCGCCGAGCCCCAGACCGAGTCGTCGACGTTGAGCTCCGAACGACACGCCGTGGCTTCGAATTGGCCGCTCACACAGCTGTGCTCGGTATCGTCGAAGCACGCCCAGACGGCACCCTTGTATGCACCGAAGCCGTCGTCGCGCACGCTGAGCAGCGCCGCGCCGCCGCCGTGGCCCAGCCACAGACGGTCTTCCGGCTGCTCGTAGTGCACGGAGATTGGGCCCTTCTGTCCGACTTCCACGCGTATGGGGGCTCCGTCGAGCACGTGCTTGCCCGGCCAGCGCAGCCAGACACGGCGATCGTGCGTGGCCAGGGGCAAGCCGCAGCGCTCGATCTTCGAGTCGGAGAGCAGGATATCGACGCGCTCCCGCCCCTCCATGGTGATGATGCGCACGCGCGCATCCGCGACCTTGAACGCCGCGCCATTGATCTTGCCGGCGACTGGCGCCGCGGGGATGTCGGTGAGCTGCTTGTCGGCTGCACGCGCGGCGAGCGGAGCGTGCGGGCTCACGGGAATCTTCCCGCAGCCCACGGCTAGCGAGCCGAGCAGGCCGAAGGCTGCAGCCAGCAAGAGCGTGTGGACGCGGCCAGCCGTGAGTGTGTTGCGGATCGAGAGGATCACTGCGCGGCTCCTGTCAGTCGAAGAAGTAATAGAAGCGCGGGATGGTTCCGAGCTCTTCCTTGAACACGTAGATGCGCTTGGTCTCGATGATGCGTCGCACTTCGCTGTTGGGGTCGAGCAGGTTGCCGAACTTGCGCGATCCCGTCGGGCACACTTCCAGGCACGCGGGATAGCGGCCTTCGCGCGTGCGGTGCAGGCAGAACGTGCACTTCTCGACCACGCCGACCGGGCGGATGCGGTTGCTCAGCATGCCCTGCTTGGGGTTGATCTCGGAGGGGTGCAGCGCCGGCTCGGCAAAGTTGAAGCGGCGCGCCCAGTACGGGCATGCAGCCTCGCAGTAGCGGCAACCGATGCACCAGTCGTAGTCGACGACGACGACGCCGTCTTTCTCTTTCCACGTGGCCGACACCGGACATGCGCGCACGCATGGCGGGTGGTCGCACTGATGGCACTGCACCGGCATGTAGTACTTGTCTTTGGCCGGCACCGCGCCTTCGTAGTAGCTCTCGGACTCTTCGATGCTCATCGTGCCCTTGTCGATCTGCAGCACACGGATGTAGTGCATCTCGGGGTCGCGCGAGGTGTTGTTCTCGACCGGGCAGGCATACTCGCAGCGACGACAGCCGATGCAGTACGAGAGGTTGAGCGCGTAGGCGAACTCGATCCCGGGCGTCGGCTGAGGGTCGGAGACACTGACGTCGACCCCGTAGCGCTCGCGAGCCTGGCGCTCGACGCGCGCGATCACCTTCTTCTTGTCCTCGGGCGTCAGCTCTTTGTAGTGCTTCTGCGAGAACTGCTCCCACGTGAGCGTGGTGCTGCAGCCGGTGCCGGCCACGGCCGCTGTTCCCGCGGCGGCAGCCATGGAGGCGAGGAAGGTGCGGCGTGTGGCCTGCGCCTGCTCGCCGCCGCGCACCAGTGCCGCAGCGAGCTCCTCGTTGTCTTCGATCTCGGCGGGCACGCTCCCGCAGCTGCAGCCGTCGGCGGCGCCGCCGCAAGCGCCGGTGCCGTTACCGCTGCCTGGCGCCGAGCACGTGCAGCCCGCTCCACCGCAGCCATGATTCAGCTCGGTCATTTCTCACCTCGCGGTCGCATCGGGGGTGGCAGCGCCTGGAAGCTCGGGCGGCGCGGGGCGTGCGGGTCGTGGCACGCCGTGCAGCTGCGACGCACTGTCTCGCGTCGGCTGTCCCAGCCACCCGTCTGCAGGCCGTGGATCCCGGCTTGCCAGTCGCGGCGCTTGTCGCCGTGGCACTCACCGCACAACCGATAGGCCTCGTCGAAGGTCGCGAGCCGGCCGTCGAGCAGCCGCAGGCTGTCGAGGTTGTCGTCGTTGTGGCAGAAGTTGCACCAGAACGTGGTGTCGCCATGCTCGATGTGCTTGAGCGAGTGGAACTCCTTGAGCGGGCGCTTCTCGGGGTTCGGCTTGCGATCCTTGTGGCACTGCTCGACGCAGGGGAAGGCCGCTATCTGCGGGGTGCGTGGAGGCACTGTCACCTGCGCCACTCTTGCGCCGGCCGGCGCAAGACTTGCGTCGGTGTGGGCACTGCCCGCCTCGTGCTGCTGGACCCCGCAGGCGCCCATCGACACGCCGCAGAGCGCCGCCAGCAGCGGCAGCGCGGCAAGCCGGCTGCAACGAGCAACGGAACCGAGCACGCCGGCTAGCGTTCGCTGCCAGCGGTCGACCCGCGGCTCACGCACCGTCTGTTGCGTTCTCTGTCGCACGCTCAAATCTCCTCGGTCCGGGTGCATACACTTCGCCTCAGCTCACCGACCTCGTCGACTGTACCTGTTGCACTAACCGTGCCTGCTGCCGGCCGCTGATCCTGACTCTCAATGCCCCATCACGGCGCGCCGAAGTCGAGTTTTCCGTTCACGTGTCTAGCTACGCCGGTGGTCGACAGCCGCGGACCCGCGGGCCACTGCGAGATCTCCGAGCCATGGCAGATGGTCGCCTGACAACCGGTGTCTGCTGTGTGGGGTGCGGAAGGTGGAACGAGGTGGCAACTACCACACACCGCAGCTCCGGGCTTTGCGTCACGCCAAACGGGCGCATAGTCAGCGGACGCTGCGAGCTCGGCACCGTGGCAAGCCACGTTGCGACACGTCTTGGTGGTGGGATCGAAAGTGGGCTTTGCGCCGCGCGCGGTCGCGAGACCACCGAAGGTGATCACGGGTATGGGGCCCTGGTCGAAGTGCCCTTTGTCCGTCACGTTCATCGGCACCATGTGGCAGCTGGTGCAGGGCAGCGCTGCGCTGAGCGTCGAGCCGTGGTGCACCGGGTGCGCGCCGCTGGCTGGCCAGGGATCGTTCGGGTCGTCGGTGACGCCGTGGCACATGCCGCAACGCCGGCTTCCGTCACGCCCGAGATCGATGACGCCGTTGATGTGGAACGTGGTGTCGAGCATCGCCGTGCCCGTGTCGTTCACGCCTGGATGGCACTTGCTGCAAGGCCCGGAGAAGTGATTGGCCGGCGGTGAGCTGTGGCAGTCGTTGCAGGTGAAGTTCTTGTCCTTCGCCCAGACCGGATTCTGGTGCTTGCCCTTCTGGGTGTGGCACTCGACCGTGCAGCTGCCGGTCGTCCGATCGTACTTCGCGCCTTTGCCGCCCAGCGTTTCGTCGATCACCACCTCGACCGTGCCGTCGGCGTGCGTGCCGGAGATCAGGTCGTCGGGATAGACCTTCGGGTGGCACGTGGTGCACGTGAGGTGCCCCTTGCGCAGCTTGGAATCGGTGAGGTGTGCGGCGTGCGCGCCGGCCTTGGGGCCGTTCGGAAAGAAGCACGGGTCGCGCGGTGGATAGGCGCGGCTTGCGCCATCACCGTGGCACGTGCCGCAGGCCAGCACGCCTTCGGGTTCGCGGTGACACGTGGTGCACGCTGGCGCGCGATCGGGACCGTCCTTGAGCTTGGGATCCCGCACGGGTGCACCACGGTGGCAATGCCCGCACGCACCGCGATCGGTCAGATCGAAGAGCTTGTTGAAGCGATCCTTGTGCAGCTGCGTGCCATGGAAGTTCGGCGAACGTGGATTCAGCCAGCCGACCAGGTGCATCTCGCCATCGCGCGACGGCGCGCCCGAGTCGACCCAGCGCTGCAAGAGACCCCGCTCGGAGGGGTCGACCGTGTCCTTGTGGTCGGCGCGGTCGAGCACGTCCAGCAGTGGAACCCCGGCGTCATCCTCCACCGTCACCGGCTTGCCCTGGGCGTCGCACGCGATCGTGCTCAGGTAGCTCTCGGCCGACCAGCCACCCTTGGGCGCAGCTTCGCCATGGCAGCGGATGCAGCGGGCCTGCAAGATCGGTTGTACGTCCGCAGCGAACTGCGGTGCGACGCTGCCGGGGTCTTGCACCTCGCACGCGCACGCGAGGCACGCGAGCGCGGCGCACAGCAGCTGGCACGCCCGCGACGCCGGTTGCGCGCAGTGGTTACGGTCTTGAGCTTCGGATCGCATGAGCAAGACGCTTGGCCCCGTCTTCAGGGGTTGGCGAGCTTCGCGGCGTGACACGCGCCGCATGCCAGCGTGGCGGCCACGGGCTGAACGGCGGAGCTCGCGCGCGGCGTCACGAAGAAGCGGTGCGACGCGGTGTCACCGTGGAAGTACTGAACCGGGGTCGCCGTGGTGGGGACCTTGTCGAGCAACTCCGGATGCCGCGCACCCGACGCGACCGTCTTCACCATGTGACAGGCCGTACACACGAGCTGCGTCGGATCGACCGCAGCGTGCGGGTACATGGTGACCTTGTTGAGATGGCCGCTCAGCGTGGTGAAGTCGGCGCCGTTGTGACAGGTCGTGCACGCGGTGTTGTCGTTCGCGGCGGAGCGCAGCTGATGCGTGTTGGTGTCGTTGCCGTGCGCGTCGTGGCACGTGCTGCAAGCGACCAGCGAGCTGCTGTTGCGATACATCTTCGAGCGGATGTAGTCCGAATACTGCTGGTGGTTGGACTTGGAGTCGCCGCTGGCGTGGAAGTCGGTGGATTCGCCATCCACGCGCGTGGTGAAGCCCGTGATGAACTCCGAGCGACGCAGGCCGGCGCGAGGCATGCGGCCGTCACTGCCGAGCGGGGCTTCGGTGCCGCCGCCGCCCTTGCCTTGCGGTCGCGAGTGGCAGCGACCGCAGATCATCACTTCGCGCTCGGGCGTGAGCAGGCTGGGAGAGACGATGCGCAGGCCGCGAACCTTGGCCTCGAGGTGCTCCGACGCCGGACCGTGACAGTCCTCGCAGCCGGTGTTGATTTCCTCGCGCTTGCCATCGCCGTCGAAGTCGAAATCGCCGTTGATGTCACCGACGGCGTGGGCGCTGTAGCCGGCCGTGGCGTCGCCCGTCAGCCGGAAGCCGGTCATGTGGCAGCCGGCGCAGTTGTTGTCGAAGGCATGCGTGTTACCGGGCTCGATCAGCGCCGAGGCCGCGAAGTCGTACCACTGCTCCGATTGGTAGTCTTTCCAGACCCAGTCGTCGCTCTGCGGATAGCTATTGTCGCCTGCATCATTGTGTTGCAGCGGCAACAAATAGTAGCTGAAGCTACCGTTTGTGTTCGTACGCCGCGTGAGGTAGCGCTGCTTGGCGACCGCGCCGCCGTAGGTGAGCACCACGTCGTAGTGCGCGGTGCCGCTGCCGAGGCGATTGACGATGTCCACGGTGTAGGCGCCGACCTCGCCCTTGGGAACGGCGGCAGCGCGACCGAGGTGCAGCTCGAAGCTGATCACCGCGCTGGGCGTGGCGATCGTGGGATCGGTCTCGGAAACGCGGCACTTCGCGTCGCCAGCGCGTGTGGGGTCGCAGCCGTAGTAGTACAGCTTCGCGCCCTGCTCGAACGCCGAGAGGGCAGCATCGAAGTTGGGTAGCGCGCTGGTGTCCTGGAACTGACCGCGCGTGGCCGGCACCTGCAGTCCGAGCCGATGCGCCGTGCGCATGCTGCGATGGCGACCGTGGCAGCCGAAGCATGCGCTCGAGCCGACGTACGTGGCGGCATCGCTCGCTCGGCCGCTGACCTCGATGTCGAGCTGGGTGCCCAGGAGCGAAGCTTGGTCGAAGGCCTTGCGGCAGCGATCGCCGCCCGGCAGGTGGTAGGCATCCTTGGCACCGGGTCGGAACACCACGAAGTACTGGCCCTTGGCCAGCTGCGTGAAGCGATAGCTGCCATCGACCGCCACGTTGGCGCTCGTGTACTTGCCGGCGTTGGCGTCGAGCAGATCTTCGAGCGGCTCGTCGATCGCCAGCGCTGCGGCGGCGCTGGTGCCCAACGATAGATCGATCGGCTGCTTCGCGAGCGCCGTGAGATCGGCCACGGGGATCAGGTAGACCGTGCCCGAGCCGACCAGCTGCCCGCTCGGATCGCGCACCATGCCCACGACGCCCTTGGTCTCGAGTGCGATCGGCTGCGCGGGGGTGGCGTCTTTGCCGGCGGGACCCGCGAGCCCGGTTGCCCCCTGCACCCCGCGTGCACCCACGACCCCAGCGTCTCCCTGCTGATCAGGCACTCCGGCTTCACCCAGCTTGCCCGCAACACCTGCAGGACCCACCGGTCCCTCACATGCGACGCACCACAGGGTAGACAGCACGGCCACAGGCCAAAGCCAAGACGCTCTCATCGCGAGTCTTCTCCAGTCGATGCACGAGGTAACCACAGGCGGCCTCCGCGCAAGTCCGCTGACCGCGCGCGCAGTGTGGCTGCTAGGCAGGCCGCGAAGCCGCCGAGGCCTGCTGATCCGCAGCCATCGCGGGCTGGTAGGAGCATAGAGGATCCGAACCCATCATGTCGCCGGTCATGCCGAAGGCGCGCGCGCGCGATCCGCCGCAGGGCCAGCGGTACTCGCAAGCACCGCAGCGGCCGTGCAGCTGATCGGAGTCGCGCAGTACCACGAGCGCGGGTGAGTTGCGGTACAGATCGATGATCGAACGCTCGCGCACGTTGCCCAGCAGCGGCTCGGGCAAGAAGCCCGCCGGGTAGACCTCGCCAATACTCGACACGAAGACGACGCCGTTGCCGTCGCGGATGCCGAAGCCCATGCGTGGTGCCCACTTCTCGATGTCGCCCTGCGTCGCGCCCTCGGCCAGCTTGCGCTGGATCCAGTAGCGACGGTAGTGCGGCGCCTCGACCGTGCCCAGGTGGAACGGCGCCTTGTCGGACATCTCGTAGACCCACGCGAAGAGCTCGTCGATCTGCTCGGGGCTCGGCGCACCGAGCGCCGCACCACGCCCGACCGGGATCAGCACGAACAGGCTCCAGCGACGCACCGCAGGCGCACCGCGCTCGCACAGCACGCGGTAAACCTCGCGCAGGTGCGGCAAGGTCTCGACCGTGACAGTTGTGTTGATCTGCACCGGCAGGTTCAGCTCGTTGGCCCAGGACAGCGCGCGCATCGAGCAATCGAAGGTGCCCGGCACGCGCCGGAACGAGTCGTGTACCTGGGCGTTCGGACCGTCGAGGCTCACACCCATCGCGCTCACGCCCATCTCGGAGAAGCGCTCCACGACGTCGCGTGTGAGCGTGGGCGTGGTGCTCGGCGTGATGCCCAGGGGCAAGTGGATGCTGCGCCCGTAGTCCATCAGCTCGAAGAGATCGCTGCGCTTCATCGGGTCGCCGCCCGTGAGGATGAGCATGCTGCCCATCTCCTTGATGTCGCGCATCAAGGTCTTGCCTTCTTCGGTGGTGAGCTCGCGCGGATCGCGGTTGTGCTCGGCGTCGGCGCGGCAGTGGCGGCAGGCCAGATCGCAGGCACGCGTCATCTCCCAGTACACGTTGCGTGGCGCCTGGCTGTAGATGTAGCCAGGCAACCGGCCTTTGGAACGTTGTGGCGCGATGGCCATGATCTTGACTTCCTCTCTAGCGACAGGGACCCGATTCAGAAGGCCTTCGGCAAGCCGAGCACGTGCTGGGCGACGTGGCTGAGCAGCAAGTTGTTGAAGGCGAAAACGGTGCTTTCACGCAGCTTGCGCTCGATGTGATATTCGTCGGCAAGCGCCCAACCGCCGAAGGTCGTCATCGCGGCGCGGCAGGCTTCGGCCAGCGCGTCCGACGCCAGGATCTTGGCCAGCGCCGAGCGCCCACCTGCGTCTTGACCCGCCACGATCAAGCGCAGTGCATCCCAGCGCATCAGGTCGGCGGCCTCGACGTGGCCGTAGGCCTGCGCCAGCGGATACTGCACGCCCTGGTTCTGCCCGATGAAGCGCCCGAAGCTCTGCCGTTCCTTGGCGTGGGCCAGGCTCTTGTCGAGGAGGAAGCGCGAGCTGCCCACGCACTCACACGCCGCCAGCACGCGGCGCAGCGCGAAGCCGCCCATCAGGTACTCGATGCCGCGACCGGGCGTGCCGATCAGTGCGTCGTCGTCGACCTGCAGACCTTCGATGAAGAGCATCGTCGTCATGCGGTGCACCAGCATGTCGATGGGGCGCGTCTCGATCGCGGCGCCGTGAACCTCGCGGTCGAGCAGAAAAAGCGTGGGCCCCTGCTCGGTGCGCACCAACAGGATGAGCAGACGCGTATGCTCGGCCATCGAGATGAAGACCTTCTGCGCGTCGATCACCCAGCCACCGTCGACACGGCGGGCACGCGAGTCGAGGTGCGTCATGTCGGCGCCACTCTCGGGCTCGGTCGCGGCGACGCTCAGGCAGCGGATCTCGCCGCGCGCGATGCCCGGCAGGAAGCGCTCCTTTTGCGCGGGCGATCCGCCACGCACGAGCGCGCCGCAGATCGTCATCTGGGCGTTGATCGCCGCCGCATCGCCACCGCTGCGGTTGATCTCCTCTATGATGAGGCCGGCCGCGACGGGCCCTGCCCCGTTGCCACCGAAGGCCTCCGGGACGAGGGTGCCGAACCAGCCGGCTTGCGCCGCTCGCGCGTACAGCTCTTCTGGAAACGCTCGCTGGCTATCGAGCTTTCGAAAGTAATCGGGCCCGAAGCCTTGCACCAAAGAGCGCACCGCTTGCCGAACCGCCTGCCATTCCTCTGCCTGTGGCTCCACGCGCTGGACGTAGTCCCCGGGTGCGCTACGTCAACCCTAACTGACCCTGGCAGGCGTGGGGTCTTGCGCTGGCGCGAGCGCGACGCACGGGGTCGGCCGCCCGGTGATCAGCACCTACAAGCTGGCGCGCGGCCGCCAGGTGGTTACCTGAAGCATTAACCGTTAGAGGGCTTATGGACTGGCATGCCGTTCGAGTTTCGTGCTTCACCTTGGCTTTGGGCAGCTTCGCGCTCCCGTTCTCCGCGTGCACCGGCGACACCGGCCCCGTCGGAGGCTCGTGCACGGTCGACAAGAACGCTGCCACGGGTGCTGCCACCATCACCTGCGAGGACGGCACGACCACAGTGCTGCAAGGTGGTCGCGCCGGCAGCTCGTGCACGGTGAAGCCCAACAGCGATGGGACCAAGACCATCACCTGCGACGACGGCACGACCGTGGTCGTCACGGATGGCAAGAACGGCACGACGGGCGCAACCGGCGCGACCGGCGCACGTGGGCCCACCGGCGCAACCGGTGCCACGGGAACACGCGGGACCGATGGGACCAACGGCACCAACGGCACCAACGGTACCAACGGCACGATCGGCACCAATGGCGTGAACGGCCGTGGCGCACGAGTCGTCGTCGACGGGCTCACTGTCACCCTGCTCGGCGTGACGATCCCTGCCGACCTGCATCCAGTCGTGAGCGTCCAGCTCCAGGACGCGCACGGCGCACCGCTCGATCGCACCGGGACGTACAGCGCCGGGGTAGTCAATGCGAGCTTCGTGCTGTCGTACCTGTCGAGCACGCAGGGCCTGGTCGGAGAGTACGTCCCGTACCAAACGGCGCAGGTGGCAGGAACCACCGTGAACAGCATCGCGCCCGCGCTCGCGAGCGCCACTCAGCCGGTCGCCGAGAGCGCTGGCACCTGGACCGAGGTCGACAACTCGCAGGGCACCTACACGTACCGGTTCGCGGCCGCCCTGCCCTCCACCTATGACCAGACCAAGACGCACACCGTGGCGGCCTTCGCAACGCGCACGTATCAGAGCGTGCAGTACGTCTCGAACCCCGTGTTTCACTTCCGCCCCGATGGCTCACCGGTCACGGAGAAGCGCGAGATCGTCGTCACGGCCACGTGCAACCACTGCCATGACACGCTCGCAGTGCATGGTGGCACGCGGCGCGAGGTGAGCGCGTGCATCACCTGCCACGTCAGCGGCATGAACGATCCGGAATCGGGCAACACGCTCGACATGGCGCAGATGATCCACAAGATTCACCGGGGCAGCTCGCTGCCCAGCGTGGTCGCAGGCACGCCCTATCGGATCGTGGGTGCAGGCAACACGGTCAACGACTTCTCCACGGTCGCTTTCCCGCAGCCGATCGAGAACTGCACCGCCTGCCACCAGGGCGGCGCCGACAGCGCACGCTGGAAGGTCGACACCTCGTTCTCGCGCGCGGTCTGCACCTCGTGCCACGACGACGTCGTGTTCGTCGGCCCGGCGCCGGCCGGCAAGCGCCTGCACTCGGGCGGCAAGATCACCAACGACGGCGTCTGTTACGTGTGCCACGCGGAGGGCACCGGCATCGCCGTGCCTCCAATGGAGACCGACGTCGTCGATGTGCACCGCGCGCCGCAACAGTTCGACTTGCGCAACGCGAGCAGCGGTCAGTTCATCTCAGCCGCTCCCACGATCAGCGCGAAGCTGATCAGCATCAGCAACACCGGCGCGGCGCAGTATCCGGTGGTCACGTTCAGCGTGTCGGTCAACAGCGCGCCGTACGACATCCTGGCCGTAGGTCAGGCCCTCGATCGCCTGCGCTTCACCTTCGCGGGCCCGACCAGCGACTACGTGAACTCCACGCAGCTCACAGTGCAAAGCAGCAGCGGTGGTGCCACCGGCGTGCTGGCGGCGGGCGCAAACCCAGGCGAGCTCACGTACACCTCGGCCAACACGCTCACCGAGCTGGCCAACGCACCCACGCTCGCCGCACCGCCCGGCCCCGCGATCCCGCTGACGGGCACCTGGGCGCTCGGAATTGAGGGCCGCCTGAAGGCCACGACGTCGGCCCCCGACAACACACGCATTTCGGTCACCTATCCGTTCCACAACACGGTGTTGTACTTCGGGGTCACCGATCCAACCCCGGTGCCGCGTCGCGCCACGGTCGCGGTCGCCAACTGCAATCGCTGCCACGACAGCCTGCAGGCGCACGGCGGCACACGCAACGATCCCGAGTATTGCGTGCTCTGCCACAACGCAAACCGGGACAGCACCAACATCCCGGCGCCGACCGCGCCTGCCACCAAGCTCACCACCTCGCTGCGACTGAGCCACATGGTTCACCGCATCCACACGGGAGCCGCTGGCGTGAGCGAATTCCAGATCGGCACGAGCGACTTCTCGCAACTGCGTTTCCCGGGCGATCGCCGGGACTGCCAGATGTGCCACGTGCCTGGTCGGTACGACCTGCCTTTGCCTGCGCTCTTGCCCTCGTACCAGAGCCAGATCGACAGCACCAAGGCACGCGTCGCCGGCACCGATACGTACTTCGGGCCGACCACGGCTGCTTGCACCGGCTGTCACGACCAGCACAAGACGCAGGCGCACGCGCTGACCATGTCCATCGTCAGCTCCGGCAACCCGGCCAACATCGATGAGTCCTGCGCGCAATGCCACGCCGCGGGCGCGTCGTACGACGTCGATCTGGTGCACGCACGCCCGGGCATGTGAAGGCACGGCGCCGGCGAGCCACTCTCGCCGGTGCACGGTTTGCGCTGCCGTTCGGGGCCGCAGCGCTCACGCAGGCGCATCGCAGCCGCCGGAACCTACCAGAAGACCACGAGCGTGCTCACGGAGCGCCGGGGCGCCTGTAGCTCTGCAAGATGCGCAGGTAGTTGCCGCGATGATAGTGGGTCGGGTCGGGACAGCGCTGCATGTTCATGCTGCCCTGCGCCTGGCGTAGCGACTCGTACTCGTGGTCGTGCAGCCAGCGGTCGAGCTCGTCGATCAGCGCTGGCACGATCAGTGGACCGTGTTGGAGCAGCACCGACACCAGCTGAATGGCATGCGCGCCAGCCATGATCGCCTTGAGCGCGTCGAGCGACGAGTGCACGCCGCCGCTGACGGCGAGCGAAGCCGGAGTCTGTTCGGACAGGGCCGCCAGCCAGCGCAGGCGCAAAAGCAGCTCGCTCGAATTCGACAGCTGCAACTTGGGCTCGAGCGCGAGCTCTTCGACGTCGATGTCAGGCTCGTAGAAACGGTTGAAGAGCACGAGGCCCTTCGCGCCGGCCGCCGAGAGCCGCCGTGCGAGGTGCGGCAGCGACGAGTAGAACGGCGACAGCTTGACCGCGACGGGGATTTGCACTGCTTGCGCGACGCGTTGCACCATCTGCACGAGCTGGTCCTCGACCTGCGCGCCACTCTGCTCGGGATCGGTCGCGAGGTAGTAGACGTTGAGCTCGAGCGCATCGGCGCCGGCCTGCTCGATCAGCCGTGCGTAGCGCAGCCAGCCGTCGTTGGTGGCGCCGTTGAGCGAACCGATCACGGGAACGCCGACCGCAGCCTTGATGCGACCGATCTGCGTGAGGTACTCATCCGGGCCGAGCGCGTAGTCCACACCGGGGTGGATGGGCCGAAGCGAGAGCGCCTCGGCGTGCGTGTCGGCGTGCGCCTCCACGTGCTCGTGGTAGGCCACCTGCTGCAGCGTGAGTTGCTCCTCGAAGAGCGAGTTCATGACCACGGCCGACAAGCCCACGTCGACGGCGCGACGCACGTCGTCGAGGTCGCTCGCCAGCGGGCTCGCACCGAGGATGAGCGGGTTTGGAAGGGTCAGGCCGAGATAGTCGGTCGAAAGGTCCAAGGTCTCACTCCTTCTTCGGGGGGAAGATCGAGGTTCGCAAACCCTGCGTCACGCGCAGCTGAGCCAGCTGCTGGTAGTGCTCTTTGCGGCGCGCAGTCAGGCGCTGCGCGTCTTTCTGCAAGAGCGCGAAGCGCTTGGGGTCGAGCGCCTCCACCATGCGGAAGCGCGCCTCGTTGCGCATGTACTCGCTGACCGAGCGCGTGGGCTCGCCGGCGTCGAGGCGCAGCGGCGGCTCACCGTCCATCACGCGCGCCGGGTCGAAGCGGTAGAGCGGCCAGATGCCCGACTCCACCGCGAGCTTCTGCTGCTGCGCGCCCTGCATCAGATCGTAGCCGTGCGCGATGCAGTGGCTGTAGGCGATGATCAGGCTGGGCCCCGGGTGCCGCTCGGCCTCGATGAACGCATCGACGGTCTGCTTGTCGCGTGCGCCGAAGGCCACCTGCGCCACGTACACGTGGTCGTAGCTCATGGCGATGAGGCCCAGGTCTTTCTTGCCCACGGCCTTGCCGGACGCCGCGAACTTCGCCGAAGCGCCGAGCGGAGTGGCCTTGGACTGCTGGCCACCGGTGTTCGAGTAGACCTCGGTGTCGAGCACCAGGATGTTCACGTTGGCGTTCGATGCGAGCACGTGGTCGAGCCCGCCGAACCCGATGTCGTAGGCCCAACCGTCCCCGCCCACTAGCCACACGCTCTTCTTCACCAGGTAGTCGGCGAGCTGCTCCAGAGTCTTGGCCTCGGCGACGCTCGACTGCGCGAGCGCATAGCGCAGCGCCTGCACGCGCGCGCGCTGCGCTGCGATGGCGGACTCGTCGCCTTGCTTCGCGGACAAGAGACCCGTGACCAGATGCGCCGGCAGCTCCGGTGCGAGGCGCTCGAGCAACGCGCGCGCCTGCGCCTGCAGCGCGTCGACCGCGAGCCTGTAGCCGAAGCCGTACTCTGCGTTGTCCTCGAAGAGCGAGTTCGACCACGCCGGCCCGCGACCGTTGGCATCGACCGTGTACGGTGTGGTCGGCAGGTTGCCGCCGTAAATCGATGAGCAGCCCGTGGCATTGGCGATCAGCAAGCGATCGCCGAAGAGCTGGGTCAACAATTTGATGTAGGGCGTCTCGCCGCAGCCGGCACAGGCCCCTGAGTACTCGAAGAGCGGACGCAAAAGTTGCGTGTGCTTCACGTCGGCCGGCACCGTCGTGCGGTCCACCTCGGGGAGCTTCAAGAAGAAGTCGTAACGTTCGCGTTCCGCGTCGCGCAGGGGGCGCTGCGGTTGCAGCTCGATGGCCTTGTGCCTCGGGTTCGCCCTGTCCTTGGCGGGGCAGACCGTGACGCACAGCCCGCAGCCCGTGCAGTCCTCCGGCGCAACCTGCAACGTGTAAGTCTGGCCGGGCAGATCGCTCGATTTGAACGGCACGCTCTTCCAGCCTTCCGGCGCCTTGTCGAGCGCCGTGCTGGGATAGGCCTTGGCTCGGATCGCGGCGTGCGGACACACGAAAACGCACTTGTTGCACTGGATGCAGATCTTCTCGTCCCAGATCGGGATCTCGGCGGCGATGCTGCGCTTCTCCCACTGCGTGGTGCCCATGGGCCAGGTGCCGTTGGGCGGGAACACGCTCACCGGCAGGCTGTCGCCCTTGCCTGCCAGCATGGCTGCGGTCACCGCTCGCACGAACGGCGGAGCGCTCGCGGGCACGGCGGGCGGACGGTGGCGCTCGGCCGACGCTTTGTCCGGGATGGAGACGCGCAAAAGACCCGCGAGCGCGGTGTCGATGGCCTGCATGTTGCGCCGGATGATCTCCTCGCCCTTCTTGCCGTAGCTGTGCTCGAGTGCCCCTTTGATGGCGATCGCCGCGCGCTCCGTGGGCAAGAGCTGCGACACGGCGAAGAAGCACACCTGCATCACCGTGTTGATGCGACCGCCGAGCCCTGCGGCGCGGGCCACGGCCTCGGCGTCGACCATGTGCACGACCAACTTCTTCTCGCAGATTTGCTCCTGCACCTCGCGAGACAGCCGGCCCCACAGCTGGTCCGCCGGATACGGACTGTTGATCAGAAGCACGCCAGAGGGGCGCAGCGCGCCGAGCACCTCGATGCGATCGAAGAACTCGAACTGATGCACGGCCACCAGATCGGCCCGCTCGATCAGGTACGGCGCGGCGAGCGGCTCGCGCGAGAAGCGCAGGTGCGAGACCGTGCCAGCGCCCGACTTGCGCGAGTCGTAGACAAAGTAGCCCTGCGCATCGAGCTCGGTTTCCTCGGAGACAATCTTGATCGTGTTCTTGTTGGCGGAGACCGTACCGTCGGAGCCGAGGCCGTAGAACAGCGCCTGGTAGACGTCCTTGGGCAACACGTCGAGGTGCTCACGCACGGGCAGCGACAAGTGCGTGACGTCATCGACGATCCCGATCGTGAAGTGCTTGCGCGGCTTTGGTGCCCGCAGCTCATCGAAGATGCTGAGCGCCATCGACGGGGTGAATTCTTTCGAGGACAGGCCGTAGCGACCCGCAACGAGCTCGACAGGGCCAGCCTCGTGGAACTCGTTCATGGCCGCGAGCACGTCGAGGTACAGCGGATCCGCGAGCGCGCCGGGCTCCTTCACGCGGTCGAGCACGGCGATGCGGCGTACGGAGCCGGGTAACGCTGCAACGAAGCGCTTGCCCGAGAACGGCCGGAACAAGCGCACGACCAGCGTGCCGACCTTGCGGCCTTCGGCCGCGAGCCTCTCGACCACGGTGCGCAGCATCTCCGAGCCCGAGCCCATGCACACGATCACGTGCTCGGCTTCGCGATGGCCGTAGTAGTCGAAGAGGCGATACGCGCGACCCGTCAGCTGCGCATAGCGGCGCATGGTGTTGCGAACGATCTCGGGGCACGCGTCGTAGAACGGGTTGCTCGCCTCGCGACACTGGAAAAAGGTGTCGGGGTTCTGCGCGGTGCCGCGCAGCGTGGGGTGATCGGGGCTGAGCGCACGCTTGCGCAGCGCGCTGATCGCGTCGGGATCGAGCAGCGAGCGCAGAGTGTCGTCGTCGATCATGCGCACGGGCGACAGCTCGTGCGAGGTCCGAAAGCCGTCGAAGAAATGCAGGAACGGTACGCGCGCCTTGAGCGTGGCCGCGTGCGCGATGGCCGCCATGTCGTGCGCTTGCTGCGGCGACGCCGAGGCCAGCATCGCGAAGCCCGTGCCGCGACACGCCATCACGTCGGAGTGGTCGCCGAAGATGCTGAGTGCATGCGTGGCGAGCGTGCGCGCAGCGACGTGCATGCAGAACGGCTGCAGCTCGCCAGCGATCTTGTACATGTTCGGAATCATCAGCAGCAGGCCCTGTGAGGCCGTGAAGGTGGTTGTAAGCGCACCCGTCTGGAGCGCCCCATGCACGGCACCGGCCGCGCCCGCCTCGGACTGCATCTCGGTCACGGTGGGCACCATGCCCCAGACGTTGCGCCGCCCGTGGACGGCCCATTCGTCGGCCAGCTCCCCCATCGCCGAGGCCGGCGTGATCGGGTAAATCGCGATCACCTCGCTGGCGCGAAAGGCGATGGAGGCTGCGGCCTCGTTGCCGTCCATGATCAGCGTGTTCTTGTCAGCCATTTAGCCTCACGTCGGATGTTCCACGAGGGCCCCGGTCGCGACGCGCGCGAATGGCCCCCTGGGACGAACAATCCCTGGGAAAAGGTATGCACGACAGGCTGCGCGTCGAGCCACGAGCTCGGCGCTCCTGGCACCGAATGGGGAGGCGCTGTGCGATGCCCCCTGGATCTGCTATCAAGTCGGACCGATTTTGCCGACCCCAGACATCCTAATCGCCGATCCCCGTGTGGCCCCAGCCCCGTTCTACGCAGCCTGGGTCGCCCGCTGGCTCAATGATCCACGTGATGCCGTGTTCGTCGGCCTGATCGCGCAGTGCCTCGTGTTCTGCGCGTGCGGCGTGGCGCTCTTCTTCGCGGGGCCGCGGCTGTGGCTACTGGCGCCGCTCTACTGGCTCGCGCTCGTCGGCATGTTGCTCGACCGCTTCACGTTGATGCTGCACTGCGTCTCGCATCGGCAGCTCTGGAAGCCAAGCCACCGCGCCTTGAACTGGCTCGTGCCGTGGGTGATCGGGCCGTTCTTTGGACAAACCCCCGACACCTACTTCGCGCACCACATGGGCATGCACCACCACGAGGAAAACCTCGAGGCGGATCTCAGCTCGACGATGCGCTTCACGCGCGACCGCTTCGGCCACTGGCTGCGTTACTGGAGCCGCTTTCTGGTCCTCGGGCTGCCCGAGCTCTCCCTGTACATGCGACGCCACGGGCGCACGCGGCTGCTGCGCAAGATCGTAGTCGGTGAAGGCGTGTACTGGAGCGTGGTGGCAATCGGACTCCACTTCCGTCCCGAGGCAACCTGCGCCGTGTTCCTGATCCCGCTCGTTCTGATCCGCACACTGATGATGATGGGCAACTGGGGCCAGCACGCGTTCATCGCCCCTGGCGAAGCAGCCAACCCGTACCTGTCCAGCATCACCTGCATCAACAGTCGCTACAATCGGCGCTGCTTCAACGACGGCTATCACATCGGTCATCACTTGCAGGCGCGCGCTCACTGGACGGAGCTTCCGCAGCACTTCGCGGATCAGCTCGCGGAATACGGTCGCCAAGATGCCATCGTGTTCGAGGGTCTCGACTTCTTCCTCGTCTGGCTGCTGCTGATGACCGGACGCTGGGTGTGGTTGGCGCGCGCCTTCGTGCAGCTGCCAGGTGCGCCCGTGCGTGACCAGGCGCAGGTTGTGGCGTTCCTGCAGTCGCGCGTGCAGCCGCTTACGTCAGTGGTTGCCGCGTCGGTCGAAGCCGCGTCAGTCGCCGCCTGAACGAACGCGCGTTCGCGCGCGCCTAGGAGCCTGACCGAGAAGCGGCCGAAGACCGACGGGAGCGCTTTCTCCGACAGGCTCCTAGGCGCGCTTCAGCGCACGCCGCGCTCGCGGATCACCGAACGGCCACGCGGCCCCTCGACGCAGATGCGCAAGCCTGCAAATTTTGGCAGGTACGAAAGCGGTGGCGGCTCGCGCCGGCTGCCTTTGAGCATATGCAAGACCACCTCGTTGCGCTCGAGGTCGTAGTCGGTGCGATAGATGGCATCGCCGACATTCACGCTGAGCGGGTATTCGCTGTCGAGCGCGCTACGCACCTCGAACGGCAGCTCCGGTGCGAGAAAGTCCTTGGCTGAGAGCAACGCGAGATCCTCACCGCTCTCCACGCCGAGTGTCTGCAGCCGCTGCCGAATCCACACGCCGAGCGCAGGTACGGCGGCAGCGGCAACTCCCGCCGGGTGTCCACGGGCCGCGAGCTGAGCCGCGAGCGCGCTGCGTAGCAGCCGTGCGCGCGTGGTGGTGATCGCCTCGCGAAACAGGCTGCCGCGCTCGAGCAACTCGGCGAGCGCCTCGCGCGCCAGCTCTCCTTCGGGCGTCTCTTCGCGCACGGAGATCACCCGCTTGGCGTAGACCTGCTCGATGTCGGCGACCAGGCGCTTGCCTTCGAGCCGCACGGGACCGAGACGATCGCGGCCTAGCCTCGCCCGCGCGATCGCCGAGAGCGGAATCGCCATCGCGCAGGTCACTAGCACGCGGGCGTCGCGACCTGCGCCGAAGGCTCGCGTGTCGAACGCGATCAAGGCTTCGATCTGACGCAGATTGTGCAGCGCGCTCTCGCGGGCCAGCTCGATCTCGGTTCCGCCGTTGCTGAAGAAGATTTCGCGACCACGCGAGCGTGCCACGTGCACGAGGCGCGGATCGGCGGCGATGGCCGCCAGCACGAGTGCTTCGCGATCGATGGGCAGCGGCCGGGGTGCGAGCTCGGCCAGCCCCTGCATGCGGCGCAGACGCGCACGCGTGAGTCGCGCTTCGCGCACGACGAAGCTCGATGTGCCGTGCTCGGAGGGGTGCTCGGCGCGCACTGCACGGATCGTGGCGGTCACGTCGCAACCGGCTGCGCGCGGGTCGTCGTCGACACGCGCAGGACCCGGCAAGAACAGAGGCCGACCCACGGAGAGCGCAGCGACGAGATCGATCATGTCGTCCAGGCAGCCGTGGCGACGGGCCTCGAGCAGCAAACGTGCATGCTGCGGCTCGATCGGCAGCGCGAACAGGCTGCGACCGCACTCACTGAGCTCGGCCTGCCCGCTGAGCGCACCCCACGCCTGCAGATCGGCGCGCGCGGCCTCGAGCGCATAGGCCTTGGGTGGATCGAGCAACGCCAGGTCTTCCACGCGCTCACCCCACGCGGCCGCGGTCATGACCAGGGGCACGAGCGATTCGCGATGGATCTCCGGTAGCGTGACCGGATTGAGCCGCGCGGCAGCGCTCCACAGCCGATAACAAACGCCCGGGGCCGTGCGCCCCGCGCGACCGGCACGCTGCGCGGCGCTGTCTTCGGCGATCGGCCCAAGCGCAAGAAACCCGCGACCGTCGTGGTAGCGGGTCTGTCGCACGAGGCCGGCGTCGATCACCACGCCCACCCCGGGAATCGTGAGCGAAGTCTCAGCGACGTTGGTCGCGAGGATCAGCTTGCGCTGCCGCGTGGGCTCGAAAGCTCGGCGCTGCTCGTCGAGCTGCAGACCGCCGTGCAGCGGCACGATCGTCGCGGCCACGCCGCGCAGTGCGAGCGCGCAGGCTTCGATCTCGGCTTTGCCAGGCAGAAACACCAGCACGTCCCCCGGGTCGCGCGCGGCTGCAGCCAGCGCCTGCTGCACGCGGCCCGGCAGATCCGAGGCATCCGGGAGCACCTCGCGACCCGGCAGATGGCGAATATCGACCGGGAACGCACGACCCGCCGCCGTCAGATGCACGCCGCCGACGTGGCTGGCCACGCGCTCGCCCTCCAGGGTGGCCGACATGACCACGAGCTTCGGGCCGGCAGCACGCAGCAGCAGCGCCAGCAAGAGATCGGTCTCGAGGCTCCGCTCGTGGAATTCGTCGAGGATCACCGTGCTCGCGCTCTGCAGCAGCGCGCGATTGCGCAGCACCACGCCGGGGGTCGCGAACACGATGCGCGTGGCATCGCTGGCGACGCGCTCGTCGCGCACCAGGTAGCCCACGGCTTCGCCGAGGCCGGTGCCCTCGAGGTAGGCGACGCGCGCTGCGAGGCTGCGACAGGCGATGCGTCGAGGTTCGACCACCAGCACTCGGCCCTGACACCAGCGCGGCACCTCGGTGGACTTGCCCGAGCCGGTGGGCGACGAGAGCACCACGGGCCCGTCCGCGAGAGCGGCGAGGAACGCGGCGCGCACGGCGCGGACTGGGAGCTCGCCTTCCAACGCCCACGGTTTAGCACTCTTGGCCGCCACAGGGCTCGCCGTTCGTGCCGCCGGGCGCTATGGTGTCCGGCCCGATGATCCGCTACGTCGAAGTTCCCTACACGGCGCTCAGCGCCGCCGCGCTCGAAGGCCTGATCGAGGAATTCATCACGCGCGAGGGCACCGAGTACGGCCACAAGGAACATGCTCTGCCGGACATGCGAGCCGGCGTGCGCAAGCAGATCGAACGCGGCCTCGTCACCATCGTGTTCGACCCCGACAGCGAAACGACGACGCTGATCAACCGCAGCGACTTGGTGCGGCTTTCAGCGCGAGAAGACGAAGCACAAGACTGACCCGCAACCACAGAACCCGGAGGTTCCGATGCTCCACGATCTGACGATCCCGCAATTCACCAAGATGCTGCAGAACCTCGGCCTGATGCTGGACAAGGCCGCAGCTCACGCCGAAGCCAAGAAGTTCGACGCACAAGCCCTGCTGCAGGCGCGCTTGGCGCCCGACCAGTTCCACTTCACGCGCCAGGTACAGATCGCCTGCGACACCGCGAAGCAAGGCGTCGCACGGCTGACGGGCAAACAAGCCCCTGTGCACGAGGACAGCGAGAAGACGATCGACGAGCTCAAGACCCGCATCGGCAGCGTGGTCGCGTACCTGCAGACCTTCAGCGCCAGTGACTTCGCAGGCGCCGAGGCGCGCGAGGTGAGTCAGCCACGCTGGGCGGGCAAGTACCTCACGGGCAGAGAGTTTGCCGTGCACTACCTGCTACCCAACTTCTACTTCCACGTGACCACGGCGTACGCGATCTTGCGGCACAACGGCGTGGAGCTGGGCAAGAAGGACTACCTGGGCGCGCTGCCGTTCAAGGAACACGCTGCTGCATCGTGACTTGCGTTGCGAGCGCAGGCGTGCGGCCAGCGCAGCGGAGACGTCGACCCGGGCGCCGTTCGAGTGATCGGCAAACACGCCCACGTTGGGCTCGGGAAGAGCGCCGGAACCGGTGCGCTTGCGGCGGACGGGCCGTGAGCGCATGCGACGCCGCAGCCGGCGTTAGAGCGTGAGGCCGACGTTCGCCAGGATCACCGCGCCATCGGGACGGTCGTGACGCGTGAGCACGTTGTAGCGAGCTTCGCCGCCCACGTAGAACAAGCCTACCTTGACCAACAACGCCACCCCGGGGGCCAGGTAGAGCGTGCTGTCCTTCGGCAATGCGCGGATGCCGACGGGGCCGGAAAGCGTCTGGCTTGCCGTGCCGATGCCGAGGCTCGGGCGCAGGACGATGGGGCCGAGCTCGGCGTCGTAGCCGAGGTCCACGCCGTAGGTGAGGTAGTTGCGCGACAGCTTACCGAGGCCGGCGATCGACGAACCCGTCGAGCCGTCGTACCAGACCACGCGGGCTCCGACGTAGATTGGGATGATCGGCAGGCTCACACCGGCGTTGGCGCCGAGCGCCAGACCGAAGGGATCGATGCCGCCGACGTTCTGCGTGGCGAAGCCATAGCCGCCGAGCGCGCCCGCATACAGGCTCATGGCCTTGGCGTGCGACACCGAGCCGAACGCACCGAATGCGAACACCAGCGCCGCGACGCGTGCGATGACCGACAGCTGAACGCGTGAGTGCTCACGACCCTGATCAGGACGTTGTGCTTGCATGCGCAGTCTCCTAGCAGAGCTTCGGGGGGAACTGAAACTCCGGCAGCCACGGACGCCGGCCGCTCGATGCTGATTCGATGCCCACGCAACTTTCGGGTCCGCCGGCGAAACGCCTCGGCTGGGGCAGAATGCTGCCGGCTCGGCCGCCCGCCGCCCGAACACCGGCCGTGGACCGAGGGCGCGCAACGCTCAGTGCGATGTCAGCGCGATCGCTCGCTGCAGCAACAGCCGCGCCTCGGCTTCGTTGCCCAGATCGCGCGCCACGAGCGCGAGGTCGTAGAGCACCTGGCTGTTCTCGATGAGCTTGGCCGCGCGCTCGAGATACGCGTGCGCGACGCGTAGCTCCCCGCGCTCGCGCGCCAGCTCGCCGCGCACGTACCAGCCGAGGAACACTTGCGGGTTCTGCGCGAGCACGAGCTGAGCCTCTCGATCCATGCGCGCCAAGCGCTGCGGGTCCTGCGCCACCTGATGCAACTCGGCATCGCTCGGCAACTGAAACGGGGCAAGGCTCTGGTAGTCCCAGCGTGCAAGCACGCCCTGGAACTTGGGCACGCGCTGCAGCCACAGAGCGAAGCGGTCGTCCAGGTACGCGAGGCCCCACTCGCTGCGATGGGTGCCGAGATAGTCCCGCAGGCGCGCGTGCTCGTCGGCGTTCAGGACCAGCATGTCCACGCGATGGCGAGCGAACAGTTGACCGAAGTCCGCGGTGCTCACGAGCTCGCTCGCGACGTCGCCGAAGATGTCGCAGCGACCGTCCCAGTACACCGGTTGGCGCAGCCGGAAGCCGAGGTAGCCACCATTGTTCTCGTAGTTGTACATGCGGCCTTCCACGTGCTGGGCCAGCATGAAGCTCGCGAGCGCCTGCGGCACGCTGGCTCCGACGGGATCACGCGGCCAGCTCGGACGCACGACCCAGAAGACCAGGCCCAACAACACGCTGTTGCAGACATGCGACCACGGCGAACGCCACAAACGCGCAAGCGGCGTGCTCGCCGAGGCCGGAGCGACGCTGCCCCAGAGCATCGCGCACAGCGGCAAGGCCATCACCACGAAGTCCGTGATGAAGCGGTTGGCGCGCAGCGCCATCACCAGGAAGAACAGCATGCCGACGCCCTGCGCGAGCGCGGGCCTCTGTGGGTCCGCGAGCACCGCTCGCAGGCGCGAGAGCGGGACGCAGGCTGCGAGCACCACGGCGACCAGCAGGAAGAAGAACGGGTAGCGCGCCAACGTGGGCGCAGCGTACTGCCCCATCGTCCACAGCACGTCACTGCGATAGATGAGCGCGTTGACGCGAAACGAGAAGGTCCAGAGATCGAAGCCGTTCGGATTGACCAGAGACAGCCCGGCGCAAGCCAGGAGCAAGAGCACACGCTCCCCGGGTATGCCGCGGACGGCGGCGGCCCAGAAGGCGCTCGGCCGCATGCGCCACAGGTCGAGGAGCGCCTGCAAGACGTGCGCGCCCAGCATCGCCAGACCGAACGCAACCGAGGCATGGCAGTTGGCCCAGAACCAGATCAGCGCAGCGATCGGCAGCATCCAGCGCCGGTCGCGCGTGCGATGCAGCCGCTCGAGCAGGGCGCACAGCGCCGCCAGCGCCACCGAGGAGAAAAGCGCCGCGCGCAACACAAGACACGAGCGCAGGAGCGAGGCCCAGCCGAGCACGAGCAGCGGAACGGCGATACTCCAGCGCTCGGGCCCGAGGTAGCGACGCATGTGCAGGAACGTGAACGCGAACACCAAGACGGCGAAGAACGCCGTGAGCGCGACCAGCGCGGAAAAGCCGCCGAGTCGGTAAGGCCCATAGAGCAAGAGCGCGAAGCCCCACTCGTGCGAGGTCCACGGCTCACCGGCCACGGTGTGCGTGTAGTGATCGACGCGCGGCACCTCGCCCTTCTCGATCACCCACTGCGCGGTGCGCAGGTGCCAAAAGACGTCGTCGTGGTCGACCGGAACAGCGGCGGAAAGGCACAAGAGCACCGTGAAGAGCCCAAGGCCGATCGCTGCGCCAACCGCCTGTGCACGCAAGCTCGACACGCGCCTAGGTTATACGCCCTGCCGCGCGGGTGGGCGATCAGATCCGGGCAGCAGCGCGGACGACGCCTCTGGGCAGTGGGCGCGGGCGGCGTATCCCTGTAAGACACGCTCTGCCTGGTCTGCCCGGATGAGCACCCGGTCTATGGCAGCGCTCGCTATCGCGCGGGCATCGCGCCCCAGATCGCGGCATGGCAAGCGCGGCCAGCTTCCGAATGGGTGCGCAGGATGTACCGCGAACATCGCGGTGCTTGGCCGCTCGCCGCAACCGAATCGGGCGCGGCCGGCGCGGCGGACGTGCCGCGCTTCGACTTCATCCGACAAGTGCTCGCCTCGGATTGACGCAACACGCCTGTGTTCAAGGGCGCTTGCTGCGAACCAAGGACTCAGGCCGGTGGCGGCGACGAGGAGTTTGCATGATCCAGGTCGGGCCGCCGCGCCGGATCCACGTGCGTCATGAGATTCAGCACGCGATGGCGCAAGAGCACGCGCTCTTGTGCCGCCACGGCGATGTCGTGTCCCGCCTCGACGCTGATCGTGGCGTCGACCTCGAGGTGAGCGTCCACCACGATCATGTCGCCCATCTTGCGCGTGCGTACGTCGTGCACGCCGATCACGCCGGGCGTCTCGACGAGCGTGCGGCGGATGGCTGCGACCTCTGCTTCGTCCACCGCTCGGTCCATCAGGTCGTGCAGCGCAGCCCAAGCGAAGTCCCAACCCATCTTCGCCACCATGAAGCCGACGATCAGCGCTGCGATCGGATCGAGGATCGGGTAGCCGAGCAAGTTTCCGCCGATGCCGATGCCCACGACGAGCGATGAGCCCGCGTCGGAGCGCGCGTGCCAGGCATTGGCCACGAGCATGCTCGACTTCACGCGCTTGGCCACGGACAGCATGTAGCGGAACAGCGACTCCTTGGCGACCAGCGCAGCGCCCGCAACCCACAGCGCAACGGCGTGGACGCGCGGAACGGAGCCAGGCACCTCGAGCTTGCGAAACGCCGACCACAGCATGCCCACACCGACTACCAGCAGCAGCACGCCGAGCAAGAGCGAGGCCGCGGTCTCGAAGCGTTGATGGCCGTAGGGATGGTCCTCGTCCGCGTCCTTCTTGCTGTGATGACTGGCCACGAGCACGACGAAGTCCGCGATCAGATCAGACAGCGAGTGAATGCCGTCGGCGACCAGGCCCTGCGACTTCGACAGCACACCGGCTGCGATCTGCGCGAAAGTCAGCAAGAGGTTGACGCCAACGCTGACCCAGGTGCTGCGTGCCGACGCCTGCGCGCGCTCCGCGACGCTGTGCGCGGTGTGCTCGGGATCGTCTGAGAATTCGGTGAATTGCATGGTCGGCCGGGGGCGATGGCCGTCAGGAAGCACCGAACCGTGGCCGTCGTCAACCGCTTTGCACTCACACGTCCGAGGGTGTGCTCGCGACGCTATCGGGCGCGGCGCGGGTGAGCCAGGTGGCCACGAGAGCGTAGAGCGAGGGCAAGACGCCGAGCGTCATCAGCGTGGCGGTGACCAGGCCCCCGATCACGACGGTGGCCAATGGGCGCTGCACCTCCGCGCCGGTTCCCGTGGCCATGGCCATCGGCACGAACCCCAGCGACGCCACGACAGCCGTGGTCAACACCGGACGCAAGCGCTCGGCGGCCGCGCGCACGGCGGCTTGCGTCGGCGACAGCCCCTCGGAGCGATGGCGCTCCACGGCGGAGAGCAACACCACGCCGTTCAGGGTGACGACGCCGAAGAGCGCGATCAGGCCGACGGCGGCCGAGATCGAGAACGGCATGTCGCGAGCGGCGAGCGCCAGCACACCGCCGCTGGTGGCGGCGGGGATGTTGAGGAAGATCATCACGGCCGGCAGCACCCGCCTGAACGTCATGTAGAGCATGAGGAAGATCGAGGCGAGTGTCAGCGGCACGATCACCGCCAGGCGCGCGGCGGCACGAGTGAGGTTCTCGTATTGCCCGGCGAGCGTGAAGTAGTAGCCGGCGGGCAGCTCCACGCCCTGCAGCTTCTGCTTGAGCTCGCCCACGAAGGACGCCAGGTCGCGACCTCGCACGTTGGCTTCGACGAGCACGCGCCGACGGGCTTGCTCGCGGCTGATCTGCGCGGGGCCGTCGTCGATGCTGATGTCGGCCACGTCGCCGAGCGGCAAGACGCGGCCATCCGAGAGCACCAGCGGCAGGTTGCGCAGCACGCGGACGTCGGGATCGGGCGGCACGTCGAGACGCACCGCCACTTCGAAGCGCCGTTCGCCTTCGACCAGCGTGCCCACCACGCGACCGGCACGCAGCGACTCGATCGCGACGCGCAGCTCCTCGGGGCGCACGCCCAGACGGCCCATCTTCGGCACGTTCGGGCGCACCGTCGCGACCAAGAGGCCTGTCGTGGGCTCGGCGCGCACGTCGGCGGAGCCGCGGACGCCCACGAGCACACGTTGCACGTCTTCGGCTATGCGCGTCAGCTGGCGCAGATCGTCGCCGAAGACCTTCACGCCGACGTCGGTCTTCAAGCCACCGAGCAGCTCTTGCGAGCGCATCTCGATCGGTTGGGTGAAGGAGAAGAGCGTGCCGGGGAGGTTCTTGCGCAGCGCCGCTTCGAACAAGGTCACGAGCGCTTCGCGCGTCGGGGCCGTCTTCCACTGCTCGCGCGGCTTGAGAAAGACGAACACGTCCGCTTGCTCGATGCCCATGATGTCGGTGGCCACGTCGGGGCTGCCCATGCGCGAGACCACGTGAGTGACCTCGGGGAAACGCAGCAGCGTACTCTCGACGATGCCCGTGCCGGTAACAGCCTCAGTCAGCGACACGCTCGGCGGCCGCGTCACCTGGATGACCAGGTCGCCCTCCTCCAGGCGCGGCACGAACTCCGCACCGCGGCCGAGGGCGGCGGCTATGCCGACCGCCAGCGAGATCAACGCGAACGCCACTGCAACGAACGGCCGGCGCATGGTCAACCGCAGCACAGGATCGTAGGCGCGACGCACCTGCCGCACGATGAACGAGTCGGTGTGCGAGGCATGCTTGATCAACACCGAAGCGATCACGGGGATCCACGTGAACGAAAGCACCAGCGCCGTGCCCAGAGCGAAGAGTACCGTGAAGGCGCGCGGCCGGAACATCTTGCCTTCCACGCCTTCGAGCAGCAGCACCGGTAGGTAGACCACGCCGATGATGAACACCCCGAACGCGATCGGCCCACCGACCGTCACGCCCTCGCGGATCAGCGCTTCGCGTGCGCGCATCTGCTTGGCGGCCATGGTGGCGAGCGCGCCCTCGACGACGACCACCGCGCCGTCCACGACCAGGCCGAAGTCCACGGCGCCAAGGCTCATCAAGTTGCCGCTCATGCCCAGCGCATGCATGCACGCAAACACGCCCAGCATCGACAGTGGGATCGCCGTCGCCACCACGATCGCCGCCGGCGCGTTGCCCAGGAAGAGGAAGAGCACGAGGATGACGATGAGGCCGCCCTCGAGCAGCGAGCGCTTCACCGTGTCGAGCACGTGATTCACAAACGCGGTGCGTGCGTAGAAAGGCTCGACGCGCACGCCGGTGGGCAGACGCTTCTGGATCTCGCGCAGGCGCTCCTCGACTTGCGGGACCACGTCGTGAGCGTTGCCGCCCGCGATCATCTGCACCATGCCGTAGACGGTCTCGCCCTTGCCATCGGCCGTGGCGGCCGAGGAACGAAAGGCTTCGCCACTGCGCACGGTGGCCACGTCGCGTACCAGGATCGGCAAACCACCGGGGCGGGTGCGCACGACCTGCAAGGCCACTTGATCGACGGATCGATACTGGCCGTCGAGGCGCACCAGCACCTGCTCCTGGCTGCGCTCCAGCGCGCCGCCACCACCGTTCTGTCCGCCGTCGAGCAGACACTCTTCGATCTCGCGCTGCGTGATGCCGAGCGCCTGCATGTCGGCGGGGCGCAAGCGCACCTCGACTTGACGCGAGAGCCCGCCCCACGCGTTGACCTCCACCACGCCGGGCACCGAGCGCAGCGAGAACGCGATCTCCCAGTCAAAGAGCGTGCGCGTGTCGCGTGCGGTGTGGCCCGGCCAACCCAGGGTGAAGTGATAGATCTCGCCGAGACCGGTGGTCATCGGACCGAGCTCGGGCCGATTCGCCGCCTTGGGGATGGCCTCGCGCGCGGCAGGCAGGCGCTGCGATACCAGTGCGCGCGCGTAGGCGAGATCGACGTCGTCGCGAAAGACGATGGTCACAGCCGAGACCGCGCTGCGCGAGGTGGAGCGAACCAGCGTCGCGCCCGGCATACCCGCCATCGAGAGCTCGACCGGACGGGTGACGAGCTGCTCGACCTCTAGAGGCGACAGCCCCGGCGCGTTGGTGAGCACCTGCACCTGGATGTTGGTGATGTCGGGGACGGCGTCGATCGGCAGCTCGACGTACGCTTTGAGCCCGAAGGCGATCAAGCCAAGCACCGCGAGCGTGACCAGGAAGCGGTGCGAGAGCGACCAGCCAACGAGCTGGCCAATCATGGCACGAGCTCCGAGCGCAGGACTTCGCCCTTGAGCAAGGGCGCGCCCACCACGACGACGCGCTCGCCTTCGCGAACGCCGACCTCGATCTCCGCGAGGCCGCCCTGCTCCGCCCCGATGCGCACCGCACGCAACACGAACGTGCCGTCCGTCGCACCGGCGACGAACACTGAAGGCAAGCCCTTCACGTCGACGATGGCGTCGCGCGGCACGGCGAGCACCGCCGAAGCGCGCGCATCCTTCGTGGCGGCGACCTCCACGTTGACGTAGCCGCCAGGCACGAGCCAATCGCAGGCGTCGGTGGGCTCGACGCGGATCGAGCGGGTGCGGGTGCCCGGGTCCACCGTACCGAGCTCGCCACGCACCCTCGCGCCACAGCTGCCGGCGCTGCCCGCGGACGCGCGCGGGCGCAGCGTGGCGGTGGTGCCCGCGGCGGGCACGTCGGAGGCGGACTCCGGAAAACGCAGCAGCACGACGACATGGCCCTTGGCCGTGATCTCGAAGAGCGACTTCTCGGGCACCACGGCGCCACCGAGCACGGTGCTGCGCGCCGAGACGATGCCGGCGAGCGGCGAGCGCACGGCGACCCGCGAGGTGAGCGGAATGGCGTCGCCGCTGGTCGGTGCCGCGGGAGGCTCGCTGCCGCCGAGCGAGCGCAACAAGCTCTGCGCTGCGGCTAGCTCGGCATGCGCCACGCGGGCCTCGGCGTGGGCTTCGTCGATGGCGTTCTTGCTCGTGGCCTGTTGCTTGTCGAGCTCCAGCTGCCGCGCCTCCTTGCGCACGGCGACCTCGGCGTGAGCACGCGCGCGCATCACGTCAGCTGCAACGCGAGCGACCTCCGGCGCATCGATGTAGGCCAGCACCTGACCGCGCTGCACCAGCGTTCCAACGCCCGCTTCGAGCGAGGCGATCCGGCCCGCGACCAGCGTGCCGGCTTCAGCGCGACCTTGTTCGTCGGCGCTGGCTTCGCCCGGAAAGATCCGCGTTTCACCGAGCGAGCGCTTCTCGACCGCGGCCAGCTGGATGCGGCCTCCGCTCAGCATCGTCGCATCCACGCGGACCTGCTCTTGCAGGTGCGCCGCCGCCGTGGGCGGCGCCTCGGCGGCCGCGGGTGCTTGCGGCTTGGCCGCGCACGCGCACAGCACGAACGCGGAAACGAGCGGCCAGTTCCGGTGCATCATGTTCCCTCCGGCAACAGCGTGCCAGCGACGTAGGCCATGCGTAGGTCGGCGCGCACCACTTCGCCTGCCGCGTGGGCGAAGAGCTCCTCGGTCGCGATCAAGCGCTGGCGCGCCACCAGCACCAGGCCGATCTCCTGCGTACCCGCCGAAAACTGCGCGGTGGCGAGGCGCAGTGCTTCACGCAGCGGCGGCAGCGCGTCGGTCTTCAGCGTCTCGCACAGCTCGCGAAAGTGCTGGATGTCGTGCATCGCCACGGCGAGCTGGGTCTTTAGCTCGGTGCGGACCTGACGCACTTCGGCCGCACTGACGTCGGCCTGGGCTTGCGCACGCGAGCGCTCGAACGCCGCGTGATCCACCAGCGGAATGGGCACCGACACGACGCCCAGCACGATCGAGTTGCCGGTCCCTTCGCGCGTGTACGAAGCGCCGACGCCCAGGCTCGGGCCGAGCGTGGCCGAGACGAGGGCCGTCTCCTGTTGCGCGACGCTCTGGCGCTTCTGTGCCACGCGCAGTCCCGGGTTCTTGGTGTCTGCCTCGCTCGCCCACTTGGCTGCGCGGTTCAAGGTGTCGTTGTCTTGCTCGTACAGCTCGCCTACGGGATCGACGGGCGCTGCGATCGACTCACCGGTCGCAAGCCGCAGCTCGGCGAGGGCTTCGACCAACACGCCTTCGGCGTCGAGCACGCCGGCACGTGCCACGCCCACGTCACCGAGGGTCACCGCGAGCTCGGACGGCATCGAGACACCCGCCTGGGCGCGCTTCTTGGCCGTCGCCGCGATGGCTTCGGACTGTTCGAGCGCTTCGTGACGCAGGCGCATGACTTCCTTGGCCTCGACGCCATACGACCAGGCGATCGCTGCGCGCAGTGCGCCGTCGAAGCGAGCACGCCGAGTGTCTGCGTGCACCAGATCGATCGAAGTGTTGGCGACCTGCCCGCGTGCGCCGCGCAGGTCGCGCAGAGGAAGCTGAGCGAGCGCGGTCGCTTGCACGTCGAGCGAGGCGCCTCCGTTGAGGCGTGGACCTGCACCGACCGTGACGATCGGAGGCGCCACGAGCCACGCGCGTGCCGCTTGTCGGGCGCTGACCAAGCCGGACATCGGAGCTGCGGAAGCCTCGATCCCCGGCCCTTTCTGCGCACCCGCGCGCAGCGCGAGCTGCAACGTCATCGGAGCTGAAGCGGAGCTGTCGGCGGCGACGCGACCGCCGGCCCATCCAGCCAGCAGCGCCACGCACACAGCAAAGCTCGCCCAGCGGCCCATGGCTTGATACGTATGTCCCGCGTGTCCTGTTCGACATCCGGCAAATGTCGGATGCTCGGGCCCAGCCGCCGTGTTTGGCTGGTCCTCGGTGTCGGAGCCGTAGCGCATGCGCAAAGCATACCCGAGCACGCCCGCGGCGAGCGCAGCCACGAGGCTGCGTCGGCGCTCACTCGTGGCCTACGTGCTGGTCGGCACGCTGGCGGGAACGGGGTATGCAGTCGCCAACACGCTCTTCGACGTGTGGGATCGCGCCGGCTCGATCTCCGCCGTGTTCGTGCGGGTGCATGGATTCGTCGACCGGGGTATCCCCGTGCTCGCGGGTGCGCTGCTGGGGATCGCGCTGCACTACCTGCGCCTGCGCAGCGAGCTCGCGGCAACCGAGGCCTCGCGTGCCGAGGAGCTCGACAACCGACTTCAGAAGGTCGAGCGAGACCAGGCCGCGTGGGTGATCGCGACGTCCACCCTGCACGAAGTTCGCAACCCACTGCACAGCCTGGGGCTCTTGCTCGACGAAGTGGTCGCGCTGGATGCCGCGGAACCGACGAGATCTGCGGGCGCCGCGGGACAGCGCGAGCTTTTGGAACGTGCGCGAGCGCAAATGGGACGCATCGAAGCGAGCATCCTTTCCCTGCGCCGACTGGCTGCATCCAAACGACCCAGGTTGACGGAAATCGACCTTGCAGAGGTCGTCGCCCAGGCCGTTGGGGAGGCCAGAGCCAGGATCCCCAAAGCCGACGGCGTGTCCCTGTCCCTGGTTGCCCCGCAGCGGCCCAAGGTCCAGGGCGATGCGACCTTCTTGCGGATCATCGTGGAGAACCTGCTCCAGAATGCGCTCGACGCCCAGCGCGCCGCCGCCACCCCCGAACCGCGGGTGCGCGTCGAGATCCTGCGCCAGGGCGACCACGCCGTGGTGCGCGTGGCCGACAACGGTCCCGGGGTTGCGCCCAGCGATCGACAGAGCGTGTTTGAGCCGCTGGCCACCACCAAAGTGCAGGGCATGGGCCTTGGCCTCGGGCTATCGATCTCGCGGGCACTCGCGCGTGCCATGCAAGGTGAAGTCGCGTTCACCGACCTCGAAGGCTGGTCGACCTGTCTCGAGCTGCGCCTGGGAGTGCTGCCGTGAAACCACAGCGCATCTTGCTGGTGGAGGACGAACGCGACGCGCGCGAGGCCCTGGCGCGTGCGCTCGAACGAGCGGGCTACGAATGCACCGCCGCCGACAGCGGCGAGCGCGCACGGTCCCTGGTTGGCGGGGAGCTACGCTTTGATGCGGCCGTTCTGGACGTCAAACTGGGTGACGACGATCGGGCTGGCCTCAAACTGATCCGGCCGCTACGAGCCACCGGAACGTGCTCGGCGATCGTGGTGATCACCGCATTCGCCGACCTCGACAAAGTGAAGCAAGCCCTCAACGACGGTGCCTCCTACCTGATCGAGAAACCCTTCCATGCCGCGGAGTTACTCGCCGTGCTCCAACGCGTGTGGTCGGAGGCCCAAGACACCAGCCACCTCGTGGACCGAGCGCTGCAACGCGCCAGCCTCACGCCGAAGGAGGTCGAGATCGCCAAGCTCGTCCTCAAAGGCCTGCCGAGCGCCGAGATCGCATCGCTCGTCGGCATCAGCGACAAGACGGTGCGCCAACACCTCTCTCAGATCTATGCGAAGTGTGGAGTCGCGACCCGACCCGAATTCTTCCACTACGTCTTCCCATCCTGATCCCGACCCATCCCTGGTTGGCGGCCGGTCCGCCAGCGCTGGCGCTTCGCACGCGACTCGGTGGGCGCGGGCGTTACCGTGACGTCATCGCCTCCCAATCCAGCGCTCGTCCTACGCGCCGCCGATCGGCAGCGCCTGCACGCGCGTATCGAGGGCGAACGACAGGATGAACCTGGGCCCCCGCGCGGCCTTCCACATGGCGGATCCGAGGAACAGCCCCGGCTGGATCTCGCGCACCTCGTCCTGAATCGCGCGAACGAAGCCCGGGTTGTCCCGGAGATCGTAGTCCAGCGCGATGCATGGCGCGCCGTCGACCGCGGAGGCCTGGACGCGTGTGAGGAACGGAAGGAGCTGGCGCCTGCCACCGAAATGGAAGCGATTGAACCCCCTGCCGGAAGTTCCCTTGCCGACGAAGCTCTTCCCGCCCCAGGGGAACAGGGCCGCGCCCATGAGACTTCTCACCAGCGCTCCGACAACCCCGTGGTCGAGCGCGGCGACGGCGAGCAACCGACCGCGCGGGTGTCCCTCGAGCCCGTCGACGGTCGCGGGCGGGGTTCCGAGCGCATAGAGGCGCCCGAGTGCGTCGACATCGAGCCGGGAAAGCGAATCCAGGTCGTGTGTATGCTCCAGCGCTTGGGTTCCTTTGCGCGTCGCTCGAGGAGTGCTCTGGGGAGATGTCTGCAGCATGGCCTGTTCCTTTCGCCTGAAGAGCTGTCCAGAAATGGCTCAGCGCCTAGCGCGTACAAAGCTCGAATTTCCCCAGTGTGATGTCAAGCGCGGGCGCCGTGGCGTGCCTGCGGCGTGGGCGGGAGCCCTCGGCTGGCACTGCATGCGCCACTGCAAGCGCGCGGTTTTCGTGCCTGCGCTGGCACCGAAACCCTTTGCTCACACCGCTGGGTCTGCTGCGGGCTGCGTGAGGCGGCCGTGGGGGCGTCAACCTATCGTCAGTTGAGCGCCACTCATGCCAACTCGCCAGCCGCTCCGACAAGCCTTTCATCCTCCCCTGAGCTGACGTGGGCCTTGGCTGCTGGCAGACTGGCGGCGCTCGCGGACCGCCCATCACCCTCCGCTGCGAGTCCGCCTCCGCACGCAAGCCCGAACCATGCCGGCCTCACCCTACCTCGATCTTACGTTGCAGGTGCTGGCGTTCGCCGCCTGGTCCAGCTTCTGGCCCCGCCCCACGATCAAGTCGCGTATCGAGCCGCTGGTCGGCTTCCGCGTGTACAGGATCTTCTACAACGTCGGAACGATCCTGCTCTTCTGCCTGTCGTTCGCCTGCATGGCGCAGCACTCGGCCGAGACGCTGCAGTTGTGGAACTTTCGCGGGTACGGCTGGTTCCGCCCGCTCATCTACACGATCGAGGGCTTGGGCGTGTTCTTCCTCTCGGCCAGCGTGCAGTTCGGGCTGTCGTTCTGGGGCCTGGTGAACCCGCCACCCGGCGGGGGGCTGCAGACGAACGGTTTCTACAAGATCACGCGGCATCCGTTGTACTGGTCTGTGTTCTGCTTGCTCTTCGGGCACATGCTGGTGTTCGGCAGCGCGCTGGGCGTGCTCTATTTCGCGCTGATGGAGCTCTACAACGTGTTCGGCGTGATCGTGTTCGAGAACCGGAGGCTCGCCAAGCGCTACGGCGAAGCCTTCGCGACGTTTCATGCACGCACCTCCACGCTGCCTTTCAAGTCGCTGCTGCAAGGCAAAGTCAAGCTCGCGCCTGGCGAGCTACCCAAAGCCGCAATCGTAGGGTCGATTCTGTTCACCGTGGTGGTTGCGTGGCTGCACGAGCCCGTGCTCACGCGGCTCATGTACGCGCTGCCGACGCTCGCGAGCTTGCGTGGAGCGAGCCCGTGATGCGCCCCTCGCCACGAGCGTAAAGGTTATCGTGCAACATCTCATTCGCCTCGTTTCGCTGCGTTATCTGCAAGTGGCCCGCGGGCGTTCGCTCCTGACCGTGGTCGGCATTCTGCTGGGTGTCGCAGTCGTCTTCGCCGTCGATGTGGTGAACGCCTCCGTCATTGGCGCGATTCGTCAGAGCATGGCCAAGATCTCGGGCACGACGCAGCTGACCATCGGGGCCGACACGGGTGTGGACGAAGAGGCGCTCGATCGCGTGCGTGGTGTCCGCGGGGTCGCCGCGGCGATCCCTGTCATCGAAGCGTCGGTGCGTGACGTCCGGGCACACACCCAGCTGGTCGTGCTCGCGGTGGACACACTCTCCGATCCCGACGCCCGCGGCTACGACGTCACGGGCAAGGATGCCCACATCGACGACGCCATGTCGTTTCTCAACGACCCCCACGGGGTGCTGGTCACGACCCAGTATGCGAAACGCACCGGCGCAAGCGCGGGCGGCAAGCTGCTGCTCGACACGGTCGAGGGGCGTAAGGAGTTCTCGATCCACGGCACGCTGGAGCCGCACGGGCCCGCCACCGCGTACGGCGGCGACATGCTCGTGATGGACGTGTATGCCGCGCAGCTCGCGTTCAACCGCGGTCGCCGATTCGATCGCATCGACATCATTCCCCAACCCGACGCCGAGGTGGGTGAGCTGGCGCAGCGGCTCGAGCACGCACTGCTGGGCAAGGTGGCTGTGACCCGCCCGCAGCGGCGCTCGCAGGAAGCAGAGCGGCTGCTCGCGGGTTTCCAGCTGGCGCTCTCGATGGCATCGGTGGTGGCGCTCTTCGTGGGCGGGTTCATCGTCTACAACTCGTTAGCGATCGCGGTGGTCCAGCGGCGGCGAGAGATTGGCATCCTGCGCGCGCTCGGGGCTACGCGGCCGCAGGTGATCACACTCTTCGTCGGCGAGGGCCTGCTGATGGGGTTGGTAGGCGCGGGGCTCGGGCTGGGCTTCGGTTTGCTGTTGGCACGCGCCGCGCTCGGCGCCGTCGCGGCTACGGTCTCGGCGCTCTACCTGCCCGTCAAGGTCGTGGCGGCCGTCGCGACCGCGCGCGACATGTGGGCCGCGGCCGCGCTCGGGGTGGCGTCCGCAGGCGTTGCGGCTTTTCTGCCTGCACGTCGCGCGGCCTTCGTCGACCCGGTCTCCGCGATGAGTGGCACGATCGCGGCCGCCGATGTCACGTTCGCCTCGACCGCCGCCGCGATGCGTGCCGGGCTTGCGACGCTGCTGTTGGCGGGCGTAGTCGCCTGGGTTGCCCACGTGCGGCAGCAGAGCGCGCTCGCTTTCGTCGTGGCGGCGCTGCTGTCGTTTGGCGCCGCGTTCCTCGCGCCCGTGCTCGCCGCGGCGGTCGGCGCGGCAGCCTACCGCCGCGCAAAGTATCTTGGGCCAGCGGCGTTGCTCGGCGCCGTCGGATTCGCTCGGAACCGCGGCCGCAATGCGGTCGCCATCGCTGCGCTCGGCATGGCCCTGGCGAATGTCGTGAACGTCGACGCGCTGATCGATTCGATGAAGAGCAGCACGGACGCCTGGCTGGGTCGCTCGTTCCGCGCAGACCTCGTCGTGTTTGCCGGGACCGAGGTGCACGCAAAGTTCGATCGCCCGCTGCCCGAAGCACTGCGCCCGCAGCTGCGGGCGCTGCCAAAGGTCGAGTTCGTGCAAGCGTTTCGCATGGTGCAGCAAAGCTTTCGCGATCAGCCCTTCTATCTCATGTCCGAGGACTTCGAGGGTTATCGACGCTACAACGAGCTGGCCGTCGTCGATGGCGAGCTCGACCGAGCGCTACCGCAGCTGGAAGCGGGCACGGGGATCGCCGCCAGCGAGACCTTCGCGCGTAACTTCCACGTCGGCCTCGGCGATGTCGTCACGCTGCGCACGCCCAGCGGCCCGCGGCCCTTCCGCATCGTGCTCGTGTACACGGACTACAGGGCCGACATCGGCATCCTGTTCACGACGCGCGCGGCTTACACTCGCATCTGGGGCGACCACCTGGTGGATCTGTACAGCGTGTACCTGACGAAGGGTGAGCCCGCCGAGCCCGTGCGCGCGCAGATCGCCCACGGCTGGGGAGAGCGCTACGGCCTGCTCGTCCTGGGCAGTTCAGACTACCGGCGGGAGTTGGTGGGTCTCGTCGACAGGTCGATGACGCTGTCTAGGGCCACCGAATTCGTCGCGGTCGTAGTTGCGATCCTGGGCATCATCAATGCGCTCATGGTCGGCGTGATCGACCGTCGTCGCGAGATCGGCGTGCTCAAGGCCATCGGCGCAGCGCGCGAGCAGCTCGATCGCATGGTGCTGACCGAGTCGGTGCTCATCGCCTGCACCGCGGCGTTGCTCGGCGTGCTGCTCGGGACTGGATTGTCCGCGTACATGGTGATCGAAGCCTTGCGCCTTCAGGTCGGCTGGCGCATCGCTTTCCATCTCTCGGGCTGGGTTGTCGCCGAAACGTTCGTTGTGGCGCTGCTCGTCGCCTGGGTCGCAGCCTTTTGGCCGATGCGCTGGGCGGCGCGACTCGAAATCGTGGACTCGCTGCACCACGAGTGAGCCACGAGTGAGCCACGAGCGCGACGAGCCTGCTCAACCGCGCACAATCTTGCCGTCTTTGAATTCGAGCACGCGGTCCGCGACGGCAGCCGCACGAGGGTCATGCGTGACCATCACGACAGCGCAGCCGTTCGTTTGTGTGGTGCCCCTGAGCAGCGCGAGCACGGCGTCGCTGGACGCGGAGTCCAGGTTGCCCGTTGGCTCGTCGGCCAGCAACGCCAGGGGACGAGGCGCGAGCGCCCTAGCCACGGCGACGCGTTGCATCTCGCCACCGCTCATCGCGTCCGAACGGTGGTGAACGCGCGCGGCCAGGCCGACGCGGCCGAGCAGCTCATCGGCTCGCGCCTCTGCTTCCGCCAGACCCATCCCCGCGAGCAGCAAGGGCAGCGCCACGTTCTCGCGCGCGCTCAGCAGCGGCAGGAGATTGAAGAACTGGAACACCAGCCCCACCTTGGTGCGCCGCAGCTGCGTGCGCCCGGCGTCATCCAACTCCGAGAGCTTGCTGCCACCGATCCAGATCTCGCCCGAGTCGGGCCGGTCCAGTGTGGCAAGCAAGTTCAGCAGCGTGGACTTGCCTGAGCCAGAGGGCCCGACGATGGCGACCATCTCGCCGCTCTTTATCGCAACCGACACCCCGCACACCGCACTCACAGCGCCACGACCGTGGCCGTGTGCCTTGTGAACATCGATCGCTTCCACTGCCAACGCCATAACCTTCGTCTCCGTTCAACCCGCCAGCACATCCAAGAGCTCGCGCGGGTCTTCGATCAAATGGCTGGGTGCATGAGCCGCCAACAGCGCTTTGCCGCTGAAGCCCCAGGCCACCGCGACCATGCGCATGCCCAACGCCTGCGAAGCTTCGATATCCCGCACCTCATCGCCGACGTAGGCCACTTCCTCGATCGACCGGCGGTGACGTTTGAGCAACGCCTTCAAGCGATGGCGCTTGCCCCAAAGACTCGACGAGGTCTCGATGAACGCGAAGTCTTCGATGCCGCGCCTCGCGAGGAAGCGCTCGACGTTCTCGCGCGTATTGGACGTCAGAATGCCAAGTTCGAGGCCGCGCGCCCGCAGCTCCGAGAGCACTGCGGGCAAGCCTGCAATCAGCTCCAGTTGCTCCAGATGCTCCGCCAGCTCGCTGCGCATGCGAGCGGCGATGGCGGGCAGCTTGTGCCAAGCCACGCCGAGATGGGCGCTGACCTCGCGGTACGACCAGCCACGCAGCATGTCCAGCTCGTCCGCGCGCACAGGGCGGTATCCGAACTCGGGCGCAATCCGATTGCCGATCTCGAGCACCGCAGCGAACGTGTCGACGAGCGTTCCGTCGAAATCGAAGAGGATGGTCTTGAGCGTCATGCTGGCGTCCGACCCGTGGCTGGTGATTCCGAACAACCGCGTTCGGAGCTGCCTTGCGCGTGCTGCGCTGGATTCGCAGCAATCTATCAGGCCCGCGCATCCTCACGCGCATAGCGGCGCATCTTCGCGCCGAAACACCCGCGACGCGCTTCCACCCATATTTGGTGACGCGCTATAATCCGCTCACATCAAACACGGAATGCGTGCTGGGTGCAGCTCGGCCCCGATCACGATCGAGATTTCGCTGTGATTACGGTCGGTTGGCCGACGCGGCGCGTACGATCCGCTCACGCCTAACGGCCGCAAGTGAAGTGAACGATAACGATCGCTTGCCTGCGATCTGACTGGTGCTGCGTGACATGGGATGATCTGCACCCATGCGTGCTTCGTCACGGGCACCCATGGCTCGGGGAGAAAAGAAGATCGCGTCCGGATCTCACCCGCGCGTTGACGCAGCCTGTTGGTACGCGGTACAGATGATGTGGCTAATCTGCGCAGAGACGGACGCGTTACGTCTACCCGCTGACCTCCCCTGAGCGCCATTAAGCCGAAGTAATCGACGTGAATCTGCGAGAGCCGCGCACCATGAAACCGCCCGCGGCCAATTGGCCCGAAGAATACGGGATCAATCACGTTGCCATTATCCCGGATGGGAATCGGCGTTGGGCGGCAGCGCATTCGCTCTCGGTCGAGCAGGGGCACAGCAAGGGTCTGCTGGAGGTCTTGCCGAACATCGTCGACCAGCTCTCCGCGGTCGGTGTTCACACGATCACGGTTTGGGGTTTCTCCACCGAGAACTGGAACCGCGACGTCGGCGAAGTTCGGCATCTCATGAAGATCTCGGTGTTCTTCATGCTGAATCGCTTGATGGAGATCGCCCGCAAGCACGGCGGCCGGGTCGTCCACCTGGGCCGCAAGGATCGCTTCGACCCCGAAGTCAGGGATGCCGTTCGGTTCGTGGAACAGGCCACCGCTGACAACGACGACCACGTGTACAACATGGCGTTCGATTACGGCGGACGCGACGAGCTTACGCGCGCTGCCGAACGGATGCTGCAAGCACTGCGCGATGGCGCATCGCAGAGCGAGCTGCGCCTCGAGGACTTCCTCGACACGCGCGGTCAACCGCATCCAGAGCCCGACGTGGTCGTTCGTTCGTCCGGGGAGCAGCGCATGTCCGGGTTCATGCCCTGGCAGACGGCGTACAGCGAAATCTTCTTCGTCGAGGAGTACTTCCCAGACTTCGATTTCGCGCTGATGCAGCGGGTTGCCGAGCAATTCCGCACGCGCAAGCGCCGCTTCGGCGCTTGACGAGTGATGACGCAGGGCTTCGCATGCTCCTTCTTATCGTGGAGATCGCATGAAACACGTTGAACAGCGCTGGCGAGGACGAAGACTACGACACGTGGTGGTGTCCGTCGTCTGCCTCGCGCTGGCCATCGGCAGCGCCGCGTGCGGCGGGGCCACGCCATCGTCTGCGAGCCGTGGCGGCGGGGGCGGTTCTGGTCTGGCGGGTCAGGGGTCGAGTGCAGGTGCCAGCGGCACTGCGAGTGCAGGTGCCAGCGGCACTGCGAGTGCAGGTCATGACGCAGGCGGTGGTGGTAGCGCGGGAACGCTGGGGACTGCGGGTGGCCATGGCGGGAGTGCCGACGCGGGTTCCGGCACCGGAGCGGAGATTGACCTGTCGGGCACATGGATCTCGCAGGTGAAGACCCCTGCGACTGAGTCCGGCCCCATTGTTGGCCCCACCGCTGCGAATCTCCAACTCGTGTTTAGGATCGTCTTCAGCAACGTGGACGGGATGCTTCACGCGACCTACGCGATCTGCGACCTGACCTCGGTCACGACGCCTGACCCCGCGAAGTTGATCGTCACGTTCACGCCAGCGGTAATCGCCACGCTCACCACCAAGTTCACGGAGAGTGTCGGCGCCCTGCACGCGGGCGATTCGGTGCCCTTCCCGAAGCTCACGATTCTCAGCGGGGTCGACGCAGCGGGCAAGACCGTCGACTCGGACTCGGATTCGCACCCGGGCGTGACCATCCCGGCTTCGATCGGCGGACAGCTGTCGATGAAGGGGTATGTGGGCTTGACGGTCGAGGCGTCTCTCACGTCGAAACTGACCGGCCCCGACACGCTGGATGGTACGGTCAGCGTCACCGCGAACGGCATGATCGTCGGCTCGGACAACCCGCTGTTGACCAGCGGAACCATCAGCGTGGTGCCCAAGACATCCGAGATCCCGTTCTCCGCCGCGCGTCTCGCGGGCGACGTGCCGTGTAGCGAAGTGTTGAAGCACTTCCCCTGACGCCGAGCAGCACGGACGCGGCTGGGCAAGTGCGGCACTTTCACTGGGGCGCTCGACGCAGGTGCTGGCCGAACACGTCAGCCAACCGCGGCAGGGCAGCCTCGCCGCCGGGGCTCGACATCCCCAACGACAGCGCGCGCACCCTCGTTGCAGAGGAGTTCTCGCGCCTGGAGCACGCGGCGCGTGCCGAGGCGCGCGCACGCAGCGTCAAGTGCCTCGGACGCGAACGTTTGGACGAGCTCTGCGCAGGGCTCCGATCAGTTTGCGGAGAAGCCTCGTGCTGGGAGTCGTTCCCAGCGCGAGGCAGCTCCGTCCGGGGTCGGGGCATGCTGCAGCCCTGCCGTCCGAACCAGGGCCGGGCTGCCAGACTTGGTGACCTCCCGAACCCCGAGGCCCCTTCTGCCTGTGCCGCCGTCCACCTGTCTCAGCGTGGCCGGTCGGTCGCGACGTTCACCACCAACCTGCGTCCGTTCAGCTCACTGCCGTTGAGCTGTTCGATGGCGCGCCCTGCATCCTTGCGGTTCTCCATCGTGACGAAGCCGAAGCCCCGCGACTGGCCAGTGCCTCGGTCCTTGAGGATCACCGCATCGACGATCACCCCGAACTCCGCGAACACGGAGCGCAGCTCCTCTTCGCTGGTGCTTGAGCTGATGCCGCCCACGAACATACGGCACGGGATCGACGCGACGGCGCGGGGGCTCGTCGCGTTGGTCTCGATGGCGCGCATCGCCTCGTCGATGCTGGGGAGGCGGCCGACGATCTGGTCGGCGGTGACGATCTCCGGCTCGGCCGTGCCTTGCTCGCGCTTGCGTTGGCGTCGTGCCGCCTTCTCCTGCTGCTTGCGCGCCAGCTGCTGTTCCTTCTGTCGCTTGCCCTGAGAGTAGTCGCTGCTTCTGTTCATTGCTCTGGTTCCTGTGGGGATCGCGACCTCGGTCGCGCACGCCGCCCCAACGGCGGTATCTGTGCCTGTTTCGCGAGACGCCAGTGTCCACACCTGGACGCCACCGGCCGCTGCCGAAGGTCCGCGTCGCGCCGGCCCACCCCAATACCCTCTTCGGAGCAGCTTCGCCAGCAGAGCCGTCCCAGGTTTCGGTGCGCGAGGTGACGAAGGCTTGGTCCGGGTCCACCGTTCGCAGCGATAGACGGGGGTGAACCGGGACCACTCCGCGGGTGCCGAACCCGCCATCAGCACCGAACCAGGATCGGCCGAGTCCAACCTGGGTCGGTTACCTATGGACGCGGGGGGCCCGGAAATTTCGCGAAACGACCGAACTCCTGCCTCGCGAACACACCCGGCCGCGCCACACACCACGCCCGCCACGGCCGGCCAGCCGTTCGAGCCACCCGCTCGAACGCCGCCAACCAATGCCGGGGCACCCCCATTCACATCGCCAAATATGCGGCTTGCGCGCGCTCACCTCACCCAGATCTCGCCTGACACGGCCCCCGTCGAGGACAACCCCCAACAGCCAGCGCCGCTGCGCGCGTTGAAGTCTCCCACGCCCGCCGTGCCCGGCCCGGCGATCGATTGCCCGGCACCGTTATCAAGAACGGCACGTACGCACAGAGCGGCGTGCTGTTCTATGTGCGCAAGGGCGGCGTGGCCGGGGGCACGCGCCGCATGTTCATCGGCGAGAGCCGCGCGGGCGTGGTGATCAACGGCCGCGGCAACGTGGAAGACGGGGTGAGCGACGTCACCGTCGCAAACCTGAGCTTCGATCTCACCGGGTACACCGCGAGCGGAGCGTTCGACACGCTCAACCTGGGAAACGGCAAGAACATCACGCTCGATCACCTCACGTTCACGGGGGACTGCAACACCGGTCTACGGGGCGGCCACATCGACCTGGTCCAGCTGACCGACGAGAGTGCTTGTACGGGGACCTATCCGGCGACGGATCAGGTATGCGACGCCCACAGCTGGGGGAACGCTTCGACCGCCGCCGTGCGTGTGCCTGCCGCATGCGCAACGTTTCTGCAGGAAGGCCGCGACTTCTTTTTGAAGCCGCGACCCGCGTACACACCGTTCAGCTACCCGCATCCGCTGCGCTGAGAGCACGCTGAGCTGCTGGCACGCACGACGTCCGGCGTGACGCCGAGACGGCAGCCAAGCTCAGTGCGGCCCGAATGCGGCGACCTTGCCGTGCGTGCCGACGTACACGCGACCCTTCGCGATCACCGCAGAGATGAAGTTCGAGTAGCCGCCGAAGCTGTCGCCCGCGCCGCCGCCATCCCACACGACGACACCGGTCGCGGCATTGAAGGCGCGCAGGCGACCGTCGTTGCCGAGCTGCCACACCAGGGCATCGGCACCGGAGGCGTTGCTCATCGAGACCGCCGGCGAGCTGTTGCCCTGCGTGTGAGCGCACCAGCCCACGCTTATCGTCGGCGGCGAGCCCGGCACGATGTGCAGCGCCGTGAGGCTGCCGCTGGTCGATGCGGGGCAACCCGAGCCGGCGCCTTTGAAGGCCACGAAGGTTCCGGCTGACACCGTGTACGCCACAGCCGCCTGGATGATCTGGGTGCTCGACACGGGCTTCACGTCGAGCTGCCCACCGATCCCGCCGAGCGAGGCGCGGTTCACGAGATACGCCTTGGCGTCTTTGCCGAGCGCGATACTGAGGTGCGTCGGCGTGGCGCCGGCCACGTCGAAGAGCACCGGGCCGGTGCCACCGATGTCGATGTCTGCGTTGTCGAGCGCCTGCCAGTTGCTAGGCGCGAAGTAGTCGGCGGCCAGGTTGCTGAACTGCAGGCTGAGTGGCAGCTTGATGAGGGCCTCGCCGCCGCCCCAGGTGGCTGCGCCCATCGTGTTGCCAGTGGTGATGTAGAGCGAAGTGCCGTCGGTCGCGATGCCACTGGGCGCCCAGCTGCCACCGGCGGCCGAAGCCGTCGTCCACGAGATCACGTTCGTGGGATCGGTGGTCGACACGCCCACCACCCAACCGCGATAGGCACCGCAATCGCCGTAGTGACCGCCGTACGGGACGTAGACGCGACCGCCAACCAGCGCGAGCGCACCCCGCTCGTTCTGCACCGACGAGTCGAACGTTTGCCCGCCTGCGGCGGCCTTGGCGTTCACGTCCACGGGCCAGCCGCCGGCGCGCTCGGTGCCGTCGTCGAGCGAGAGCGCGTGGATCATGTGCTTTGGACCGGTCGTCATGGCATCGAGGTAGATGGTGCGCGTGGCGGCCTCGATGATCGGGGTGCCGGTGACCCCTAGCGGATTGATGTTGCCGCACGGCAAGGCCGACGTCGGCACCGGAGCGCCGAGATCACGGACCCAGGTCTGTGCCCCCGTGCTCGCGTCGAGCGCGTAGACCTGGTTGCGTTCGGTCGCCACGATGAGCTGGTCGTGCACACCCGCCGTCGCGCTCGCGACGAAGAGCGGCTGCGCGTACACGTTGCCGGTCACTGTGCCGTCGAAGGTGGCGTCGCGTGCGAGCGTTGCGGCCGCCGTCAGCGTGAGCGCGGCGTCCACGTAGACGCCGTCACGCGACGGATGTTTGTGGTGCTCGAGCACCGAGGCGGCGACATCGATGCCACCGACCGCGCCAGTCCCGCCTGCACCACCTGCGCCGCCAGCGCCTGCACCACCCGCACCTGCGCCGCCTGCGCCTGCGCCTGCGCCGCCTGCGCCTGCACCACCAGCGCCTGCGCCGCCAGCGCCTGCACTACCGGCGCCTGCACCACCGGCGCCTGCGCCGCTTGCGCCTGCGCCGCTTGCACCTGCGCCGCTTGCACCTGCGCCACCTTTGCCTGCGGCACCGGTACTCATGCCCGAGCCGCCTGCGCCTGCGCTCGCGCCAGCGGCACCCGCGCCGGCCCCGCTTGCGTCGACACCTGCCGCCCCAGCATCAGTCTTGGCAGCGCGGTCGGCTGCACAGGCGCCGAGGACGAGTGGGGCTGCGACCAGTAAACCAACGATTGTGCGCTTCATTCGGGTGCGGCCTCCGTGAAGCCGTGGAGCGTAGCAGATCGCAGACGTGCGACATCGGCCCGGCCAAGCTGCCCGTCCGAGCGGCATCTGCACGAAGATCGGCAGCGCTCGGGGCCGACTTCAACGACCCACAACGGGCTGGCTGCGCGGGCGTGCATAGCCCGTTTCCGTACCGCACCTTGGGAGTCAACCATGGCAGCGAAGGACGCGCCGCCGCGAAACCGCAAGTGCCGGAGAATCGTTGTCGCCATCCCTTCGCGCACGGCCCAACCACGGCCACACCGGCCGCGGATCTCCGGCGTGTGCTCGCGCGCACCGAGCATGCGTGCGCAGGGCTGCGGCCGGTGCTGCTTCGCAGCCACCCAGCCAGCGCGATCAGGTCTCGCGGCGCAGCTTCCAGAGGCATTCAGCTGGCCAGCGTCGCGCCCAGTCGGGCGATACGTAGTTGCTGTAGCTGGTGTTGGCGCCGGGGTCCGGACGCAGCTCGATGAGATCCTCCACGGCAAAGCCGTGCCTACGGAACAGACGGATCCACGCACCGTAGGGAAGCTGATAGGCGACGAGACCATCGTCTTCGTAGCGACCGAGCTCGAAGTAGTCGTGCAGCAGCTCGCCGGCTACTGCCTGGCGCTTGTCGTCGTAGCAGATGGTGAGCCACGGGCTCGCCACCAGGAAAGCGAACGACCCGCCCGCACGCAAGAGCCGCGCAGCTTCGGGCACGGTGCGCTCGGGGTTGCCGTACGTCATCCCGCCGTGATCGGTGAAGATGATGTCGAAGCTGCGATCGGGCAGTGGCACCGATTCCGAGCTGGCGTGCACGAGGGGAAAGTCGACCCCGGCTTGGCGCATGAGCTCGCGTCCGTGGGCGAGCTGGCGTTCCGAGATATCGAGCGCCACGGGCCTTCCACCCTGTTGCGCGAGCAAGATCGACCACTGCGCTGCGCCCGCACCCAGCTCCAGCACGTCTTTACCCGCCACGTCACCGAGCACGTGGAGGCGACTCTCGGGAATGCCCCAGACGCCCCAGGACAGCTCGCGCACGCCGAGCAGCGCGGCATGTCGCGCCTGATAGTCGTCCGCCGCCTCGTCCCAGGCGCGCTGATTGGTCCGGCTTTCGTCGCTCAACTCGGTCATGACGCTCCCTCTTACGGCCCGCATGACTATCAAATTTCCGACATGGTCGCGCGCCCGCCCAGCCGAAAAATGGGCACCAAGACAGGTGCCGAATGAAACATGGACGTGATCATCACCAAGCAGGCGTACGCAAGCCTTCATCCGCGCAGACCCACGCCTACCGCGCTTGCCAAAGCGGACGCGCAGTGCACGTACGAGGTCAACGGTTGCTGCGATTGCGCCAACGGCGGCCAGGAGATCGCCGTGGCGCACGACCAGGTCGACGCCTTCCGCGCGCGCTTCGCGTGCACGGGTGGCTGCACCCAGAGGTACCGCGAGTGCGGCACGGGCAAGGTCGCCTGCGAGCGAGGGCTCTGCGTGTACCACGAGCCGCTGTCGCCGTAGGCTGGACACCGAGCACGCGCTGCAGTCCACGATGCCGAGCTCATCGTCGGCGCTCAGTACCCGCAGCGACGCGCTTCTTCGGTCGTGCACAGCGGCAGGGGCGTGCTCGCGCTCCACGACTGCGACTTCAGCTCGTGCTTGGTGCCGAGGCCGACGCGCAGCTGCAACGTCCCCCAGTCTGCGAGCGCCGCCCACTGTTCCGGCGTGGCCTGAAGCAGGCTGGACCACTCCCAGGCATCGCCCATGGCGTGATGGATACGGGTACGAAACGCGAACGAGCGATCGTCGAGCACGATCGAGGGGCTGTAGGCGCCCAGCAGCGCGCTCGGGAGCTGCGCGGGCAGCGCTGCGGGCAGTGGCGACGGCGGCGCCAGCGCCACGACCCCCAACCACGGCGCGCGCTCGATACCCACCTCACCGGGTGCGCCATCGATCCAGAAGAAGCACACGGCGTGCGGCTCAGCGCCCGCCACGGCGCAGGTCTGCAATGCGCGGCGCTGCGCGCCGAGCTCGGCCAGCGAGGGCTCTTGCGTCTGCCGCGGGAAGCGAGCGCGCGTTGGGCCCAGCCAGTACTGGAACCGCGTGGCTTCGTCGGGCTTGCCCGGCAGCTCGGTGTGCGTGTACAGGCTGCTGGTCAACGCGCCAGCGATCTTCGCCAGCACCGGCGCGGAGCGCGGCCCGAACAGCGTGGAAGCACCCTCATAGCCCTGGGCGTCGTATTCGTCGGGCGAGGCCACGTACTGGATGTAGCCATTGGCCAGACCCGCGACGAGCGCATGCATGTTCGCAGCATGGCCCGCCGCCGATTGCAACACAGCGTTGTTGACGAGTCGCCCGGACGCCACTGTCAGCTCGGCCGGCAAGAAGCTGATCAACTGATCGCCGATGCGTACGACGGCGATCGGCACGACAGAGGTGAAGCTCTGGGGCCCGCGCAGCGCGCCGCCCACAGGCCAGGGCGCGTCCAGCTTCGGGCCCTGACAGTCCGTGCGCCACCACTTGCGCGGGCTGCCTTCGCCACGAGTCGCGTTCAGGAACGTGGGGTGGTCGGTGGCGCCGAGCGATGCCAGCGAGCCAAGCTCGGCTTCGCACAACCCCGGCCCGCTCAACCCGAAGTGATTGCCCGGCAGGTCGACTTCGACGTAGCGCGACGCCAGCTCGAGCGCAGGTTCGGCCGGCGCTGCAGCGGCCTTCGTGAGCGCCTCGCGCACGTGGCCTGCCAGGCGCGTGCCGATCGAGATCGCCTCTTGCACCGTACCCGACGACCAGCGCGCGACGATGTCGCCTTCGTTGGTGTTGACGAGGCCGGAGAGTGGATCGCTGTTCGAGCAGGCCGCGTTGCCGGCGCGCAGCTCGGCTTCCCGCACGCGCGACGCCACGCCGAAGGCATCGGCCCCGAGCAGCTGGTTGGTGTTCGGCAGCACCGTGGGGTGCATCGCGAAGAAGCCCAGCTCGCCGAGCGCACAGGTCGTCACCTTGTCGCGGATCTCGAGGACGGCCAGCGCCGGATCGATGGCGCAGTACTCGGGTGGACCCTCGGGGCACGGCGCGGCCCACGGCGGCGCCGCGTTCTTCACGAACGCAGGCAGATCGCGATTGCGCGTGAGGTCCGGGATCGTGTCGCGCGCCCAGCGTAGCTCTGCGGGCTTGGCAGCCGCGCACGCATCCGCGACGGCAGCCGCGATGCGCTTGGCGAGGAAGTCGACCATCGCGTCGTCGTAGCCCGGCAGCTGCGAGCTACCGAGGCCCGCGTAGTCTTTCCCGTCGAAGTAGTGTGCCGGCCCGGCGTGCGTGTGGGTCGCCGTCAACATCAGGCGCGGCGCCTCGATCGGGACGCTCCGGAGCGCCAGCTGCTCTGCAACGCGTCGTTGTAGAAGCGTGCTGATCGCCGAGAGATCGCAGGGCACGATCGCCAGCGCGGCGCTGCCTTGCTTGAAGACGAACGCTCGGCAATACAGGCGCGTCCAGACGCCATTGGTGACCCGCGCATCGGGGCCGTGGCCGAAGGTCGAGACGCCCGGCGGCGGCGTGATGTCAGCGCGCCCTACCCCGACCTCGATCTCGGCGCTGGGTTTGAAGGCGGCCTGCACGCTGGCGGCGGCCGGCATGTAGTGGTAGCTGCAACCGCAGAGCGCGAGGGTTAGCGCGAACCAACGCATTGTTGCAGCCCGCGTCATGGCAGCGCCGCCAGCCACGTGTCGTAGCGGTAACTCAGCGAGAACAGCACGGCGGTGACCAACTGGTGGTCACGACCGCGTCCGACGGGGAAGAGCTGCACGATGTCGACCTCGGGCGTGAGCAGCGAGAAGTCCAGCACCTGCTCGCCCAGCTCCCACGGCTTGCGGTTGGCGGAGACCCGCCATGGCAAAGCGAGCTTCCAGACCCAGCCAGCACCGAACGAGCGCAAGCCATGGCCGTCCGTGATGTCGCCGAGGCTCGGGCCGGCCCCAAGCTCGAGCCCGAGTCTCGACTCGTGTGGCAGCGGCAAGCTTCCGTAGCCCAGCGCGGCGTCGCCCACCACGAGCAGGTTCTTGCCTGCGCCCTGCGTGGGGAACGCCGCCGAGAGGTTGCCGTCGAGGAACAACGATTCGTTGCCGGTGGGATACAGCCGATAGCCGCCGCTCGCGCCCAGGCTCGCACCTGGACGGTTCGACTGGGCTGCGACGTTGGGACCGAGATAGGCGCCGCAGCCGTACAGGCTGGCAAGCGCGAACAAAGCAACGACTTCGATTGCCGTTTGGGGCTTACGCACTTGTTCCTCGCTAGAGATAGGAGAAGAGACCCACAGACACTTCGAACATCAAAACGAAGCTACCGCCGAACATCGTGCGCAGCGGGCGACTCGGATCGCTGCTGCGCACACCCAGACGCAAGCGGCCTTCGGCCTCGAGCACGCCGGAGCGCCGAGCCGGTTGAGCCACGGCCGATGGCGATAGCAAAACGTTGAGGACCTCCGCGTCCCAGCCGTAGAAGAGCGCACGGTTGGGTGCCAAGAGCGTGTAGGCGCGAGCGCCGAGCAGACCGCCGGACACATCGCCGCCCATGAACCAAGTCATGGGCCGCGCCGAGTGCCACAGTGCGCCGGCGCCCGCCGCAAGCAGCGAGGTGAGCGGCACGCGCATCTCCAGCACACCGACCGAGCGGAACGCATCGGTGGGCCCCGCCAGGCGCACGCCTTGCGCAAACCCCGCGTTGAGCTCGAACAGACCACGCGTTCGGACGTACGGCAGGATGCCCTGCGCGAGGTACGTGAGGCCGACGGTCGCGCCGGCCCACCCGCTCACCGATGCGCTATCCGAGAGGAGCTTGGTGTCGCTGACGGCGGCGTTGGCACCGGCCTGCACCGCCCAGCCGTTCGCGAAAGCGTCCTGTCCCTGGAGCGTCGTGGCGTCGGCCTGTGCAGCCGGCCAGGCCGCGAGCAGCGGCATCCACAACGCGGCCTCCGCATCGGGTACGGCACACTTGAGCGCATCCGGGTCGACTGCGTCGTCGAGGCTCGAACCGCCGGCCGGCACCGGCGCCAACTCTTCGGACGTCCGGGCAACGCTCTGGGTCGGAATGCCGACCATCGCGCGCGTCAGCGCCCCGGGCTGCGCAGCCGGCGAGCCGGCATCGGCCGCCGCCAACAGCGGCTGGTCCGCCAGCTGTTGCAGCGCGCCCTGGAAATGGCCGAGCACCATGCGCGCCCAGTCAGCCGGCGTCGCCTTGCACGCGGCTCCGACCCAGGCCGGACGCGGATCGAGCAGCGCCGCGGTCCACGCGACGTCACACTGCGTGTGGGCGCGCACGTCGCCGTTGCCAGCGATCCAGCTGGCGCACTGCGGCGATTGCAGCTGGCTGTCGACCCACGCTGGGTCGCGCGGCGACAGTGCGAGCGCGAAGGCCGTCTGCAGCCGCGCCACGGCCTCGTTCGCGTACATCCGATCGTCCGCGCTCGCAAACCCGTCGCCATGCGCGACCCAGCAAGCGTCGAGCCCGACGCCGCGTCCCGGCAAGAACGGCGGCTGCGCTTGGCAGCGATCGGGTGAGAGCGCACGCGTCACCGCCAGGCCTTCGCGGTTGAAGTAGTCATGGCGTTGCGTGCGCGAACGGGCGGCGGCCACCGCGGGATCCGTGACGATGTGCCCGGCCGCGAAGCCATCTTGCACGAAGTGCACGGCGAAAGCGTGCTCGAGCAGCGCCTCGGTGCGCAGGCGCCTGCGGATGTCGGCGTCCGGTTCGTGGTCGGGACGGCTGAGCACCGCCAGCTGCAACGAGCGCGCGTGGTGGGCCAGAGCTTGCGCGAGCGCGTTGTCGAGATCGCCGAGCGCCGCCTGCTGCAGTATGAGCTCGACGCTCCGCGTCGGATCGTGGAAGTGAGTCTTGGCGTTCTTGGCCCGGTCCACGTAGCCCGGGTCGAGGACCGTCAGCTGCACATCCAGCACGCGAACCAGGTCGCGCGGACTGAGCGTGCGCGGCAAGCGCGCGCTGCTGGCGGACACCCGCGAGACATCCCCGGTCCAGACCCGATCGGTCTCCTCGGGCACGGAGGTCTGGAAATCGTTCCAGATGCGTTGGGCCGCGGCGGCCAAGAGCGAGCCGAGCGTGACGTTCTTCGCCGGCCACGGACGGTACAGCGGGCGCGACAGGAGATCGCGCAGGTCGGCGGTGGTGTTGGAGTGATCTGCGGCCAGCGCGGCCAGCACGCCGTAGGACACGCAACGCACGCCCTCGCCATCCAGATCGAGCGCAGGCAGCGCGGTGGTCGCGCCCGGGCACAACACCAGACCGTCAGCTGCAGCATCGGCCACGGCGAGCTGGATCACCTCGGTCGCGAACCCCGGCGCGAAGTCGCGCAGGGCCAGACGCGAGAGCTCTGCATGCTCCGGGAAGTACCAGGCCCGCACGACAGCAGGTACGAACCCGAACCCACCGGCCAGCGCGCAGCTGAGCGCCAGCAGCGCCCGACGGCGGGCGCACGAGGTGCTCGTGATCAAGTGCAAGAGTTTCGACGGTAAGCAGCTCATGGCAGTCGGTACGCCTCCTCTACCCCGGCTGACGTTCTGCCCTGCGCGACGTGCAGCACTACCGCGTGCACCCGAGGGCAGTGCGCCGACCGCTCAGCGAAGACACCCAAGCGGCGCGATTGTGACAGACCCGAACCACTTGCGGGGCTGCCAAACGTGCCGCGTTTTCCAACGGATACGCCCCGCGGGACCCGGCGCGCCGTGCGCTGACCTGGATCGGCCAAGGTCGGCCCTCGAGCTGCGACCACTCGGGGTGAGTGGCCGGGGTGGCTGCCTCCTGACTGACCGGGTGTTGAGTGCCCGCGGGGCGCGCCCGGTGAGCCTGGACACAGGCCGATAGGCGGCTGCCGCCGCTTGCAGGCCGCCCGCATCGTGGCGATGCTCGGCCGCCCCGGCCACCGAGCTGGGCTTCTCGAAGGGGAGATCGCCATGCCGACGCAAGCCACCGCCGAACGCCTGCCCCAGCCCACACCCGTGCGCGAGGCGCAGCCGGCCGGAGAGACCGTCTCTTTCAACCCTGCGACGCTCGAAGAAGTCAGCCGCATCCCCAACACCGATCTCGCGCGCATGCCGGAGATTTTCGCCCGCGCTCGTGCAGCGCAGCGCGGCTGGGCGGCGCTGTCCTTCGATGCGCGCGCGCGGCACATCCTGAAGATGCGTGACTACGTCGTCGCGCACGCGGAAGACCTCGCCGCCGTGGTGAGTCGTGAGAACGGCAAACTACGCACCGACGCGCTCGTGACCGAGGTCATCCCCTGCGCCCTGGCGGCCGACTGGTACGCCAAGAACGCCAAGCGTGCGCTCGCCCCCAAGAAGGTGCCGCTCGGCTCGCTGCTCTTCTACAACAAGAGGAACGAGATCGTTCGGCTGCCGCTGGGCCTGGTCGGGATCATCAGCCCGTGGAACTACCCGCTCTCGATCCCGTTCGGCGAGGTCGTGATGGGGTTGATGGCCGGCAACGCCGTGTTGCTCAAGGTCGCGGCCGCCACGATCGGCGTCGGCGACGCCATCGAGCGCATCGTGGCCGCGGGCGAACTGCCCGACGGGCTCTTCCACCACATCGTCGGCTCGGGCGGGCGCGTCTCCCAGGCGTTCTTCGATCAGCACGTCGATAAGCTCTTCTTCACCGGCTCGGTGCCCACGGGCAAGCAGCTGATGGCTGCAGCCGCGAAAACCCTCACCCCACTCTCGCTCGAGCTCGGCGGCAAAGACCCCATGCTCGTGCTCGAGGACGCCGATCTCGAGCGCGCGGCCAACGGCGCCGCCTGGGCCGGCTACCAGAATGCCGGTCAGAGCTGCGGCGGCGTCGAGCGCGTCTACGTGCACGCCTCGGTCTACGATCAGTTCGTGGAGCTGCTCAGGCAGAAGACCGCGGCGATGCGCCACGGTCCCGACCGCGGCTGCGACGTCGACATGGGTGCGATGACCACGAAGGAACAGCTGGAGACCGTGCAGAAGCAGGTGGACGCGGCCGTCGCCGCGGGCGCGAAGATCATCGCGCAGTCGAGCCCCACCGACTCGAAGGCCGGCGGCTACTTCTACCCCGCCACGCTCATGACGCACGTGGATCACTCGATGGAGCTGATGCGCGAGGAGACCTTCGGTCCCGTGGTGCCGGTGATGAAGTTCGACACCCTCGAGCAAGCCATCGCGCTCGCCAACGACTCCAGCATGGCGCTGACCTCGTCGGTGTGGACGCGGGACTTGGCCCGCGGCAAGGCGATCGCGCAGAAGCTCCACTCCGGCGTCACCACCATCAACGACCATCTCTACACGCACGGCATGAGCGAGACACCTTGGGGCGGCTGGAAGGAATCCGGCATGGGACGCACGCACTCGGCGCTCGGCCTCGACGAGATGACGCAGCCCAAGCTGATCAACTGGGACATCATGCCCACCAAGCGCAACCTCTGGTGGTATCCGTTCGATCAAGCGACCTACGACGGCATGCTCTCGGCGCTACGCATGCGCTATCCGTCGTCACTCGGTGGCTGGTTCGGCGACGTCGCGAAGGTCACGCGCCTTGCCCTGGGCAAGATGTTCTCGCCCTGGGTCCCGAAGCTCCCGAAGGGCTGAGGCTCGAGCGCGCAACCGCGGTACGAGTTGCGTGGTGCGACCACTCAGCTGAGCGCGGCGTCGTCGACTCGGCGCGACTCCAGGTAGAAGTCGTAGCAGTTGTCGCGCTCCTTCTCGTCGGCGCGCAGCTTCATGGCCGCGCGCGGATGCTGGTTGAGGTAGCCCGAGATGCCGTAGATGTCGTTGAAGCCCCACTCGATTTGCTGCCGGAGCGGCACGAAGTGCTCCTGGATCACGTGGTAGATGGGCCGCACGTCGAACTTCGGGTTCTTCAGGAAGTTCAGCAGCAGCTCGAGGTTGCAGTTGCCTGCACCGCGCCCGATCCCGTTGATGGTGGCGTCCAGCAGATTGACCCCGTCGATGATCGCCTGCTGCGTGTTGGAGAACGCCAGCTGCTGGTTGTTGTGACCGTGGAAGCCCAGCGGCTTGCTCGGCGCGTACTTGCGATAGAGGTTGACATAGGCAGTGATCTGCTCGGAGTAGAACGCTCCGTAGCTGTCCACCAGGTAGAGGTAGTCGAGCTCCTTGATCTCGTTGACCTCGGCCAGCGCAGCCACCAGATCACTCTCGATGGCCGCCGAGGGCGCCATGATGTTGAGCGTGGTCTCGTACCCGAGATCCTTCGTGCGGCGCACCAGGTCAGCGCCCTTGTCGACGTCGGCGACGTAACAGGCGACGCGGATCATGTCGAAGGGCGACTTGTCGGCCGGCTGGAGGGCGGCGACATCGACGCGCCCCACGTCGAGCATCACCGCGATGCCCGGGCGGTACTCACCCCGATGGCAATCCAGCACTCGCTTGACGTCGTCTTCCTTGCAGAAGTTCCACTTGCCCCACCTGTCCCGCGGGTACTGCTCGCTCTCGCTCAGCATCTTGCCGATCTCGAAGTAGTCGATCCCGGAGCGACACGCCGCCACGTAGCAAGCGTTCACGAACGCGTCCGTGAACTGGTAGTTGTTGATCAGTCCGCCGTCGCGGATGGTGCAGTCCAGGACCTTGATCTCTTTGCGGTACATCGGGGGCTCCTTCGCAGGAGCCCTGGTTAGCAGGCCTTGTCTCCGAGGAAAAGTCCGACCGGCCGATCCACCGCCCAAAGCACGATTTTTCGCCGCTTGCGCCCGGTTCGAGCCGCGGATGCGGCGACCCGGTGCTAGGAGCCTGTCGGAGAAAGCGCTCCCATCATTCACGGTCCAGGCAAACCCGCACCCGCACCAAGATCCCTGCGTGGTCCGCGGCGTGTCGCACATGCTGACGCCGAAGTGAGGAAGGGCTTGGTTCGCGGCGGGGCAGGCGGTGACCGGCCGATCACCCCGCGACGATGCCGAGCCTTCGCAGTCGACGAGCCAGCGCCCCGCGACCGATGCCCAGCTGAGCCGCGGCACGACTCTGGTTCCCACCACAGTCCGCGAGAGCCTCGCGGATCAGCTTGCCTTCGGCCTGCGCGAGCACACCTGCGGGTTCCTCCTCGCCGTCCGCCCCGTCTGCTGCGGTGGGGTTGAAGATCTCTTGTGGCAAAGCGTCGACGCCGATCGGCGCGTCGTCGCCTGCCAAGATCATCGCCCGCTCCATGACGTTGCGCAGCTCGCGAACGTTGCCGGGCCAGTCGTACTCGAGCAGGTGTCGCTCAGCCTCCGACGTGAACCCGCGCACATGCTTGCGAAACGCACGATTGAACCCGGCGAGGAACATGCGTGAGAGCGGTGCGATGTCCTGCCGGCGCTCGCGCAGAGGCGGAACGTCGATCGGGAACACGTTCAAGCGGTAGTAGAGATCCTGGCGCAACGTCTTGTCGGCAAGCGCCTGGCTGAGATCACGATTGGTCGCGGCGATGATCCGCGCATCCGCGGTGATGTCACGCGTGCCCCCCAGTCGGCGGAATGTGCGTTGCTCGAGCACTTTCAGGAGCTTCACTTGGACGCCGAGCGGCGCGTCGGCGATCTCATCGAGGTACACCGTGCCGCCGCTCGCCAGCTCCAGCAGCCCGCGCTTCTGTGTCTTGGCGTCGGTGAAAGCGCCGCGCTCGTGACCGAAGAGCTCGCTCTCGAGCAGCGCTTCGGGCAGGGCACCGCAGTTGATGTCGAGGAAGAGGTGCTCGGCACGCGGACTTGTTTCGTGGATGTAGTGTGCGACCAAATCCTTGCCCACACCGCTCTCTCCTCGGAGCAGCACCGTGGCAGTGTCGTGGCGCGCAGCCGTCTTCGCCAGCTCGAGGACGCGCTGCATGAGAGCCGAGTCGGCGATGCATTCGGGGTTACCGGCGACACGCTCCTGAGACCGCAGTGCACGATTCTCTTCGCGCAGCGCGACGCGCTCGGCTGCCTTGGCGACGCTGTTGAAGAGCTTCGGGAAATCAAAGGGCTTGGTGACGTAATCCCAGGCGCCGACGCGAATCGATTCCACCGCTGTTTCAAGCGAATTCACCGAGGTGATCATGATGATCACAGTGTCCTCGCGGAACGCGTGAAGCAGCGGAATCAGCTGCACGCCGTCGCCATCGGGCAGCTTCACGTCGAGCAGCACCACGTCTGCAGGCTCGTCCTGCTGCAGGCGCAGCGCCTCGGCGCAACTCGCGGCCGTGCGCGTGGCATACCCGAGTCGCGAGATGTCTTTCTCGAGCGACCAGCGAATCAACTCCTCATCGTCGACGATCAGCACACTCGCTCGCGCCATCGGCTCACTCCTTGTCTGCAGCAGGCTGCGTCGGGATCCGCACGGTGAACGCAGTGCCCTGCCCCAGATGGCTCTCTACAGTGATCTGGCCACGCTGCGTTTCCACGATCTGACGAGCCACGTACAGACCCAGGCCCGTACCTCGTTCCTTGGTGGAGAAGAACGGGGAGAAGATGCGGTCCAGATGCTCCGGCGCGATGCCGACGCCCTGATCCGAGATCACTATCTCGATCGCCGACTCGCTTGGAGCGCTGACTTCGATGTCCAGCCCGCCACCTCGCGGCATGGCTTGGATGCCGTTGAGCAACAGATTGAGGAAGACTTGCTTCATGAGATCGGGGTCGACGTGGGCGCGCGGTAACCCCGCAGCATAACGCTTGCGCAGCTGCACGTGTTGCTCGTCTGCTTGTCGCTCGACGAAGAAGATCGTGCGCTCGATCAGGTCCACCACATCGACGTCGGCCACCGTCGGCTTCATCGGTCGCGCGAACTCGAGAGAGGTCACGACGGTCGTGGAGAGCCGCTCCATCTGTGCGAGAATCTTGCCCAGGATCGGCTTGTTCGGGTCAGTGTCCGCAGCGTCCGATTCGAGCACCTTCAACGCGCCGATGATGCCGGCGAGCGGATTCTTGATCTCGTGCGCGATCGACGACAGCAGCTGGCCCAGCGCAGCGAGCTTCTCGGCCTGGACTAGCTCGGCGCGGTGCGTGCGGTCGAGCTCCGCCTCGGCTGCGCTTATCGAAGCCGCCATGCTGTTCAGATTCGCCGCCAGCTGGGCAAGCTCGTCGGTTCCGGCAATCGTTGCGCGAGCGTCGAGGTCGCCCGCCTGGATGCGCCCGACGGTCTTCGCGAGCGCACGGATGGGCCGGTACACGAGCAGCCCCTGAACCAAGATCAGGATCACCGACAGCACAGCGGCGATCACGGCGCCGCCGATCAGGTTCATGCGCTGCTGTTCGATGACCTCTTCCTCGGCCGATGCGAGCGGCGTGTCCACCGCGATGTAGCCGACTCGCGCTGCGCCAGCGTGGCAACCGACGCAGCTGGGGCCTGTAACGATCGGTCGTATCTCGCGTTCCCAGGTGGTGGCCCCGTGCTTCACGCGTTCAGAGGCGATGGTCAGGTCGGGCAGCACTGTGCCGCGCAGCTCGTCGCTGCAGGACACGCGCACGCGGCGCTCTCGATCCGCGACGAGCGCCACCGTTTCACTGGCACGGCACAAGAGCTGTAAGCGCGGCTCGAGATGAGTGTGACCGTCGCCGAGCGCGTCCTGGAACTCCTGCTCCACCGCCTCGATGAAGTGGCCGGAGCGCTGTTTCGCGCTCTGCTCGTGCGCGAGCGTGAACAGCCGGCCCAGGACGTAGCTGGACAAGAGACTCGCGACGAGCACAAGCAGCACGGGCGGCGCCGTGATCTTCAGGATCAGGCTGCGACGCGCCCACTCCACGATCCGGCGAAACATTCCGACCTGGTCCATCTTCGGGTGATCTTACGCGACGAACCTGCCACACAGGCAACCCGACGCCCAACGGACACGAAACAGCCCACGGTCGCAACGCTCGGACGTGCGACCGTGGGCCGGATCCCGTGGCGGGGCTGCAAAGGGTGACACCGCCACGCGAGCTCTGGTCTGTGCAGTGCGCCCTGCTATGGCGCCGTGGAGGAGGTGTAGCAAGCGCTCCAGTACGGGTCCGCCCGGTGCTCACTGAATGGCCAGAAAGCGGGCCACACCGTGGCGGTATCAGGACACACGAGCGACGCGCGGCGCGCTGTTGCGTGGCACTTGCCGCACGAGTTGGGCATGTAGCCGAACATGTCGTACTTCACGTTCGTGCTGCTCACCATCTGGCCGTAGTACCCCGACTGGAACGTCGGGCCACCGCGGCTCAGCGCCTGACTGTCCCACGGCCATACGATGTCGAACACGTGCGAGGCCTGGTCGCCCTCGATCAACGCCTTGTTGGCAGGTGTGCTCGCATCGGAGCCGGTCACGTAGCCACCGGACTTGGCGAGCTTCGGCATGTGGCACGACGTGCAACGGCCGACCGGCAGCGTGTCGTTCTGCGGGTTGTAGACCGCCACCATGTTCGCCTTGTCGTACATGTGCTTGGACACGACATCGGCGATCGCCAGTTGTGAGTCGTAGACCTGTTCGGATGTCGGGGTCACCGCGACGCCATTCTTGGTCACGGTGCCGCCGGCGCCGACATGCACGTTGGCCACGTCGTCTTTGGAGATGCTGGCGAACGAGCCGGCCACCGGCATGATCGACACCGGTCCACCGCCGGCGTGACAACTCAGGCACAGCACGTTGTCGCGGTAGTCGGCCGACGCGAAGCTGTACTGGTCGGTACCGCCTGGGGTCTGCACCTTGGTCGAGCCAAGGTATTGCGTGTGGTTGTCGTGGCAGCTCGTACACGTCGTCTTCACATACGGGTTGTTGGTGTGCACCGACTGCGCGAGCATCGTGTATTGCTGACGATGTGCCTGGCCGTAGAGCTTGCCGCCAGTGGCAGCAGGATCCCAGAACGCCTCGTCGTCCACGGGTCGTGCGTCCCAGTTATCGAAGAACGTCGAGATCTGGTACACGCCCGGCACGTAGTCGCCGCCGCCGACCTTGCTGGCGTTGTTCGCGTTCCACGGGAACTCGAAGCCGTAGTCCTGTGCGGGGATCGCGTTGGTCGCGTCGTCGTATGCGTGGCACTTGCCACACAGCTGACGCTGGGACTCCGCGGTCATGTACTTCGGATTGATGATGGCATGGCCCGCGCCGCCAGAGGCGGCCACGTGCTCGCTGCCCGGGCCGTGGCAGTGTTCGCAGGTGACGTTCTCGTCGAGGAAGCTGTAGGCCTTCACGGCTGCGAAGTTCATCGGCGAGTTGTTGGGCGCGCCATCTCGACCGAAGGGCAAGGTCACCGTGACCATGTCCCACGCGATGTTCAGGCCAACGTTGTGGCAGCCAGCGCAAGCGTGCGAGAAGGTTCGGGTGCGTTGTGTCCACGACTCGCCTGGGAATTTCTGCTCGGTCGGGTGATAGCCGTTCATCTTGAAGCCGCCGTTCACCCGATCGCCTGACTCCAGGAATTGGATCGGTAGCGTGAGACTGTCGAGATTCTTGCCGACCGTGTAGGTCCAGGCAGCTGCGGCCTTGATGTCCGAGAGACGACCCTGGAAGCGTTGCTTGAATACGCCCATGTTCGGGTGCTTGTTGCCGGAGCCGTCCTTGTCACCCTGGCCACCGTAGATGACGTCGGTGCGGACCATTGGCACGAGCGGTGTCGTGATGCCGTCGTAGAAGGTGCCGTCGCTGCAGGTGTATGGACTGCCACCGAACTTCTGCACGATCTCGTCGCTGGTGTAGGTGATGCCGTCCTTGAGGTTGCACAGGTACACGTTCACCTGTCCATCGGTGTACTTGGTGGTTCCGCCCGCGGCACAGGTCGTGGATGCGGCGGCGTTGCCGTAGATGCACGGGTCGTTCGGATCGTAGTTGGGGTTGGTCGCCTTCACACCCGGCCATGCGGGCGCGACGATGTCGTTCGAGTCCTCCGGCAGCATGTGCATGTACGTCTTCGACAGACGCGCCACGCTGTACTTGGCGCCGGTGAGCGTGGTCACTGAGGGTGCGAGTGTGGCCACACCGCTCACCGTCACCTGGGTGTCACTGTCGACTGAAGCGATCACACCGAGCTTGTTCCACGTGAGACCGACTGGGGTGTAGCCGAGTTCGTCGCCAACCTGCAGCGCATTGCCAGCGCCACCAGTGCTGAAGAGCGTGCTTGTACCCGTGACCACGGCCGAGCTTGCGGACGCGGCGATCGTGCCCACAAGCGGCACCATCACGCGACGCGGCGCGGCCAGGGTCGCGTTCAACATGCGGGAGAACGAGCCGGCCACCGCGTGATCGGCGCCGTCGCGCTGGATACGCGTAAGCGACCGGTAGTGCGCGGAGGATTTGTGGTTCGTCGCTTGCGCGGCGTGGCACAGAGCGCAGGAGTTGGCCATGCCCACGTAGGTGGCGCTGTCACTGGGTCGCGCCGACAGCACGAGCTTCACGCCCGCGATCACGCCGGCCGCAGTCGCGCTCAGCGCTTGCGGTGTCTCGGTGTCCAGAAATGAGGTGCTCGGGGCTGCAGCCGCGAGAAACACGGGACCTGGCGGCACACCGATCAGATCGAAAACACCGCTCGCGTCAGTCACCGCAGTGACGCTCGTACCCTCGACGCGCACAGTGACGCCCGCCAAAGGCGTGGGCGTCGGCTTCTGGGAATCGGTGACGGTACCGGTGATCTCGGCCGGCGCATTGCTTGCGATGGACAGCGCCAGGCTCACGTTCGTGGTGGCGCCAGCGGCCACGCCGACGTTCGCGAGCGTGAAGGTCGCGTAGTTGGTCTTGGCCGCCGTGACAGTGTAAGAGCCGAGCCCCACACTGGCGAGCGTGAAGGAGCCGTCGGCAGCACTGTTCACTGTCACCGATGCCGGCACAGTGGCGATCGCCACGCCGGCTAGCGCGACGCCATTGGCATCCTTGACACTGCCCGCGATCGAGCCGGTCACGATGGCATTCGTCCCCGGGATGCCTTGGTCGCCCTTCGCACCCATCGCGCCCATCGTGCCGGTGGCACCGGTGTCGCCCATGTCTCCTTTCGCGCCGGTCGCGCCATTGCTGCCCGTAGCGCCCTTCGCGCCCGTGGCACCGCTGGCACCGGTCGCGCCGGTAGCTCCTTTCGCGCCCATCGCGCCGGGGAGGCCGGTTGATCCTTTGTCACCGTTCTTGCCTGCATCGCCTCCGCAGCCGATGGCGACGGCCGAGATGAATAGTGCAAACGCCAAGAGTCCGAGTTTGTTGGTCATGTGACCTCCTCCGAGCTGTCTAACAGCGCACCGTGCACCGGACGTGCCAAGTCATCCCGAGACGTTCTCGGCCAGAAATCCCCCGGTTTTCAGCGGACGCATATATTTCGGTGCCGACCGCTGCACGGAAACGAGCAACCGGACCAGCGTGTCTGCGCGGATCTGCACAAGCACCGCGCGCGGCGCGAACGGAGGCTCCGCCGTGGCAGGATTCGCAGCGCGAGAGCCTGGCTTGATCGCAGGTTGAATGCCCCCGCGCCACTGTCGCGACCCACGCCGTCGGGCGCACGCGCCTATGCCACGCGAAGCTCGTGGAGCGTCTTCACAGCGTTAGTTGATAGGCGAGATACGCCTGGACCCGGGTGCCACCGACTATGCTCCGGCCCGCCGAGAGCAGGAGGTGTTGGTGGCCGGTGAAATCGAGCACGAGCCCGAGGTTGAAGCGCAGATTGCCATCGCCAGCGACGCGGTCCGCAGTGGTGTAGAAGACCTCGCCGCCGAGCGTCACGAGACGCGACAGGCGTCGCTGAGCCTGTGCGCCGACGTACCAATAGTTCTGGTTCCCGACACCTGGATTGACCCAGTAGCCACCACCTCCGTAGGTCGTCCACGGTCCGAAGCTCTTCTGCAGCCAGAGGGGGACGAAGACGCGCAGATGCCCGCGGCCGAGGCCCCGCGACTCGCTGCCGGCTGGAAGCTCGACCAGTGGGAACGTCCCCACCATCGGCCTCCGCTCGCCCTCCTCGACGAAGCGCAGCTTCGCGCCAAGCTCGACGTCGCCCGGGCCATACGTGGTCAGGCCACTGCTCGGGCGCGCGTACGCCAGTGGGGCGATGAGGTGGAGTTGCAGATTCGGCGCCGCGCCGAGGTTGATCTCGAGGTGGGGCGCCGTACCCGTCGTCCCGTCAGACGTGTGCTCGTGCTGGGTCGCAAGGTAGAGTTCCCAGTGGAGGTAGTCGACCGGCTCGGGATCGTCCGTCTCGTACGGTGGCCCCGCGTGCGCCGTGCCCGGCGCGAGCAGACACGTGGCGGCGAGCACGAGCCGCGCTGCGTTAAACCGGACCTGCGGTCGACAGGACACTACATATGGCCCGGTGCCCGTCGAATTGCCGGATGATCGCTTCATCGTCGAGGGGACAGGCGCACCTGCCCGATCATCGATGATGGTACGTGGTGCGAGCCTCAGCGGGTAGGCCTGTCCGCGAGCGTGGGCGCCGACGCTCGCTGGACCCATCGACTGAGGGGGCACCACGGTCACGCAAGTCAAGCGCCGCCAGCAGATCGAGCAGGCGAATCAGCCTGCAGCCTGAGACTGCGTGCGTGCGCCGTGACCCGCCCGCCAACACGGCCGTGTGCGTGCTGGTCGCCTTGCTTGTCGACCAGCACAATGGAGATGCCGAGCGTGGCGCCGCCCGCCAGAGCGGCGCCACGCTCGTTCCCTCATCCACGAGCTAAGGGGCCGTCGAGCTGGTGAAGCAAGCGGACCACCATGCGTTGGTCCGGTTTGCGCTGAACGGCCAGAAGCTTGGCCAGACTGTCGAAGTGTCGGGGCAAACGAGTGATGCCTTGCGCGCGCTGGCGTGGCACTTGCTGCACGAGTTTGGCATGAAGCCGAACAGGTCGTACTTGACGCCAGTCGAGCTCCCGAGCTGGCCGTAGTAGCCCGACTGGAAGGTGGGACCACCTCGAGACAGCACGTTGTTGCTCACCGCCGGCAGCACGACATCGAAGACGTGCGAACCTTGGTCCCCTTCGATGAGGGCCTTGGCTCCCGTCGCCGCACCAGTGTCATTCGAGAACGTCAGCCCCGCAGCAGCGGCCGAACCGGTCACGTAGCCGCCCGACTTCGCAAGCTTCGGCATGTGACAACCCGTGCACCGGCCGATTGGGTTCGCCTCGTTCGTGGGACCGTACACACCGGTCCCAGGCGCACCGGTCGCGCTCGTGCACCCCGCCTCACTCACCATGTGGGCGCTCACGGCGCTGGCGATCGCCGCCGTGGAGGTCGCGATGACTGCCGCCGTGGGCACCGGCATACTGACACCGTTCTTCCAGACCGTTCCTCCAGCGCCAAGCTGAACGTTGGCGACGTCGTCCTTCGTCAGGCTTGCGAACGGACCTGTCCCGCCGGGCATGATGGCCAGCGGTCCTCCCCCGGCGTGACAGCTGAGGCACAGCACATTGTTCCGGTAGTCCGCATCCGTGTACTTGTAGTCGTCACGTGCTGCCGACTGTACCTTGGTCGAGCCCAGGTACTGCGTGTGATTGTCATGGCAGCTCGTGCACGTCGCCTTCACGTACGGATTGTGGGTGTGCACTGACTCGGCCAGCATCGTGTACTGCTGGCGATGAGCTTGACCGTAGATCTTGCCAGCCGCCGCCGGATCCCAGAAGGCCTCGTCGTCCACGGGAATCTCGTCCCAGTTGTCGAAGAACGTGGACAGTTGGTACACGCCCGGAACGTAGTTTCCGCCGCCGACCTGCGAGGCATAGTTCGAGTTCCAGGGGAACTCGAAGCCGTAGTCCTGCACGGGTTCGGCATTGGTCGCGTCGTCGTAGCCATGGCACTTTCCACAGAGCTGGCGCTGCGATTCAGCGGTCAAGAACTTGGGGTTGATGATCGCCTTACCGGCGGCGCCCCCGCCCGCGACGTGCTCGGACCCTGGGCCGTGACAGTGCTCGCAGGTCACGTTCTCGTCGAGGTAGGCGTAGGCCGTGATGGCGGCAAACACCATCGGGCTATTGTTCGGCGCGCCATCTCTACCAAACGGCAGCGTTACCGTCGGCGTGGACCAAGCCAGCGTCAGACCCGTGTTGTGACAGCCTGCGCACGCGTGTGAGAAGGTTCGAGTCTGCTGAGTCCACGATTCACCGGGGAACTTCTGTTCCGTCGGGTGGTAGCCATTCATCTTGAAGCCACCGTTGGTCTTGTCACCGGACTCCAGAAACTGAATCGGCAGAGTCAAGCTGTCGAGCTGCTTGCCCGCGCTGTACGTCCAGGCGTCGGCGGCCTTGATGTCGGCCAGTCGGCCCTGGAAGCGCTGCTTGAAGACGCCCATGTTCGCGTGAGCCGCGCCGTTGCCGAGCTTGTCGCCCTGGCCTCCGTAGATGACCTCGATGCGCACCCTCGGCACTGGCGGCGCGCTGACACCGTCGTAGAAGGTGGCGTCTGCACAGCTGTACGGCGAGCCGCCGAACTTCTGCACGTATTCGTCATTCACGTAGGTGGAACCATCTTTGAGGTTACACAGGTAGACGTTGACTTGACCGTCCGCGTACTTCGTCGTCCCGCCCGCTGCGCAGGTGTGACCGGCCGGCGCGTTGCCGTAGATGCACGCGTCGTTGGGATCGTAGTTAGGGTTCGTGGCCTTCACGCCCGGCCACGCTGGTGCCACGATGTCATTTGAATCGACTGGCAACATGGTTGTGTAGGTTCTCGACACGCGCTTGACGCTGTACTTCACGCCCGTCGGAAGAGAGAGGACCGTCTGCGGGAAAGTGGCGTTGGCGGTCAGCGTGACTTGTGAGTCGCTGTCCACTGACGCGATGGTCCCGAGCTTCTGCCAGACGAGCCCCGTAGGCGTGTAGCCTAGCTCGTCACCCACCAGCAGCTGGCACGCCGTGCCGGAGGCCACTGGAGAGGTGCCGCAAACGGTTCCAGTGGCGAACAGCGTGGCTGAGTTGCCAGTCACGAGTTCGCTGCAATCGTCACGGTGCCCGCGAGCGGGATCATCACCACGCGCGGCGTGGTGAGCGTCTTGTTGAGCACACGCGCGAAGGCGCCGGCCACGGCCTTGTCCGAGCTGTCGCGCACGATGCGCGTGAGCGAGCGATAGTGCGCGGAGGTTTGATGGTCGGATGCCGCTTGTGCGTGGCAGGCGGTACACGCAGAAAGCCCGACGTAGCTGGCGCTGTCACTCGGTCGGCTCGAGAGCACGAGGCTGATACCGGTGATGGCACCTCCGGGCAACAGTGCCTGGGTCGTCTCGGTGTCCAAATAGGAAGCGTTCGGCGCGGCGGCGGACAGAAACACGGGGCCCGATGGCACGTCCGCCAAGGTGAAGGAGCCGTCCGCCGCCGTGGTCGACGTCACGACCAACCCCTGGGGATTCGACAGACCCTCCACCTTCACAACTACGCCAGCGAGTGGAGCGGGTGGGATTTTCGAATCAGTGACCGTACCGGAGATGGTCCCGGCAGTGGATCCAAGCGCAAAGCCAAGACCGCTCTGCTCATTGTGACAGCTTGTGCAGACCTCGCCGGCGTGGTGCGCCGCTGGCGGCTGACCTGCGTTGTAGTACCTCGTCGTCGTGTGGCAGACCTGGCAGATACCGGTGCCGGAGGCGGTCGTGAACCGAGCAGGGTCGGGATTGGTCACTGGACTTGCGCCGGGATCGTAGGTCAGCGGCGCCGTGCCACCTTGCGGCAGCCGCACGTCGCGACGGAGCTATCAGCCCCACAGATGACCGCCAGCAGCGACGCCACCAAGATCGTTTCCAGCGGATGCTTGCGCGTTCGGTCGACGCGCGGGTCTTCCACGAACGCCAGAGACTCTTCGACGATCAACTCCCTCAACTCGGTCTCGCGTATCTCGCCTCCGCCCGCGGCGACCCTCGACGCAACCGAAGACGATCACATGCCGCGATCGCTGACCAGAGGCTCGTCGCAAGCGATCGAAATCACGTGGGTCTAGCACTACTGCCCCCAATCTCTCGTGGCTGGATTTCTGTACGCGATGGGCTTGGCCGGAAGGCGCGCGGCCGCCGGAATACTCCCTGTATTTCAAGGTCGCGCAACGCTCCGGACGGGCTCATCCCGTGCGGAAAGGCGGTCGCGATGAGGTTGGGATCAGTAGTGCTAGATGCGCTCGCCTTGGGGCGGCCGGCGCCTCGGAGCTCACGGGGCGTCCAGCACGTTGCGCACCTTCCTGAGCAGCGCGTCCGGCGTGATCGGCTTCTGAAGGAAGGCGATGCCCGACTCCAACACGCCGTGGTGGACGACCGAGTTCTCCGTGTAACCCGACATGTAGAGCACGCGCATGCCGGGGCGTATTGGTGCGAGACGCTCGGCCAACGCTCGACCGCTCATTCGCGGCATCACTACGTCCGTTAGGATCAGGTGGATGGTCGCCGTGTACCGCTCGCATTCGAGCAATGCTTCGCCAGCATTCTGCGCCTGCAGGACATTGTACCCGGCCCGCCGAAGAATGGTGCGGATGATGGTGCGGACCTGCTCTTCGTCCTCCACGAGCAAGATCGTCTCACTGCCGTGGAGAGACACCGGAGCGGGCAGCGACGCTGAGGCCTGCTCGGCGCCGTCGCGTGCCTTGGGGAAGTAGACTTTGAACGTCGCCCCTTTGCCGGGCTCGCTATAGACCCAGATGTGTCCGCCGCTCTGCTTGACGATGCCATGCACAGTGGAGAGTCCTAGCCCCGTCCCCCTGCCCTTCTCCTTGGTCGTGAAGAACGGATCGAAGATCCGCTCTCGCGTCGCGGCGTCCATCCCGATGCCCGTGTCTGTCACACAAAGCGCCACGTACAAACCGGATACGACCTCCACATGGCCCGCCGCGTAGTCGGCATCGCACTCGGCGTTGAATGTCTCGATGGTGATCCGGCCCCCGCCAGTCATCGCGTCGCGTGCGTTAACGACCAGGTTCATGATGACCTGCTCGACCTGGCCGGGGTCGACGCGGACCTTCCAGAGCGACTTGGATGCTAGTAGCGCCAGCTCGACGCCCTCGCCGAGCAGGCGCTGCAGCATCCGTTCCATGCCCGAGCAGATCTCGTTCAAGCTCACGACCCTCGGGTCGATGATCTGCTGGCGGCTGAATGCAAGGAGCTGGCGTGTCAGCTCTCCGGCTCGTTCGCCGGCCTTGTGGACCTCCTCGACGTCGGCCCGAAGTTGATCGCCCGGCTTCAGCTCATCGATTACCAGCTGCGTATAGCTCAGGATGACCGTCAGCAGATTGTTGAAGTCGTGGGCCACGCCACCCGCGAGCTGACCAACGGCCTGCATCTTCTGGGCTTGCCTCAGTTGCTCCTCGGTCCGCCGCAGTGATTGATCGAACTTCTTGCGCTCGGTGATGTCGCGGACGACGGCCAGGGCGGCGGGCTGCCCCATGTAAGAGAACGACCCGAGCGAGACGTCCACCGGGAACTCCAGCCCACCCTTGCGCTGGGCGACGAGGTCGAGACATTCCCCCATGCGCCGGTTCCGAGGAGCTGCGAGGTATGCTTGCCGATGTCGCACGTGCGCTTCGCGGAATGCCGCGGGCAGAAGAGCCTCGAGCGGCTGACCGACGAGGGTGCCGCTGTCGTAACCGAACATCCGTTCGGCCTCCGAGTTCGCCAGCACGATGGCCCCGTCTTCCGTGGTCACGAGAATCGCGTCGGGCACGGCTCCGTACAGATCACGCAACATGCCTTCGCGCTGTTCGAGAGCCTCCTTTGTGCGTTTCACATCGGCCACCCGTAGGGCGTCCTCCGCCCGCTTCAGTGCGGTGATGTCCGTCAGGATGGCCAGTGCGCCGTCGTAGCTTCCCGTTTCGTCCAGGAGAGGGCTCGTGTCGATCAGCGCCCAAACATCCGAGCCGTCGGCGTGCTTGAACCTGAACTCGAACCGCTCTGCGATTCCGCGACGACGGCGCTCGATCCTTTCCTGTGCGGCGGCGCGACCCTCCTCGTCCATGAGATCGAGGGTGGACTTGCCGAGCATCTGGTCTGGTCGGCGGCCCAGCATGGCAGCCACGCCTGCGTTTACGAACGTCATCTTCGCGTCGACATCGACGACAATCACTCCAGCAGCGGTCGTCCCTGCGATGCTCTCGAAGATCCGCTTTGCTAGGTCCACGACGCCCCCCCGAAACGTGCAGCGTACCACGGGCTCGCTTACGCCTGAGCCCCGCCCTTGCAGCTGTCCCCGGGCCGTGCGCACCCGCCCACGCGATTGCGGCCAGAGCGCTCGGCCTCGTACGAGCTCTCATCGGCCTGGCGTATGAGATCCTCGTCCGTGGTCATGCGTTCGTCAAGCGTTGCGACGCCAACGCTCACGGTGCAGCTCGGCGTCCCCGGCTCAGCCTCGACCAGGCGTCTGAGGCGCTCCGCAAACACCAGCGCCCCAGGCCCGTCCGTGCCCGTTGCCAGCACCACACGCGACCGTGCTGCCAGCGCAGCAGCGCGACGTCGACTGTCACTTTTCCACGGAAACGAGCGGCCGTCTACAAACCTCCTTCGGCGCGCTTGACGCGCGGTTCCGACGCCGCAAACACCGCGAAAACAGCCATTCTGGGACGGGCACTAGCTATCGTCAGTGAACGGGGCCCGTCTTGGCGCCCCGATCCGGCGCGGGTATTACGACCGGTGCTGGGGCCTCGTACGAATCGGGCGCGAGACGCAGCGGGACTTCGCTGACTTCGCCGGCGTCGTGCGCGTGCCCGTGTGCTTGCTCGTGCGCATCATTCACGCGCCGCATGCGCAGCAGCAGATCAGGGGCGTGATCGGCCGCGTTGAGCGCTTCGACCTGACTGATGCGTCCCGCGGAAGACAGCGCGAACAGCGAAGCGTCGAAGGTGCAGCAACCAGGACCCGCCTCCTCCCAACCATTGCCGAGCTTGGCGAGCTCGCCGCGAAGAATCAGGTCTTTGATCTGCGGCGTATCGAGGAGGAGCTCGACTGCGGCCACACGGCCTTGCGGCAATGCGGGGACCAAGCGTTGAGCGATCACGCCGCGCAGCGCTCGCGACAGCCGTACGCGGATCTCCGAATGACGCTCTTGGGGAAAGAAGCTGAGCACGCGATCGACGGCTTGCGTTGCGTTGCTCGCGTGCAGGGTGGAGAGGCATGCTTGGCCACTTTCGGCGAGGCCGAGCAGCGTCTCCATGGTCGGTGCATCGCGGATCTCGCTGACATAGATCAGGTCGGGAGTCTGGTTCGGCGCGTTGCGCAGTGCGTCCGCGTACGAGCACGTGTCCACGCCGATCTCGCGCTGCGTGACGACGCACTGCTTGTGCGCGTGAACGAACTCGATCGGATCTTCAACCGTGAGGATGTGGCCGGCCTGGCTCGCATTGCGATGATCGAGCAGGGCCGCGAGCGTGGTGGACCGTCCGCTGCGTTTGTCACCGACGACCAGCACGAGCCCGCTGCGGACCAGCGCGAGCCTCGGAAGCTCCAAGAGCAGACCGAGCTCCTCGAGTGTCTTGATCCGCGTGTGCAAGCGACGCACGACCACGCTCGGCGTTCCGCGCTGAAAGAACAGGTTCGCCCTAAAGCGCACGTCATCGCTCCATGCGAAGGTGACGTTCATTTCGAAGGTGGCGCGAAACTCCATTCGCTGCGAAGCGCTCATCAGCGAGTCGGCCATGCTCGCGATCTCGTCCGCCGCAAGCGGCACGCGCGCAGGATAGCTGGCGTTGTCGACGCGAAACACCGGCGGGTGCCCCGCGGTCAAGTGCAGATCGGACGCCTCGATCTTGCCCATGTGCTCGAGCAAGGCGTGAAGGCCTTCGTGCAGCTCTGCTGCGCGGAGTGGCTCAGCCATATCAAGCACCCGACCCGGTTGCAGAGGTCTTGTGAAGCATCGTCAGCATCTCCGAGGACGGCATGCGCAGCCGCGCTTCGGCCAAGTCGATGACGCCACGCGTCACCAGGCTGACGAGCGCTGCCTCCATCGTTTGCATGCCGCTCTTGCCCGCCACCTGCATGCTCGAGGGGATCTGATGCGTCTTGCCTTCACGGATCAGATTGCGCACCGCCGGTGTGCCGACCAGGATCTCGAGCGCTGCGGCTCGTCCGCCGCCGCGTTTCTTGACCAGCATCTGACTCACCACGCCGACGAGCGACTCCGACAACATGCCGCGGATCTGCCCCTGCTGCTCCGCGGGATAGATGTCGAGGATGCGATCGACTGTCTTGGGCGCGCTCGAGGTGTGCATCGTCGCAAGCACCAAGTGGCCGGTTTCCGCCGCGGTCATGGCAAGCGAGGTGGTCTCGAGATCACGCAGCTCGCCTACCAAGATCACGTCCGGATCTTCACGCAGCGCGCTGCGCAGCGCTGCTGCGAACGAATGAGTCTGGCGACCGACTTCGCGCTGGTTGACGAGACAGCGCTTGGGCATGTGCACGAACTCGATCGGGTCTTCGAGCGTGAGCAAGTGACCGGGCTGCGTCTCGTTGATGTGATCGATCATCGCGGCGAGCGTCGTGGTCTTGCCGCTTCCGGTCGGTCCCGTGATCAGCACCAGACCTTTTTCCCCTTCGGCGAACTGACGCACGATATCCGGTAGGCCGAGATCGGCCATGCTCGGGATGCGATTGGAGATCGCGCGGAAGACCGCGCCGGCGCCGCGATTTTGCAGGAAGGCATTGACGCGAAAGCGCAGGCCTTGATCGAGCGTATATGCGAAGTCGAGCTCGAGCTTATCGGCGAAGGCCCCGCGCTGCGCGTCGGTCATGATCTCGTGGATCATGCGCAATGCGTCTTCCTGCGACAGCATCGGGACTTCCACCCGCCGCAGATCGCCGTTCACGCGCAGCAGCGGCGGTTGACCCGCGGACAGGTGCAGGTCGGATGCTCCCTGCTCCAAGGTGAAGCGCAGCAATTGAGAAAGGCTAGTCGGCATCAGCGCTCCTCGATGCAAAGCACATGGGCTTTGGCGATGTGATGCACGGCATCGCTTGCATGCAGGGAGAAGCTCAGTGAATCCTCGTTCAATACGTCCGTGACGCGCCCACGACCTTCGACGGCCACGTAACGCAGCTCCCCTTCGAGCACGACGCGGCTCAGCAAGGACACGCGAACCGCACGACACTTGTGCGGCAACTCATCGCCCTCCGATCCGTGCTCTTCGCCCGCGTCGCGTACGATCACTGGCACGATCACGCACGCGAGCGCGCAACGCGCGTAGATCCGCGTCTTGCCACCTTCCTTGACAGGCACGAACCCCTCACGCGCCTCGAGTAGCTCCTCGATGGGCTGACCGGGACCACGGGCAAACACCACCTCGTGACGCGTTCCATCACTCAAGATCACCGTGGCCGCCACCGAATCGACCGGCACCACAAAGGCGTTGGGGGCAACGAGGACCTCTTCTTGAAGCTCGGGCGGAGCTTCGGTCACGTACCTCGAGATGCGCTCTTCGAGCTCGGTCAGATTGCCGGGCCACGGGTACTGCTGCAGAGCCGAGGCCAACATGTCCGTGTTGACGTGCCGTCCTAGGCGCCGGTTTGCCATCTCTGCGAAGTACTCGACGAGCCTCGGCACATCCTGTGCGCGATCGCGTAGCGGCGGCATCGCGATCATCACGCCGTCGAGCGCCGCCCGCAGTTCGACCGCAACCGCGTTTGCTTCGGTTTCGTGGGGTGGCTCGATGTCGATGCTCACCAGCACCCGGACATCCGCGCGCTCGCCGTGCTGCGCACCCAAGGCGACGCGATCCGAGAGGTCGCGCACGAGCGCGTCGCGCTGCGGACCGTCGAGCCGCTCTATTTCAGTGAGCAGCAAGGTCCCGCCTTCGGCGAGCGCCAGCATGCCGGAGGCGCTTTCCGTTCCAAACAGCACGCGATCGAGCCGATCCGAATCAACGCCAGCGCACCGCAAAGTCACGAGCGGCCTGCCTGCGCGGTTCGACATCGAGTGCAGCAGACGCGCGGTGGCCTCCTTGCCCGTGTTCCGCTCGCCCACGAGCAGCACCGCGACATCGCTCTGTGCGACGCGCTGGACCTGATCGATCACCGAACGCATCGGCTGTGAATCGCCGACCAACGCCGCTTGCGGGAGCCGCGCCTCGCCTGCGAGCGACGCGTCGAGCGCAGCATCGGGCTCGCGGCCGTGCAGCGCGGCGCGAACGACGTGCTGAAGCTCCGCCTGATCGAAAGGCTTGCCGAGGAAGTCCGCAGCGCCCGCTCGCATGGCGCGTACGCAGTCTTGCGTCGAGCCACGCCCAGTCAGCACGATCACGGGCAACCCAGATCGCAGCTCGCGTACCGCGTGCAGAACCGCAAAGCCATCCGCGCCCGGCATGCTCAGGTCCGTGATCACGAGATCGATCGGCAGCTGAGAAAGCCGCGCTTGTGCATCGAGCCCATCGACCGCAGCGATGACCTCATAGCCCATCGCGCCGAGTATCCGCTCGAGGGCGGACCGCACCGGCTGCTCGTCATCCACGATCAGGACTCGCGTCATGATGGCTACGGTACCCATGAGAGTCGCGGCGCCGCTAGTCATTACTCGATCTTCGCGCTGCGCGACGGGCGGTCGAGAGAACAGCGGCACACGTGCACACACGCCTCGCACACCCAGTTTAGCCAGGGGCGTGCCTTGAGCGCTACTGCGTCCTCAAGCGCGCGCTAGCGCTCGGTTGCCGCGGTCGGGATATCCAGGTTGATCGTGGCGAGCTCGCTGCGCGCGCGCCCGCCCGCCTCGACGTCATGCGCAGTGCTGCAGCGGTGACCGCGCGCGTGCATCGCTTCAGCCGTGCCTGCTGGCACCCGATTCACTCCACCTTCAGAATGGCGTGAAACGCTTCCTGCGGGATCTCTACGCGACCCACGTTCTTCATGCGCTTTTTGCCCTCTTTTTGCTTCTCGAGGAGCTTGCGCTTGCGTGAGATGTCACCGCCGTAGCACTTCGCGGTCACGTCCTTGCGCATCGCGCTGATGGTTTGGCGCGCCACGATCTTGGAGCCAATCGCCGCCTGGATCGCCACTTCGTATTGCTGGCGCGGCACGATCTCGCGCAGCTTCTCGGCCAGCTGTTTGCCGAGGTGATGCGCGCGGTCGCGATGCACGATCGCGCTGAGCGCGTCGAGCGGCTCGCCGTTGATCAGCATGTCCAGCCGCACCAGCGTGTTGGGCCGGTAGCCGAGGAGATCGTAGTCCATCGACGCGTAGCCGCGCGTCGCCGACTTCAGCTTGTCGTAGAAGTCGAACAGCACTTCGGCGAACGGCATCTCGTAGGTGATGATCACGCGGTTCTGCGACGCGTACTGGATGCCTTGCTGGATGCCCCGGCGGTCTTCGCACAGCTTGAGCACCGGCCCCACGTACTGCTCAGGCACGTGGATGGTGACCTTGAAGTACGGCTCCTCGATGCTCTCGATGCGCCCCGGATCGGGCATGCGCGATGGGTTCTCGACCGAGATGGTCTTGCCGTCGCTGGTGTGCACCAGGTAGACGACGCTCGGCGCCGTGGTCACGAGATCCAGCTGGTACTCGCGCTCCAGGCGCTCTTGCACGACTTCCATGTGCAAAAGGCCCAAAAAGCCGCAACGAAAGCCGAGCCCGAGCGCCTGCGAGTTGTCGGGATCGAAGCGAAACGCGCTGTCGTTCAGGTGCAGCTTCTCGAGCGCATCGCGCAGGTCGCCGTAGCGATCGGAGTCCGTCGGGAAGATGCCCGCGAACACCATCGGCTTGACGTCTTCGAAGCCCGGCAGCATCTCGGTCGTGGGGCGCTTGGCGTCGGTGATGGTATCGCCGACTTTGGTGTCGTGCACCGACTTGATCGCCGCCGAGAAGAAGCCCACTTCGCCAGGGCCGAGCTCTGTCAGCTGCGTCTCGAACGGATTGAATACGCCGATCTCGGTGACTTCGTAGTCCGACATCGTGGCCAGCAAGCGGATCTTCTGACCCTTCTTCAGGCGCCCATCCACCACGCGCACCAGCACCACGGCGCCGCGGTAGCTGTCGTACCAGGAGTCGATGCACAGCGCGCGCAGCGTGCCTTCCGCGTTGCCCTTGGGCGGTGGCACGTGCTTCACCACCGCTTCCAGGATGTCGTGGATACCGATGCCGGTCTTCGCGCTCGCCGACACGGCGTGCTCGCAGTCGAGGCCGACCACTTCTTCCACTTCGCGGCGCGTGCGCTCCACGTCGGCGCTTGCCAGATCGACCTTGTTGAAAACCGGGATGATCTCGAGGTTGTTGTGCATCGCCAGGTACACGTTCGCCAGCGTCTGCGCTTCCACGCCTTGCGTCGCGTCGACCACCAAGAGAGCGCCCTCACACGCAGCCAGCGAACGCGACACCTCGTAGGTGAAGTCCACATGGCCCGGCGTGTCGATCAAGTTCAGCTGGTAGAGCTCACCGTCGTCGGCTTTGTAGGCGAGACGCACCGCTTGCGCCTTGATGGTGATGCCGCGCTCGCGCTCCAGAGGCATCTTGTCCAGGAACTGCTCCTGCGCCTGGCGCGCCGTCACCGCACCCGTCGTTTCCATGATGCGATCGGCAAGCGTGCTCTTGCCGTGATCGATGTGGGCGATGATCGAGAAGTTGCGGATGCGGCTGGGGTCTGTCACTGGTCTCTCAGGTGCAAAGCGAACGCGGAGCATGCTCTAGCGCGCGCCGCGTGGCGATGCACGAGGCAAGGGCCTCAAGCGGCTTGTCCGCGTGGGAATTTCCGCGGCTTGCCCGCGTGGGGAATTTCCGCTGTTTGCGGCTAGCTCTTCTTCTCGCCGCCGGAGGCAACCAGCGTGAGCTGGCCCGGCAACTCCGACGAATGGCGTTCGAGCACGAGGTCGATACCTTCGCGGATGTACACCGCGATCGGAACCTTGGTGCGCTCGTGAAGCAGCTTCAGGCTCTCGTTCTGTTCCGGTGTGATGTAAATCGTGGTGGAGATTTTCTTGCGAGCCATGACTTGAAGGAGCCCCGGAACTTGAGTCGAACGTGGTACGTGTGAGCCGCTTGTGAACGTACATGGCATCATACATATAGTCAAACGTTTTGGCGGGCTTGCAGGGCACTCCACGCTGCCGTTATGCTCTGGCCCCAGCTGGCGCTGCCGCGCGCGCCGGCTCGCGGCCGCTGCCGCGTCCCTTGGGCCGAGAGGGGTCCGCCCGATGACCCGTATGGTTGCCCGCCCGATGTCCAAGTCCATCACCAATTTCTCTTTGATTTTAGTGGCTTGCGCCGTCGCTGCCTGCGGCGGGGAGAAGCCCAAGCTGGCCGTTGCCGGCATGGCCACAGCCGAGGTCCGCAAAGTGACCTGGCTCAAGCGCCTGCCCTGCGAGGGCGACCGCGAGACCCTGGTGGACTCCAACGGCGACGGCCTGGCGAACATCCGCCATGTGTTCACGGGTGCGACTGAAAAGTGCGCCGAGATCGATCTCAACTCCGACGGTCGCATCGACGTCACGCGCGTCTACGAGAACGGTCGCATCGCGCAGGAACAAGACGACTTCGACTTCGACGGCAAGCTCGACCAGCAGTCCTATTACGAGAAGGGCGTGCTCGGGCACAAAGAGCTCGACACCAACTTCGACGGTCGCATCGACACCTGGGTGTTCTGCAACGGTCGATACGTGGGCAAGCTCGAGCGTGACCGCCATCACCACGGCCAAGTCGACACCTGGGAAACCTACGACCACGGCGTGCTCAGCGCCGTGCAGTACGACGACAACAACGACGGTCGCGTCGAGCGCTGGGAGACCTACCGCGCCGGTCGCCTGTACGAGATCAAGTACGACACCAACGCCGACGGCAAGCCCGACAAGACCGACAGCGAGGGCAACGATGGTCCGCAGTTCGTGAAGGAAGCCGTCAGCTGCGACGGTTCTCCGTTGCCGAAGTCTGCACAGCCGCCGAGCGCGCCGCCTCCCGCCGCTCCCGCCGCTCCCGCTGCGGCCGCTGCCCCGCCCGCGACCAACGCCGGCGCTGCCCAAGGAGCCAAGCCATGAGCACTCGCATCTCCGTCCTGCTGATCGGCGCGGCGCTCGCATGCGGCTGCGCGCACAAGGGTTCGCTCCAGCTGAGCACCGCCGCAGGCCCCAAGGTGAAAGCCGCCGCCATCGGCACGGCCACCGCAGGCTCGGGCGATGCGCGCTGCAACGCCAACATGCCCGGCCGCGAGTTCAGCGAGTACGACACCTCCGGCGACGGCGTGAACGACGTGCGCAAGGTCTTCATGAGCGTGGGCGAAGGCTCAGGCACGCGCCTCATCCTGATCTGCCGCGAATCCGACGTGAACGCCGACGGCCGCATGGACGTGGTGCGCTACTACGACGACGAGGGCCGCTCGCTGCGCGAAGAAGCCGACCGCAACTTCGACGGCAAGATGGATCTGATCACCGTCTACCAAAACGGGCAGGTCGTGCGCCAAGAGTTCGACAGTGACTACGATGGCAAGATCGACACCAAGATCTTCATCGAACAAGGCCAACCAACGCGTGCCGAGCGCGATCTGAAAGGTCGCAGCACGGCCACGCAATGGCACCCCGACCGCTGGGAGTATTATGAAGGCGGTAAAGTGGTTCGTATGGGCACCGACCTCGATGGCGACTCGCGCGTCGATCGTTGGGATCGCGACGCGGCGTGGAAGCGCGACCAAGACGCTCCCGCAGCAGCCGCCGCGACTGCCGGCGCAGACGGCTGAGGCACGATGAAACCCGACAGGTTGCAGAAGATCCTCGCCAAGGCGGGGATCGCCTCGCGTCGCGCCGCCGAAAAGCTGATCCTCGACGGCAAGGTGCGCGTCAACGGCCGCATCGTGCGAGAGCTGGGCACGCGCGCCAACCCCGTGCGTGACCGCGTCGAGGTCGACGGCAAGCGCCTCGTCGCCGAGAAGCCCGTTTACTACCTGCTGCACAAACCGCGCGGCGTCGTCACCACGCTCGACGACCCCGAAGGCCGCAGCACCATCACCGATCTCGTGGCCGACATCCCCGAGCGTGTGTTCCCCGTTGGCCGCCTCGACTTCCAGACCAGCGGCGTGCTGCTACTCACCAACGACGGCGACATGGCGCAGGCTCTACTGCATCCCACGCGCCAGGTCCCCAAGGTCTACACGGCCAAGGTCCTCGGCAGGATCGACGAGCGCGGCATCCAAGCGCTGCGCGAGGGCGTCGTGCTCGACGACGGCGAGAAGACCGCGCCCGCCACAGTGTCCGTCGTGAAGCTCGACGACAAACACACCTGGCTCGAGCTCACGATCTCCGAAGGCAAGAACCGCCAGGTGCATCGCATGCTGGAAGCCATCGGCCGCCGCGTGCTGCGCCTCTCACGCATCTCCTTCGCAGGTCTCACCATCGACGGCCTGCGCGCCGGTCGTGCGCGCCCGCTCGAAGTCTCCGAGCTCAACGAGCTCAAGCAGAAGTTCCTGAACCCTCAAGGTGGCCGCCAGCGAGTCGAGGGCACCTACCGCGACTCCGGTGCACACGACCAGCACGCGGTGGCCGAGAAGAAGGCCAAGGCCCGGCGCTTCACGGCAGGCAAAGCACCCAAGCGTGCCGCGCCCTCTGGCCAGGTACCCAGGCGCGATGGCCCGCCCGCCAAGCCGCGTCGCAAGACGCGCTGAGCGCTGCGCGCGACGCGCTCGCGCCGTCCCGCGCGCCTACGTGCGTGCCGTCACCGAATGGTCTCGTTTTCCGAGACAAAACGTTTGACTCTCACGGCCCAGCACGTACACTGCCGGCCAATTGACGCGGGGTGGAGCAGCCTGGTAGCTCGTCGGGCTCATAACCCGAAGGTCGTTGGTTCAAATCCAGCCCCCGCAACCAATCCGTACCCCGATGCACCACTTCTTGAGGTGCATCGGGGGTCCGGCAAACGAAGCCTCTCCCGATGACGGAGGGGCTTTTTTGTTTCTGGAACCG
>DASVHQ010000096.1:0-7834 GCA_036382515.1 Polyangiales bacterium | reverse complement strand
AGGCTGGTACCTCGACGACTTCTCGGCTGAGCTCGAGAAGCGCTGCGGTCTCAACGGCTGGTGGGTGGGCTACACGCCAACTGCCAAGCCGCCGACGGGCGTCACTGCCTACATCGATTGCGATCCCAGCGCGCGGCCCTGAGCGACAGAGACCGAGACTGCGACCAAGACCGCATCCTCTTGTCGCCGCTCCTACGATCACCGCCTGCGCCTGTTGGTCTCGCAGGGCGGCCGGGCTCCGGTCGCCCTCGACGTGCCGCGCTCGACCCGGCACTCGTGGCGCACGGGCAAGATGCCAGAGGTCGTCTCGTGCCGGAGCTTCTCGTTCACCGAGCAGGAGCTCCAGCGCAACATCGAGCGCCTCGAGCGACGCGTGGCCGTGCTGTCTGCGGCACGCTTCAACGCGCGAGAAGCGCGACTTGCCCACAACCGCTCGCGTAGCTGCGGTGCGTGCAACTCGACTGCCCGGTCGACGTCGCCGCCCCTTGCGCATCACTCACCGCCCAGGCAGGCCAGCGCCGGCATAAGGCCAGGCAGTGTTCGTGCGGCTGCCAGGAGCTGCGCGACAGCTGCAGCCGTCAGCTGCCTTGAGCACGTGATCGTTCCCATGGCCAATCGGCTCACCACTCGCGTCCACGTCGCCCACACCGGCGTCGGCGTCGGCGTCGGCCTCGCCAGCGTCAGCCGCGTCGCAGGTGCGCCGGCCCGTGCAGATGCCGGCCGCACAGGAGTCGTGCTGCGTGCAAGAGTCGTGGTCGTCGCACGCGCTAGCATCGGCCGCACCCATGCAGGCGCCGCCGACACACGTCTTGCAGGCACCGCAAAGGGTAGAAGCGCGTCTGCCCATCCGGCCCGATCAGCGCTTGGATTCAGCCTCATTCGAGTTCGCTTCAGGTCGCCGACGCCTTGAGGCGCAAGCGAAACGTCGCAAGCCAGACTGCGAGCTGGACTGCTAGCGGCACGACCAACGCGAGCACGCGAAGGGTGGCGCTGTCGAACGCGAGGAGTGCCACGCATGCCAGAGCGCCGAGCGCGAGACCAAGCTCGCCCGAGTGACGACTGGTCGAGAGCGCCACACCCGTATCGGCGAAGAAGCGAGCCGCAAAAGGCACCAGGCACACGAAGGCATAGGCCGTCATGCGTTCGGTGTCGGACGCGAAGGCGACCTGCACGAAGGCAGCTACCGCCGTGAGCCCGAGAAGGCTCGTGCGGCCTGGCCGTGCGAGGAGCGAGAGCAGCGCGGGCACCGTGCACGCCATGAACGGGAAATAGACCGTGCCAGGCGGCCAGGCGGCGAGCGCTGCCGCTCCGTCCGGATCGTAGCCGACGGGTGCCTGGCCATGCCATGCGTGCCAGCGCAGCACGAGCACGAGGGCTGCGGGCGCAACGGTGGCGCTGCCGAGCAGCAACCAGCTCACGAGCGCGCGTACGCGTGGAGCAGGCAGCGACAACGCAAACGCCAGGGGACACAGCACCAGCACCTTCTCGCTGTTCAGCGCAGCAAGCAGCAGCGCCGCCGCAAACGCGACGCGGCGACGATCGAGAAAGAGCACCGCGATCAGCGCGTGCAATGCGTAGTTTGCGGGATCTGTCAGCAGACGGTTGTACGCCGCGTAACGCGCAAACTCAGACAGCGAAAGCACGAAGATCGCGAGGATGCCCGCCCAGAATGTTCCGCTGAGCCGCCTGGCGACGACTGCTGTCCCGAAGAAAGCCACTGCCAGGCAAGCGAAGTTGAAACCAGAGAGCGCATGCCAGCCGACGCAGGGCGTGATGTTCCAGCCGCCGGCGAGCAGCGGCGTGAGCCAACGCGAAGCGAACGGCTGCGCCGTCTCCGAGTGCAGGCCCTCGGTCGCCATCCTGATGTAGTGAATGTTGTCGCCGAAGAGCTGCCAGCGCGCGGCGTCGCGCACATACGCAAACGCCGTCGCTACGAGCGCTAGCAGAGCGAACACCGCTTCATCACGTCGCAGCGCGGAGCGCCACACGACGAACCCGTCGACCGCCACCAGCACGCCGAGCAGAGTGCACGTCAGAGGTCGAGTGATCCCGCCGAAGCACGCTGCGTGCAGCACCAGACCGACCGCCAGAGTAAAGATGGCCATGCGCACGGGCTGAGAGCTCAGGCTCGCACCGCGCGGCGCCACGATTGCCGCTGGTCCACGCTCGTTCAAGCTGTGATCACGCACTGGATCTCCCGCAGATCGTCCACTCGCCACGACGACCGCTGGGAATTCGATCACCCCGGCGGCCCGTGCGACAACTCTCGTATCGCAGGCGTCCACTCGCGGCGACCACGCGCTCGGAGCTTCTCTCTCCGGGCTCTTCTCATTGCAGATGGTCGCCGCCATCGTCGCGCCCGCGCTCACGCCGGGCCAATGACTGCGCTACGACCGACCTGCTTCGATTCCCGCGGATCTCCACCCGCTCCTCGGGCAAGTCCTCGGTGGCCGGGTTGCGGCGACCGGTCTACGCCCCACCCCAGCCCCAGCCGACCTCCCTCGGCATCGAGCCCGCGCCGGCCGCTGACCTCCACGAAGCTCACGCGCCGCTGCCGGCACGTACCGCATTTCCCGTCCCGACCGCGGGACGACACCACGCGTAGAGCGCGGGCCGGCACATCAGGGTCCGACGTTGGTGACCGTGCCAGCGAGGAACTGCTTGATCCAGTCCGTGAGAAGGACGCCTCCGCCGCCGGCCGCAGCGCCAGCATCGCCCCCCGGGGTCCCGCCGTCGGCCGACGTGGAGCCACCCGCGGTCAGCGTGTAGAACTTCGCCGTGCTGAGCGTCGGGTGGTCGGTCCCGTTGAACAAGAACGACCCGAAGTTCGAAGACCCCGCGAGCTTCGTGCGTATGTCCTGCAGCCCTTGCAGGTAGGTTTGCGCGGGGACGGAGCTAGGAAACACCGCCGGCGCGCAGTTGTTCGCACCGAAACCATAGAACTGCGTGATGATGCCGTCGTGGATGGCATCGATGAGGCCGAACTGCCGCGTCGAGAAGCGCTTGGCTAAGTGCTTCTGGGCGTCGATGTAATAGTTGGTCTTGTCGGGACAGTCCGCGCCGCACGCGGGCAGCATGACCTTGTCGATCCCCCAGAGCTGGCTCCACTGAGCCTGGAGACACCTCGGAACGTACGGGTCTTCCATGAGGGGGCCGGAGTCGTCGAGCATCTGCACCGGCACGGACCCGAACGCCGCGGCGACCTGCAGGTAGTTGACCTCGGCGCCGATCCCGCCCGCGGCGCTGCCGGTGAGGAGCACCTGGCTCATGTTTCGGAACGTCGGCACCAGCCGGGCCAGATAAAGGCTGATGTTGGCGTAGCCGACGAACTCCTGCGTGCCGGGAACGCCGGGCACCTGGACGCTGGGATTGGTACCCGCGAACACGTCCCCCGTGCAGAAGGGCACGTAGACCATGTTCCAGTCACCGACCGGGTTCTGCGCGTTGGTTCGGTCGAAGATCCCCGTGAGCGCTGAGCTCGGCAGTCGGCTCGCGGTACCGGCCTTCCAAGAGTTGAACGTCCCTGTGCTGCACGATCCCGACTCCGAGAAGCACGACGGGGTGATCTTACACGTCGTCGAGTTGAAGCAGGCGCCGCCTCCCTCGAGGTAGATCATCAATTTGGTAGATTTCGGGCTCACGCTGATTCCTAGGCCCGTCGACGATCCGTCGCGGCAGTGCGCGTCGGGGAACGGAACCCACGTCCACGTCCGGGGCGCCAGGCCGGTGATCTGGGCGCCGCCATCGGTTGCGCGGGCGCCGCCATCGGTTGCGCCGGCGTCAGTGGAGGTCGTCGGGGCGCTGGTAGAGTTGCTGCCGCATCCGACGAGGGCGAGCGCGAAGGCAGACGCGAGGGGCAAGGCGCGAAGCATGGAAAGGCTCATGGGACTCGGCTCCAAAGATGGACCGGGCATCCTACTCCACGGAGGCGAGCAGTGCATAGTGGGTTCCAGAAGAACGCGCTCACTCGATCAGGCATGCAGGCCGTCCAACGGCGGATCCACGCCGAGGCCGCCAGCATGGAGCGAGACTTCGCGTTTCGGATGTCGATTGCCTGACGCCCACCCCCAGCCGAGCCATCATCGAGCGGGGTTCAGCCTGGAGATCCGACGTCTGGAGAACGAAGCCAGGCAGCGCGTCGCGGACCTTCAAAGCTGCTTGAGCAACGACCCGCACGACGCACGCAAGGTGGTCGAGGGCCTGCTGGATGGCCCGTTGACCTTCGGCCGGAGCGGCGCCTTCTGGCATGTGCCGCGTCATCTCCCGTGTGGGCGTTGGTGAGCGTCGATCGAACGTGGCTTGCACCTTCCGGCGCCACCGTCTACATTTCTGTAGAAACGAGGGTCTTGACCATGGCCGAATCTCAGATATCCGCCTTCATCAGCGACGCGACCAAGCAGAAGGTCGAACGTTATGCCGAAGCCCACGGTGTCAAGAAGGGTTACCTCGTGGAGGAAGCGCTCCTGCACCACCTACAGGCGTTGCGAGAGCTTCCAGCGGACATCGTGATTCCCGCGCGTCTCACCGTCACGGGCAGGTCATTTGCGGCCGTCGCGAAGCTGATCAGGAAACCGCGCAAACCGACCAAGGCGTTGCGTGACTTGATGGCCGGCAAGCCCATCGATGGCGAGCCCTGAGGTCAGCGTGGCGTTCAAAGTTCGCCGGCTCGAGGCCGACGACGACCGCAGTGGATTCCGCTCCGGCAACGTCGACCTCGATCGATTCTTCGCTCGCTACGCGGGTCAGAATCAGTTCCGCCATCACATCGGCACGACGTACGTGGCGATCGACGAGACAGGCGTGATCGCTGGCTTTGCGACCGTGAGCCCGTCGGAGCTTGCACCCGAAACGATGCCGCCTTCGAAGCGCAAGCGCTTACCGAAGTACCCAGTCCCTGTGCTTCGTCTCGCGCGCTTGGGTGTCGACGAGCGCGTGAAGGGGCGCGGAATCGGCAGTCTGCTGCTGCGTTCCGTGCTCATCCTCACGCAGCGCATGGCGGATGAGCTCGGGTGCGCGGGCGTGGTCGTGGACGCCAAGCCCGAGGCTGTCGCGTTCTACGAGAAGCTCGGGTGCGTGCAGCTTGAGACCGTGGCTGGCGAACTGGGTGACCGGCCGCAGCCCGTGGCGATGTTCATCGAGTTGGCGATGGTCGCAGGGGCGGGGTAGAGCACGAAGGTTTGACTCACTTAACTGGCTGCGGCCGCTCCGCCCACGCGCGCCAGCCTTACAGAGCACAAAACCCTGCAGACTCTTCACCTGCAGAGTCGTCGTATCCTGGCGTCCCCAACGCTACGATCTTGGAACCGCGCTGGCGGAGGTGGGCCAGCGAGAATCCGGACTGGACAGGGGAACTGGCCTGCCATATGCTTTGGCATATGCCAACCAGTCCGGAGCGACACGTCAAGCTCTTCACCAATGGTCGCAACCAAGCGGTTCGAATTCCGCGGGAATTCGAGTTGCCGGGTGAGGATGCGATCATGCGCAAGGAGGGCGACCGCCTGATCATCGAGCCGACGCAACCGCGCTCGCTCTTGGCACTGCTCGCCACGCTCGACGCGATCGACGACGACTTGGCTCCTATCACGGATCTACCCATCGACCCAGTCGACCTCTGACGTGCGCTACCTCCTCGATACCAACATCGTCTCCGCTCTCGTTCGCGATCCGCACGGGAAGATCGCGGACAAGATTCGAGCGGTCGGAGAAGCGAACGTGTGCACGAGCATCATCGTGGCCGCGGAGCTCCGCTACGGTGCCGCCAAGAAGGGCTCGACGCGGTTGCAGGCGCAGCTGGAGTCGATACTCGGGGCACTCGAAGTTCTCCCGCTCGACTTGCCGGCGGATGCCTCATACGGCGACATCCGCGCGCAGCTGGAACGGGTCGGGCAGCCCATCGGAGGCAACGACCTGCTGATCGCTGCGCACGCGCTGACGCTCAGCTGTGCGATCGTGTCCGATAACGAGCGCGAGTTCGAACGCGTCGAAGGCCTCGTCGTCGAAAACTGGTTACGGGGCTGAGACCGCACGGTCACGACCAGCGCCGGGCCACTGCCACCGCCCGATTCCGTGAGTCAGCCATCAGTTCTGCTTACCGGTAAGCAGAGATCATCGAGCCTCCTTCGAATTTGCTTACCGGTAAGCAAACTCGGATCGCCCCCCATTCGAAAATGCTTGCGCCGCAGCCTCCGGAGGCCGCGCTCGCATCGAATTGGCCTGATTTTGTAGCAGCCGTGATTCGTTGCGGAGCTTTTTTTGCTTACCGGTAAGCAAAAAGCATTGAGCCTCCTTCGCAGCTGCTTACCGGTAAGCAAATTCGAATGGCCATGCTTCGTAGTTGCTTACCGGTAAGCAACTACGAATGGCCTTCAATGGTAGCCGCTTACCGGTAAGCAAATCGGGGCGTGTGAGCTGAAACAATCGCTCGCGCGTAGCCCGGCGGCGAAAAAGATCTTCTTTTTCGCACAACCGTCGGAACCAGCAGCCGAAGAGAACGGCATGCGCCGCAATCACGCGTCGCCAAGGAACGACTGGAGAGCTTATGACTGACGTGGCGATCAACAACACGAGCAATGAAACGCGCAAGGCTCGCTTCCGTGAGGCGTACGAGCGTGCGTTGCCCGACATGGCGGCCTTGCCCGAGAACGAGCTGGTGATCATCAACCTCGACATTCCGAGCGCGGTGGCGACCACCTTGGGCGCCTGGCAAGAGATCGCGCCGCTGCGCGAGCAGGTGATGGGCTTGCACGACTTCGACGTCACGCGCTTCGACAAGCTCGAGACGTACGCGCTGGCGGCGTGGCAGGCGCATTCGATGTACGTGGCGGCGTCCACGCCGGTCGCGCAGATCCAGGAGCTCGGCGACAAGGCCGCAGCCTCGCGCGAGCAGCTGCTCTCGGATGCCGTGGCGCTCGCCAAGCGCGGGCTGATCGATGGCGAGCGGCTCAAGGAGCTCAAGGGCCCCATCGGCTACAAGAACGTGGCCGTCGACATCGGCGTGCTTGTCACGCTCTTGCGCGAGCGCTGGGCGGTGGTGTCGAGCAAGACCGCGCTCAGCAGCGACGAGCTGGATGCGGCAGAGACACTCGCCGATGAGCTGATCACCGCGGTGGGACAGCGCGAACAGGCGCCCCTGGTGGTCGCGGCTGCGACGGACAACCGGCAGCGTGCGTTCTCCTTGCTCGTGAAGACGTACGACCAGGCGCGACGCGCAGTCAGTTACCTGCGCTGGAACAAAGACGACATCGACAGCATCGCGCCGTCGCTCTACGCCGGGCGACAGAACACGAATCACCGCAAAGGCGCCGACGCCAGCCAAGGCGAGCCGCCGACCTCAACGACGATGGTTCCGCACACGCCGCCGGCAGCGGTGCCCACGACAGCTGTCGGTGCGGCTGCAGCAGCGCCCGCGGTGGCGCAGGTGCCCGCCGGCTTCCCCGGCAGTGATCCCTTCGGCAAGTGAGCTGGCGTAGCAGCAGGGAGATTCGGCAATGACACCTTCACTCTACCTCGGCGCAGCACGCTCCTTGAAACCCGGGTTCGCCCCAACCGCTCTGCATCTGCCCGCGCATCACATGGTGACGCACGGCGTGGTGATGGGCATGACCGGCAGCGGCAAGACGGGCCTGGTGACTGTGTTGGTCGAAGAAGCACTGCGCGCCCGCGTGCCTGTGCTCGTGGTGGATGTGAAGGGAGATTTGCCGAATCTCCTGCTGTCGTTTCCGAGCTTCGGAGCCGAAGCGTTCTTGCCGTGGGTGCAGCACGATGCGCAGGTGACGAGCGCGCAAGCACGCGCCACGCTTGCGCAGCAGCTTGCGGCGCAGCGCAAAGACGGGCT
>DASVHQ010000095.1:0-12795 GCA_036382515.1 Polyangiales bacterium | reverse complement strand
GAGCTACCCGGAGGCGGCCACGCTCTCGTTCACCGCGGCCTCCAACAACTTCGAGCTGGCCATCGCGGTGGCCATCGCGAGCTTCGGCATTCACAGCGGCGCGGCGTTCGCTGCGGTGATCGGGCCGCTGGTGGAAGTGCCGGCGCTGATTGGTCTCGTGCACGTGGCGCTGTGGGCGCAGAAGCGGTTTTTCGCGAGCGGCGTGGCGAGCTAGCGCCCACCATCGGTCGACGACGCTCGCAAGCTCGGCGCTTACTCGCCCAGCCTGCGGAAGATGCTGACGAGCTCGATGGGCAACGCCGGAAACAGCGCACTGCGCACGGGTTCGGCGGTCGCCACGTACGTGGCGCGCACTGCGTAACTGCGGTCGTTCAGCACGAGCTCCGTCAGCGAGCGTGCGGCAGGATCGACGCGCCAATAGTGTGCGACGCCATAGCGTCCGTAGAGCTGCTGCTTGAAGCCGCGATCGCGTTGCTCGGTGCCAGGCGAGAGAATCTCGACCACCAGATCGGGCGCACCTTCAATGCCGCGCTCCGTGATGACCGAGAGGCGTGCGCTGGAGACGAACACCAGATCGGGCTGCACCACCGTGCCACGGTCGAGGATCACGTCGATCGGTGCGTTCAGAACCTCACCAAGTCTGTGCTGCGTCACGTGTGCGTGCAGGACGAACTCGAGATTGCGCGAAATCCGTTGATGCGTGGTGTTCGGCGCCGGTGTCACGTGCAGTTCCCCCTCGAGGATCTCGTATCGGCAACCGTCGTCCGGCGTCGCGCGCAAGTCGTCGTACGTCAACACGACGGGTCGTGGGGGCAGACTGGAGGCGGCCGTTGCCATGCAGCGTGAGTATCACGCGGCTGCTGCCGGCTCGCAAGCCGCCGGGGCGACACGCTAATTGCGGCGCGCCCGGGCGCGTACGGGCAGGCGCTTGGCTATGCACGCACGTTCGACGAGCCGGTGCCGTCTCTGATCAGCACTACCGTCACCGCGCCGCTCTGTGCGAGCGCGAGACTGGGCAGCGCATGCACCTCCTTGGCCCGGAAGCTGGACGGCGTCCTGTCCCACTGTCCGGCCGAGCCAATGCGCCGCGGTTTCGGGTGTCTGCGCTGGGATCCCTACGCCTGACTGGCAGCGAAAAATTTCGCGGCCAGACCGCCTGCTCGGTCGCGAAGCTCCCGTGGCGCGCCGTCCTCAACCAGTCGCCCCTTGTCGAGCACCAGCAGATGGTCTGCCAACCTCATGGCCTGCGCCATATCGTGTGAGATGACGACGCTGGTCACTCCGAACCGGTCTCGCGTGCTCAAGATCAAGTCGTCGACCAGCCTGGCCGTCAGTGGATCGAGCCCGCTGGCTGGCTCGTCGTAGACGACGATACTGGGATGGCGGATCAACGCGCGCGCCAGCGCCACGCGTTTACGCATACCTCCGGATAACTCGTTGGGGTAGCGTTCTTCGACCCCTGTCAGCTCGAGCGACTCGAGCATGCGCACGCACCGCTCTCGTAGCGCGTTGGCGCTGAGCTTTTCGTGCTCCTTGAGCGGCAAGGCGACATTCTCCAGCACGGTGAGCGAGTCGAGCAGGGCGGAGTATTGGAAGACCATGCCGAACTTTGCGCGTATTCGCTGCAGCTCGCGCTCACTCATGCGCGCGATGTCTTCCCCCTCGATCTTCACGGAGCCAACGGTGGGGCGCAGCAAACCGATGATGACCCGCAGCAGCGTGGTCTTGCCCGCGCCAGAACCGCCGATGATCACCGCGATCTCGCCGCGGCGCACGCTGAAACTGACCTCGCTGAGCGCGGTGAGCTCTCCGAAGCGCACGTCGACCCGCTCGAACGCAATCTGCTCCTCGGCCGTGCCGCTCGTCATGGGCGCTTGCACTCGTCGTCCAACCACGGGCGCCGGCGCTCACTCATGAATGCCAAGCTTCCGCTTCAACTGTTGCATCAACTCGGGAAACTGCTTGTTCGCCAGAAAGCGGCCAAACGTCTGCCGATAGTGGTTCACGAGGCTCACGCCCTCGATACTCATGTCCACGACAGCCCAGCGTTTCCCCTCCTTTTGCAGAGTGTAATTCATCGGAACCTGTTCGCGGCTACTCGTGATGAGCACGGTATTCACGATCTCGACCTCACCACTCTTCTCACTGCTCTTGGTCTGGACCTCCTCGTTGCCCTGGAAGCGATCGATGTCATCCATGTACTCTTGGGCCAAGAGTTCCTTGAATACCGATACGAACTCGGCGCGCTGCTTATCGTCGAGCTTGCGCCAGGGAGGCCCGAGACTGCTTTGCGCCATGGCTTCCCAATCGAATGCTCGGTCCACGATCCCGCGCAGCTTGAGCAGCCTGAGCTTCGCAGTCTTCTTCAGCTCGGGATCACGCAGCAGCTTGAAGACTTGGTCGATGGTTTCGGCAATGAGCTGCCCCGGCGACTGCACGGCAGGCGCGTCTTGCGCCGGTGGCGCGGCGTGAGCTTGTGATTGCGCTCGAGCCGAGGTCAGGCTCAGCACTAGCACGGTGATGCCCAGCGCGATCGATCCAAGGGGTGCCGCGCAGCCGCGCATTTCATTCCACCACATCGGTCCATGCTCCTTGAGATCTAACGTGAATAGTCCAATTCTAACGCTCTTGCGTCGGGTAGAACCCGCCCGGTGTGCCATTGAGCGTACCGGTGGCGCGGGCAAGGGCGGCCAGGGCGACATTGTGTCGGTACCTCGCATCGAACGATGCGATACGCAGGTCGACGTAGGCGCGCGACGCATCTGCGAGCTCGCGCGTGTTGCCTAGCCCGACCGACATATCCGCCGACGCGCGGAGCATCCATTGTTTGCTCCGGATCACGCCCTTGTCTGCCTGCTCGACGTCCTTGCCGGCTCGCTCCAGGTCTTCGAGCGCAGCCGTCACCTGCGCGGGCAGACCGGCGTTGGCCCAGCGCCGAGTCGCATCCAGCTCGCGTGCCATCGCCTGCTTCTCGTCGGCACGTCGACTCGCCATCGAGCCGGTCACTTGCCAGCGCGCACCCACGAGCAACCCGGGATAGAAGCCATTGAGTGGATCCTGCACGTAGCGCGTTTGCACCAAGTCTCGGCCTGGGGTGTACGCAGCCGAAAGAAAGACCAACGCAAAAAAATCCGGAAGGTTGCCCGCAGCTTCGGCCTGCGCCAAGGCACGGAGGGCCTGACTGCCTTCCGACAGCGCGCGCAGCTCCGGCCGTTGCTTGCGCGCGAGCTCGATCAGGATGGCGCTGCCGGAGGATGGCGTGGGAAGCAGGTCGAGACCGGCCTCGCTTGGGGTCAGCTCGGTGCCAGCTGGAAAGCCGAGGTAAGCGACGAGACCCGCCTGCGCCTGACGCCGGGCGCCGTGCGCCTGATTACACCCGAGCTGCGCGGCGGCCAGCGCAGCCTGCAAGCGCAGTAAGTCTTGCTCCGTGATGCCAGTGTCGGCCTCCAGCGCCCGCTCGGTGCTCTCGATGGTGCGATCGAGCCAATGCTGGATCTCTGCTAAAAAGCGCTCGGTTTCCTGCGCAAACAGCATCCCCTCGTAGAGGCTTGCCACGCAGAAGGCTAGGTCGGCGCGGGTCATCTCGGTCTGCGCCTTACGTGCACGGATCTCGTGCTCAGTTGCCAGCGCTCGAAGGTCGATCTTGCCAAATGTGTAGAGCGGCTGAAGCACCTGGAGTTGCCCGCCAACGACCACCGAGAGGTCGTCCCAGCCGACGTCGCTGTAGGCGTTTCGGGTCGACTGGACCGCGCTACCCGGCAAAAGCCGCGCTTTCAGTGACGGGCCGACGCCCGCGCTGATCGTTACGGTCGGCCAGCGCGCCGCTCCGGCCTGAGCCTGCCGTGCTTCGGCTTGCTCCTCCACGGCACGGGCGGCAGCCAGTTGCGGGTTCTGTTGCAGGGCTCGCGCAATCGCACCACCGCGCGACAACGGCTCCGCGCGACACACGATGGCGTGAGACAGCAACACTGCGAGCACAACCAGGCAGCGGGTCATGCCCCGGGCGTTCTCGCGCGAAGCGCTGCGGCATCGCGGCCCGTGATCGAGATCATGCTTCATGCGCATCGGTCACTCCAAGGGATCCGAAAACGGCGATTTCTTGGCTTCGTTCGGCGTGTGGTGCGTCGGCTCCGCGTTGTCGGAGACGGGGGATCCAAACGCATATTTCGCGATCAAATCCATGATGCTGATGGCAGGCTCCGTGCGACTGATCTGACCTCCGGGCGGCAGATCCTTTTGCGCGGCGCCCGGCGAGATCGACACGTAAGCATCGCCCAAGAGTCCAGCGGTCTTGATCGACGCGATCGTGTCCGTCGGAAGCTTCACGCCGTCGCTGACCGCGAGCTCGACGCGAGCTGCGAAGTCCGCGAGCGTGATGTGAGTGACCTCCCCCACGGTCACCCCAGCCAACTTGACCGGATCGCCCGCCTTGAGATCACCGACGGAAGCAAATCGCGCCCTCAGCATGTACCGCGGGTCGCGCCCCACATGAAGACCGCCGAGGGTGAGCGACAGGTACGCCACTGCCAGGCCGCCTGCAATGACGAACAGGCCCACGGAGATCTCGAGCCACGTGTAGCGTCGCATACGCGCAGCCTAAACCAGCGGCGGCGATTCCACTACGTGCTCGCCCGCGAGAAGTCTTCGGGCTCGGGTGGTTCGGGGGGACGGTCCTGGGGTTCTTCGCGCTCGGTTGCGCGGGCGGGCGCATCGAGATCGCCTCAGAGTCAGAAGAACAGCGCGGTCAACATATAGTCCACCGCCAACACGAGTACGGAAGTCTCGACGACGGCCTGTGTCGTGGCTAGGCCGACGCCCTTGGCGCCGCCGCTGGCATGGTAACCGCGATACGTGGCGATCCAGACCATCAGGATCGCGAATGCCAACGATTTACTCAGCCCTTCCACGACGTCAGACCACTCGATCGCGTTCGCCACACTGAAGGCGAAGCCCCCACGATCGAACCCCAGCACGTTCACCGCAAACGTTTGCGCAACGGCCAGACCTGCCAGGATGAAGATGGCCGTCAACATGGGCACGACCAAGAGGCTCGCCACGATGCGCGGAGCGACCAAGTAGCTCAATGGGTCGATGGCCATGGTCTTCAAGGCATCGATTTGCTCGGTGACGTTCATGTTACCGATGGTGGCCGCCATCGCTGAGCCGGCACGCGCGGTGATCATCAGCGCTGCGAGCACGGGGGCGAGCTCGCGAATCAAGCTCAGCGCGACCAAGGCACCGACCATGCGCTCGGCGCCGAACCGCTTGAGCGCATTGTAGCCTTGGAGCGTGAGCACCAGACCGGTGAATGCGCTGGTGAGCACGACGATGATCAGCGAACGGTTGCCGATGAAATGCACCTGCTCAACGACCAGGGCGAAGCGAAAAGGGCGGCGTACGACCAAGGATAGCGAGCGGGCGAAGAACAATCCCGCGTGGCCGACGTTACCCGCAAAGTCGAGGCTCGCCCGGCCGACCCGTCCCGCGAGCGCGCTGACGCGCGGCTGCGCCTTCGCCATGCTGCCTGGTTCGACCTCGTGCGCCGTCACGACTTCGTGCCATGCCGCCAAACGGCTCCGGGGTCAAGTCCTCTGCGGAGTTGTCTGCGCATCGCGCGAACCCTGAGCCAAGCCACACACCAAGTCCGTCCGCTGGGTGATTGTGGAGGCTCGCCGCGAGCGATCCCCTGTGCATGCTTCCTATGAGGACGATGCAGCTCTCGTCTTTCATGTTGTCCTGCTTCACCGTACACCGCGCCGTGCCCGCGAGCCTGCTCGCTTGCGCGTAAGCCACATGAACCGCGCTCCCCATCGAGTAGTCGGTGGGTCGCCTGCGCGAACTGCGCCGAGCAGACTCTGCCGCGGGGCGCTGCCGAGCGCGCGGTTGATCTCGCCGTGTCCAAGGCAGCGCGCGGCGCGGCGTCGCCACCGCGCGTTACGCTCGCCGACCCATGCTCTTGCGTCACCAAGAGGGCACGCAGTATTGGTTTCGTAATGCCGTTCACGGACAAGCGTGGCTTGCGCGCCAAGCTGTTGTGGCGCCGGCACACCGCGGGCGGAGGGATCGTAGGCCCGCGGTGCGCGACGACTGTGCCCACTCAGATCACGCGTACCCGAACGATCCCGTCGATGCCCTTCATCTTCGCCAGGAGCTCGCCGCTCGGCGCCGCGTTGGTGTCGAGCAGCGTGTAGGCCATCTCGCCGCGGCTCGAGCTGACCATGTCGGCGATGTTGAGGCTCGCTGCGCCGATCAGGTCGGTGATGTGCATGATCATCTTGGGCACGTTCTTGTGGACAACCGCGATGCGCGTGAGCGAAGCGGACTTGCGCGGCAGGTCGGCCGACGGCAGGTTCACCGCGTTCAGCACCGTGCCGGCCTGCAGGTAGTCACGGATCTCCTCGCAGGCCATGATGGCGCAGTTGTCCTCGGCCTCGGGCGTGGACGCGCCCAAGTGCGGCAAGCAGAGCACGTTCCGCTTGCCCATCAGCACCTCTTCGGCGAAGTCGGTGAGGTAGTAGGCAACCTTGCCCGACTCGATGGCCGCCAGCAGGTCGGCGTTCTTGACGATCTCGCCGCGCGCGAAGTTGAGGATGCGCACGCCGGGCTTCATCTTGGCGATCAGGGCCGCGTTCACCATGTCCGTGGTCTCGCGGACCGCCGGCACGTGGAGCGTGAGGTAGTCCGCCTTGGCGAGGAGCGCGTCGAGGCTGCCGGCAAGCTCGGCTTGGTTGGGAATGCGCCAAGCGTTGGCCACCGAGAGGTATGGATCGTAGCCGACGACCTTCATCCCCATGCCGAGCGCCGCCTGAGCCACGAGCGAGCCGATGGCGCCCAGGCCCACGATGCCGAGCGTCTTGCCCAGGATCTCGGGGCCGCCGTACTCGGCCTTGATCTTCTCGGCCTTCTTGGCCACTTCGCTCTTGTCGCTGAGCTGTTGGAGCGCGACGGCGCCCTCGTTGATCTTGCGGCTGGACATCAGCAGGCCGGCGATCACCAGCTCCTTGACGGCGTTGGCGTTGGCGCCGGGCGTGTTGAAGACGGCGATGCCTCGCTGCGTGCAGAGATCGACCTGGATGTTGTTCACGCCAGCGCCCGCGCGGGCGACGGCCAACAGGTTCTCGCCCATCTCTTCGGGCGGCAGCTTGTGACTGCGCAGTACGATGCCGTGGACGGAAGCGTCAGTGGCCTCCGTAATGTCGAAGGTGCCCTTCAGGAGCGAAAGGCCGAGGTCGGAGATGTTGTTGACGGAGCGGATCTTCATCATGGTCAGGCCTTGAATAGCTGGGTCTCGGAATTCGAGACCCGCACCTTGCCAAGAATTGGGCCTTCTGGAAACGGGTCTATCTCACGGGGCTGCGCTAGCGCACGTAGCCGCGTTGCGGCCAAACACCCGCTCCGGCAAGCCGGCAAGCCGGCTGCCGCGGCCTGTGGCTGGCCGTACTGCGCGCAAAGTCCATCCACCCGGCTCGCGGACACATCGACGGCATCACCGCAGGCGCCGGAAAATCCAATGATTTCATGGTCGGCAACGCCGACGGTCTACCGGCGTCGGGCTGTGGGGCAGCCCGCAACCGAAATGAGGACGGGCACTGGGCCGTGCAGCTCGTCGTGCCCGAAGCCTTGGGCGTGCTTGAGCAAGCCACGAGTCCCTATCCAAGCACCAGCACCAAACCCGAAAGCTTCATTATCTCACGGCCTTTGATGTCATTCATGGAAACAACTCCTGCGGGAAGGCTGCGATCACCCGAGCCGTCCGTAGATCGCGCAGCTCCGAACACTCCGAAATGCAAGTCCAAATCACCAGGCGGTGAGCTGAGTGTGCAGAGCGCAAGCGCAAATCTGCGCGAGCGCAACTCGCGCACCGCCCTCACCGCGCACGCCCGGGACAGAAACGCAGCATGTCCCAAACACACGCGCCCTGAACTCCTCGCGGAGACCAGGGCGCGGCGTGCGGGTGCGCAGCTGCCTGCGCGCTCGACTACTCTTCTTCGTTCGCAGCGTGCGCGATGCCGCGCTCGCTGCCTTCGCCCATGGCGACGGAATCTTCGACTAGCACGTCGAGGCGCTTGTAGGCCGGCAAGCCGGTGCCTGCCGGGATCAGGCGGCCCATGATGACGTTCTCCTTGAGCCCGCGGAGGTGATCCACGCGACCTGCGATGCAGGCCTCGGTGAGCACCTTGGTGGTCTCCTGGAACGACGATGCCGAGATGAACGAGTCGCCAGACAGCGAGGCCTTCGTGATGCCGAGCAGCAAGGGCTCCGCCACGGCGGGTTTGCCGCCGCGCGCGATGACCTTCTCGTTCTCGCGCTCGAACGCGCGCTTGTCGACATGCTCATCCACCAGGAAGGTCGAGTCACCGACATCCTTGATCCGCACACGCCGCAACATGCAGCGCACGATGGTCTCGATGTGCTTGTCGTTGATCGTGACGCCCTGCAGCCGATACACCTGCTGGATCTCGTTCACGAGCCATGCGGCCAAGGTCTTCTCGCCCTTGACGCGCAAGATGTCGTGCGGGTTGTTCGGACCGTCCATGAGCGGCTCGCCCGCGCGCACGAAGTCACCTTCCTTCACTGTCAGGTGACGACCCTTGGCGAACAAGTGCTCGCGCGGCTCGCCCTGCTCGGGCGTGAGCAGCAGCTTGCGCTTGCCCTTGGTGTCCTTGCCGAACGACACGGTGCCGTCGATGTCGGCCACGATGGCGTGGTCCTTCGGCTTGCGTGCTTCGAAGAGCTCGGCAACACGCGGCAGACCGCCGGTGATGTCCTTGGTCTTGGTGGTCTCGCGCGGGATCTTCGCGATGATCTCGCCGGCTTCGACCGTCTGGCCTTCCTGCGGGATGATGTTCGCGCCCACCGGCAAGAAGTAACGCGCCGGCGAGTTGTCCTTCACGATGGTCTCGCCCGTCTCCGGGTGCTTGACCGACACGCGCGGACGCGCGCTGGGGTCTCGCGACTCGGTGACGACACGGCGCGACAAGCCCGTGACCTCGTCGAGGCGCTCTTCCATCGTCACGCCCTCGATCACGTCGCCGTACTTCACGACGCCCGAGACCTCGGTGAGCAGCGGAATCGCGTACGGATCCCACTCCGACAGGACATGGCCCTTCTTGACGCGGTCGCCTTCCTTGACCTTGAGGTAAGCACCGTAGGTCAGGTTGTAGCGCTCGCGCTCGCGACCCGAGTCGTCCGCGACCTTGACCACCGCGTGGCGGTTCATGATCACGACTTGACCGTCGCGACGCTCGACGAGTTGAGCGTTTTCGAGCTTCACCGTGCCCTCCGAGCGGGCCTCGATGTTCGACTGTTCGATACGACCACGCGCTGCCGCACCACCGATGTGGAAGGTACGCATCGTCAGCTGCGTACCAGGCTCGCCGATCGACTGGGCCGCAATGACACCGGCAGCTTCGCCGATGTTCACCTTGTAGCCGCGCGCGAGATCACGGCCGTAGCACTGCACGCAGATACCGCGTGAAGCCTGGCACGTGAGCACCGAGCGAATGATGACGCGCTCGATACCCGCATCCTCGATGCGGCGCACGACGTCTTCGTCGATGTCGCCGCTGGCGCCCACGAGCACTTCGCCCGTGACCGGATCGACGATGTCCTCGAGTGCGACGCGACCGAGAATACGCTCGCCGAGAGTCTGCACGACTTCGCCGCCCTCTTCGAGCGCGCCTGTCCACACACCGTCCAGCGTTTCGCAGTCGTATTCCGTGACCACGGCGTCCTGCGCCACGTCGACCAAACGACGCGTGAGGTAACCGGAGTTCGCGGTCTTCAGAGCGGTATCCGCGAGGCCCTTACGCGCACCGTGCGTCGAGATGAAGTACTCGAGCACCGTGAGGCCTTCACGGAAGTTGGCCTTGATCGGGTTCTCGATGATCTCGCCCGAGGGCTTGGCCATGAGACCGCGCATGCCGGCCAGCTGACGAATCTGCTGGTTAGAGCCACGCGCGCCGGAGTCAGCCATCATGAAGATCGGGTTGAACGAAGGCGTGAGCCTCTTCTCGCCCGTCTCCGGGTCCGTCATCTCTTCCTTGCCGATACCTTCGAGCAGATCCGAGGCGATGCGGTCAGCTGCATCAGCCCAGATGTCGACGACCTTGTTGTAGCGCTCGCCGTCGGTGATCAGACCTTCCTGGTACTGCTCGATGACGGTCTCGACCTCGGCCTGACAGGCGTCGAGGATCTCCTTCTTGCTCTTGGGGATGACCATGTCCTTCATGCAGATCGAGATGCCTGCGCGCGCGGCTTGTTCGAAGCCCATGGTGCGCAGGTGATCGGCAAGAAGAACGGTCTCCTTGTTGCGGCAAGTACGGTAGCAAGCGTCGATGAGGGCCGAGAGCGCCTTCTTGTCGAGCACCTTGTTGACCAGATCGAACGAGAGCTGCTTGGGCAACAGCTGGCCGACCAGGATGCGGCCGACCGTGGTGTCCGTGAGCTTGCCGTCCACGCGGCAACGGATGTTCGAGTGCAGCTCGACCTCTCCGTTGTCGTAGGCCATCTGGACCTCTTCGTGGCCCGAGTACGTGCCGCGCATGTCGCCCTTCTTGCGCTCGGGGCGGTAGTTGCCCTTCGCAAACGGGCGCTCGCGCGTCATGTAGTACAGACCCAGAACGATGTCCTGAGTGGGGTTGATGATCGGGCGACCGCTCGCGGGCGACAGGATGTTGTTCGTGCTCATCATGAGCACGCGCGCTTCCATCTGCGCTTCGATCGACAGCGGCACGTGCACGGCCATCTGGTCGCCGTCGAAGTCGGCGTTGAACGCCGCGCAGACCAGCGGGTGAAGCTGGATGGCTTTGCCTTCGATCAGCACCGGCTCGAACGCCTGGATGCCCAGACGGTGGAGGGTCGGTGCGCGGTTGAGCATGACTGGGTGCTCGGTGATCACCTCTTCGAGGATGTCCCAAACCTCCGCTTTGCCCTTCTCGACCATCTTCTTGGCAGACTTGATGGTCGTGACGAGGCCGCGCTCTTCCAGCTTGTTGTAGATGAACGGCTTGAACAGCTCGAGCGCCATCAGCTTGGGCAGACCGCACTGATGCAGCTTGAGCGCGGGGCCGACCACGATGACCGAACGGCCCGAGTAGTCGACGCGCTTGCCGAGCAGGTTCTGACGGAAGCGGCCCTGCTTGCCCTTGAGCATGTCGGACAGCGACTTGAGCGGACGCTTGTTGGGACCGGTGATGGTCTTGCCGCGGCGACCGTTGTCGAACAAGGCATCGACCGCTTCTTGCAGCATGCGCCGCTCGTTACGGATGATGATCTCGGGCGCGTTCAGCTCCACAAGGCGCTTCAACCGGTTGTTGCGGTTGATGACGCGACGGTAGAGATCGTTCAAGTCGGAGGTCGCAAAACGTCCTCCGTCCAATGGAACGAGCGGACGCAGATCCGGCGGCAGCACCGGGATCACCGTCAGCATCATCCATTCCGGGCGGTTGCCGGACTCGCGGAACGATTCGACGACCTTCAGGCGCTTGGCCAGCTTCTTGCGCTTGGCTTCGCTGCTGGTCGCACGCATGTCGGTGCGCAGCTCTTCGGCGAGCGTGTGCACGTCGATCGCCTTGAGCATCTCCAGGATGGCTTCGCCGCCCATGCTGCAGGTGAAGGCGTCGTAGCCGAACTCGTCGGCGAGCTGCTGGTAGCGCTCTTCCGAGATGATCTCGCCCTTCTGCAGAGGCGTCTGCAGCGGATCGAGCACGATGTAGCTCTCGCAGTAGAGCACGCGCTCCAGCTCCTTGAGCGTGATGTCGAGGATCGCGCCGATGCGCGACGGCAGGCTCTTCAGGAACCAGATGTGCGCGACCGGCGTGGCCAACGTGATGTGGCCCAAGCGCTCGCGACGCACCTTGCTCTGAATGACCTCGACGCCGCACTTCTCGCACACGACGCCACGGTGCTTCATGCGCTTGTACTTGCCGCAGTTGCACTCGTAGTCCTTCACTGGACCGAAGATCTTCGCGCAGAAGAGCCCGTCGCGCTCCGGCTTGAAGGTTCGGTAGTTGATGGTCTCGGGCTTCTTGACCTCGCCGTGCGACCACTGCCGGATCTTCTCGGGTGAAGCGAGCGAGATGCGGATAGCGGAAAACGAGAGGGGATCCTTGGGCTTCTCGAAGAAGCTGAAGATATCTTTCATGGCTACTCCTCCTCCGCAGCAAGAACGTCGTCACCTTTGCGGGTGCCTGCCGTGCCGTCGATCAACTCGACGTTCAAGCAGAGCGCCTGCAGCTCTTTCATGAGCACGTTGAAGCTCTCCGGCAGGCCCGGATCGAGGGATTGATCTCCCTTCACGATGGCCTCGTACATGCGGGTTCGACCCTGCACGTCGTCGGATTTGACAGTCAGGAACTCCTGCAGCGCGAAAGCCGCGCCGTAGGCTTCCATGGCCCACACTTCCATCTCGCCCAGACGCTGGCCGCCGAACTGCGCCTTGCCACCCAGCGGTTGCTGCGTGACCAGCGAGTAGGGGCCGATGCTGCGCGCGTGGATCTTGTCGTCCACCAAGTGGTGGAGCTTCAGCATGTACATGATGCCGACCGTGACGTTCTGGTCGAAGGTCTCGCCCGTACGCCCGTCGAAGAGCGCAGTCTGACCGCTGATGTCTGCTCCAGCGCGTTCCAGCAGCGCGTTGATCTCGTCCTCGGTGGCGCCATCGAAGACCGGCGTCGCGAGCGCTTGGGCCACATCACGTTGGCCACGCCGGTCGACGTGGTGCTCAATCCGCTCGGCGTTCCGAGCCGCATGAACGTCGGTCAGGTGCTGGAGATCCACTTCGGCTGGGCCGGT
>DASVHQ010000094.1:0-21885 GCA_036382515.1 Polyangiales bacterium | reverse complement strand
CCGCGAAGTCGAGCGACGGGGCCTGCTGGCCGGGCACCCAAAGCAACAACTCGGCACCGAGCGAGAGCTTGGGGCCGAGCGCTCTGCCGGCGCGCAGGTAGAGGCGAGGGTCGCCCACCCAGCCGTCATCGACGCCGCGCGCGTCGGCCGGGTGGCGGTCGTAGCGGCCATCGAAGCGCGCGCCGAGCGCGAGGAAGTCGGCGAGGCCGACAGCTGCGGCGAGGCTCATGCTCAACCGGTGATGCGCGCCTTCGCCTGCCTGGCTCTCGGTGAGGCCGTAACCGCCGTCAGCTGCAAACGACCACGGCCTACGCTGGGTCACGGGCGTGCCGACCTGCATGATACCCGGCAGCGCCGCGGCGGTGTCGCCGACTTGGGCGTGTGCGCAGGGCAGCCAGCACAGGCTCGCGATCAGCCACGAACATCCGACCAGCCATGGCCAAAGGGCGCGCATCTGCGGGCCATCGTAGCAAGAAGCGTGTGCACTGCGCGTGCTGCGGCGAGTGATCGACCTGCGTGGGGGCAGAAAGCGGCCTGTGGTTAGGGCCCGACGCGAAACAAGTCGATCGGTTCGGCGTTGAGGCGCCCGGAAGCAAGGCGCGAATTCGATGGAATACTCCCGGTATTTCGAGGAGTCGCAACGCTGCTGTCGGGGATGGATCGGCGTCGAGGCGACCCAGTTGTTTCGCGTCGGGCCCTTAGACCACCGGCTGGGCGGATACCGTTACGCCAGGCCTGCCTGTGCCAGAAAGTCGTCGCGCAAGCCGTCGGCTAGCCGAGACAGGCGCGTGCGCGCTTGTTCGAGCGATTCCGCGGTCGCGACCTGTGTGCAGGTGTCGAGGTAGATCTTCAGCTTGGGCTCGGTGCCGCTGGGGCGAATGGCGATGCGATGGCCGCCCTCGAGCTCGAGGACCAGCACATCGCTCTTGGGCAAGGCTGAGGGCTCGGTGTGCGAACCGCGGCGCAGCACGCCTTGCTCGAGGTCGAGAGTGGAGAGCACGGCGCTCGGCCCGATGCGCGTGGGCGGCTGTGCGCGCAGCCGTTGCATCACCGTGCGGATCTTCGATACGCCCTGTGCGCCCGGCAATGTGATCGAGCGCGGGTAGCTGCCGAACAGGCCGTGGCGGCGGTAGAGTTCGTCGAGCGCGTCGATCAGGGTGCGGCCCGCACGCTTGTGGGCGCTGGCGGTGCGCGCTGCAAGCGCAGCCGCAGACAGGCCGTCTTTGTCACGTACCAGGGTGCCGATCGTGTAGCCGAGCGCCTCCTCGAAGCCGAGCACGAAGCGCAGCTGACGGCTGCGCTCCAGCTCGAGCGCGCGATTGGCGATCCACTTGAAGCCGGTGAGCGTCGGCTCCCAGTGCGCTCCGTGAGCCGCCGCGACGCGTGCAACCAGCGGTGTGCTCACGATCGAGCTGAGCACGAGGTTCTTGCCGTCGGCCGGCGCGTGCGTGAGCAAGTGGTCGGCGAGCAGCACGCCGACCTCGTTGCCAGAGAGCGTGACGAGCTCACCGCTACGCGTGCGGCAGCCGAGCGCCAGGCGATCGGCGTCGGGATCGTTGGCGATGATGAGCTCCGCGCCGCACTGCCCGGCCAGCTCGAGCACCCGATCCATCGCGCCCTGCTCCTCGGGATTGGGGAAGGCGACCGTGGGGAACTCGGGATCGGGCTGCGACTGCAGCTGCACGCTGTGTACATCGGTGAAGCCGGCCTGCGCGAGCGTGGCACGTGCGAGGGGCTCGCCCACGCCGTGCAGCGCCGTGTACGCGATGCGCAGCGGACTGCCACCGGGCTCGACGCCGACCAGCGCATGGACACCGGCGAGGTAGCGCTCTTGCACACCTCGCATGCTGCGACGCAGCCCGTGGCCGCTCGCTTGCATGCCATCGTCGCGCGGCAGCGAGAGCACGCAGGACACGCGCTCGATGGCTTGCGCGATGCCGAGGTCGTGCGGCGGGATGATCTGCGCGCCGTTGCCCCAGTACACCTTGTAGCCGTTGTACTGCTTGGGGTTGTGGCTGGCGGTGACCATGACGCCAGCGGCCGCCGCTCGGTCGAGCACGGCGAAGGCGAGCAGTGGGGTGGGCACGACGGCGTCGAAGGCATGCACGACGAAGCCCGCGCCAGCGGCCACGCGGCAGGTCTCTTCCGCCAGCTGTCGACTCATGTGGCGGCCGTCGTAGCCCACGCACAGACCCCGCTCTTTGGCTTTCGGCGTGGTCTGTGCGAGGTACGCGCACAGGCCCGCGGTGGTCTGCGCGACGACTCGGCGGTTCATGCGTGACTCGCCCGCGCCGAGCAGGCCGCGCAGCCCGGCGGTGCCGAACTCGAGCGGCCCGCTGAAGCGTTCCGCGAGGGCCGTGAGATCGTCGCTCGCAAGCAGTGCCGCGAGCTCTACGCGCGTTTCGGGATCCGGGTCGTCCGCGAGGAAGGCGGCCGCGGCTTGTCGCAACTCGCTCGGGGTGCGTTCGCTCATGGCGCGTCCTACGTGCTGGCCAGCGTGTCACCGGCTTGGTCGCCCTGCACGAAGCGTCGCTCGCGGTAGCGCATGGCGTAGAAGATGAAGGCGACCGAGGTCATGAACATCAAGCCCGCGAAGAACAGGTAGTAGCTGGCGCCGGGTAGCTTGCTCGTGCCGTCGGGATTCTGGATGTACTTGTTCACTTCGGAGGTGAAGAGATTGCCGATCGACACGGAGAGCAGGAATAGCGCCATCACCAGCGACTTCAAGTGATTGGGTGCCTGCGTGTAGAAGAACTCGAGGCCGGTGCCGTAGACCATCACCTCGGAGGCGGTGAGCACCACGTAGGCGAGGATCTGCCACGCGATGTTCATGCGCACCCCGGCGCCCAGACGCAGCTCGATGTACGCCGGGATCAAGAAGGTGAGCACCATCAGGAAGAAGCCGATGGAGATCTTGCGCAGCGGTGTGACGTGGAAGAGCTTGCCCATGGCCGGGTACACGGCGTAGGCGAAGAGCGGGATGAAGACCAGCACGACGATCGGATTCACCGCTTGGATCTGCGACGACAGCCAGGTCACGCCCAGGAAGTGCAGGTCCATGTGATCGGCTTGCAGTACCCAGGCCGAGCCGGTCTGGTCGTACAGCGCCCAGAACATGGAGATGAAGAGGATGAGCACGCCGACCTGTGCGACGAGCTTTCGGCCCTCGCGCGAGATGAGGTCGCCGATGAAGCCCTTGCCCGCGGGCGGAATGTGCGCGAAGCGCCCGCGCCCCAGCCAGAAGACCAGAGTGGCCAGCACCATCAGCACGCCGGGCACTCCGAACGCGATCTTGGGACCCAGATGCTCGAGCAGCAGCGGGGTGAGCAGCGTGGACACGAACGAGCCGAGGTTGATGGCGAAGTAGAACCAGCTGAAGACACGCTCGAGCAGGCTCTCGTTCTCTTTGCCGAACTGATCGCCCACGTGTGCCGACACGCACGGCTTGATGCCGCCGGCACCGAGCGCGATCAGCGAAAGGCCGGCGTACAGGCCCAGGCGGGATTCGTCGGCCGCCAGCGCGAAGTGGCCGAGGCAATAGACCACCGACAACATCATGATCGTGCGGTACTTACCCCAGAACGCATCGGAGAGGACCGCGCCGAAAAGCGGGAAGAAGTACGCACCTGCGGCGAAGAGGTGGAAGGTGGCCTTGGCGTCTCCGGCGCTCATGGGTGCCAGCTGACCGTGCGCGTTGCGCAGATGCTGCGTCATGAACACCACGAGGATGGTCTTCATGCCGTAGTAGCTGAAACGCTCGGCCAGCTCGTTGCCCACGATGAACGGCACGCCGGCCGGCATGCCGGTGGTGTGCTCGGGGGCCGTGCGGTACTGAGGTTGCGCCATGAGAGTAAGGCTCGGCTCGGGCTAGACTCGAGCTCAGTTCGCGCTCAGCGGCCAGGGCAGTTTTTGTAGCGCCGAGCCGACTTCCTGGAAGCCGTCGCGCATCTCGGCCACGCTGATGCGCTCCGCGGGATCCTGGCGCAGGCCGTTGGCGATCAGGTCGCACAGGATCTCCAGCTGCGCATTCTCGCGCAACGCCAGCAGCTTCTCCGGATAGCCGTCGTGCGTGAGGTGCATGTTGATGATCGCAAGCTCGCCCGGGCCGTCGAAGAGCGTGTCGCCCGTGAGTGTTTCGTAGGCGACGCACGAGTAGGCGTAGACGTCGGCGCCCATCGGCCGCGGCTCGTAGTGCTCCGGCAAAAGGCCCCAGATCTCCGGCGCGCCGTACGAGCCCGTGGCGCAACCCGGGCGCACCTGTCGGCCGGCCAGACCGAAGTCGACGAGCACCGGCGTGGGCGCTTCGGTGTAGCCGCGCTCCCCGGCACGCATGATCACGTTGGAGGGCTTGATGTCGAGGTGGCCGATGCCGACGTTGTGCATGCCCTGCAGTCCGGCGCCGATGCCGTCGAGCAGCGAGAGCGCCTTGGGCACGTCGAGATCACCGCGCTCGATCACGCGCTCCAGCGTGGGCCCTTCGACCAGCTCCATCACGAGGATGGGCTTGGGTCGCGCGCCAGCATCGAAGGTCACGAAGGTAGCGAGGTTCGGGTGCTCGGGCAACGAGAGCAGCGCGCCGGCTTCTTGCCGGAACATGTTCAAGAATTCTTCCTCCGATAACGTGCGTGCGGCTTCGGCGTTGTAGTCGGGGACCTTGAGCGCGAAGCGCACGGCGCCGTCGCGGTGGCGTTCCTCGACGCGCGTCACCACGAACACTGAGCCGACACCGCCAGTGCCGAGGGCGTGCAGCACGTAGAAGCCGCCGATCGTGCGGCGCGCGGTGAGCCAGGGCGGTAGCGGCGCTTCCTTGGGCGCGGGCGGCACGAAGCTGTTCACGCTCTCCGGCACGAAGATCGTTGGCAGTTGCGGGAGCCGGCGCAGCACCACGAGGATCGCCTTGGCAATCGCCGGCGGCAGCTCTTGCTCGAGCGTGCGGGAGACCGACTCCATGGCCTCCTTCACCTGGCCGCCGCCGTCGCGCGGCTCTTTCTCGACAGCCATGGCCAGCAGACCCAGCGCCGTGCCGCTCAGCGGTACCGGCCGTTGCTGGCGCTGCAAGAGCCTGCGGCGTGCACCCACCGTCAGCTGGCACAGCGAGAACACCGTGGCTTCGAGGCGCACCAGGTGGTCGCGCCCGGCGCCTTCCGCGAGCTCGGGCAGGCAGCGCGCGGCGGCGATGTCCTCGAGCTCGCGCGCCAGCGCCAACAAGTTGCCGCGCATCGCGCTGACACGCAGCGTGCTCGCCCACGGCAAGCTCTGGGCCAGCTCCTTGAGCGCGTCGATCACGGCGCGCGCCATCCGGCCGCTGGCCTCGTTCTTCTCGGTCGGTCGCACCAGCGCGGCGTAGCTGGAGATGCAGCGCTGGAAGTCCGGCATCATCGACGCTTCGGCCAGCGTCGTCTGATCGTGGGCGTGGGGCACGTTGTCGGCCACCGCCACGAGCACGTCCGACAGCTCGCAGACCTCGTCGCGCATCAGTGCGTCGAGCGCACGCGCCAGCGCAGCGCAGACGATGCGGCGCAACGGCGAGGCGGCATCGGAGCGCGTGCGACCCAGCAGCATCTTCGCGGTGCGCATGCGTCGATCCAGGCGCTGGCCGGTGACGTCTTCGCCGTAGCTGCCGTCGGCGTCGACCAGGTGCAGCAGCGTGCGCATGCGCCGCAGACGCAGCGTGAGGTGTGGCACCGCGCCGCTCGACTGCACGGGCTTGCCCTCCATGCGCACGAGCCAGTTCGTCAGTCGCTCGAACAGATCGCCCAGGGGCGCAGCGGCCGCGGCAGCGCCCTTGCCGCTGGCGCCGATCATCAACAGGTCGGAGAGCGCGGCTGTCTCGAGCAACGTCACGTCGAGCTCGCGCATCGCGCGAAAGCCCGCGCGCCGTCCGTTCTGGTCGGCGTCGGTGGCGGCCTCGAGCTCGTTGACCTTGGCGATGGCTTCCTGGAACGCGCGCTGGGCTTCCGCGAAGGCGTGGCGGGCGTCTTTTTCCGCGAACGCACGCAGCGCGTTGTCGAGACCTGCGCGCAACGTGGGCTGTCGATCCGGGTCGCCAGACAGCTCGTCGATCAACATCTCGCACAGCGCGACACGGCCGTCGTCGTCGAAGCGCTGGCCCGAGATCCACTTCTTCAGCTTGTCGGTGGCGTGACGCGCGGCCGTCGCACCGAAGTCGGCGCCAACGCGCTCGCGCCGCAGCTCGACCAGCGCTTCGGCCGCCTCGATGCCACCCATGCGCACGATCTGATCGAGCAGGTCCTCGGCGGCTTCGGGCTCGACCTCGGCTGCGCGCGCCAGACCGAAGACCATGGTCTCGACCAGGCCCGGATCGGAGCGCAAGGTTTCGTTCGCCAGCACCTCACGACAGCGTCGCAAGCCTACGATCGGATCGAGCGCGATGCTGGCCGCCAGCGAGACCGCGGCACGGCGCCACTCGGTGGGCGTGAGCTTTGGATCGAGGTGCGCATCGATCTCTTCGCCGAATTCCGCGACGGCCTTGGACAAGAGACCGCGCGCCGTGGCTACGTGGCGCCAGACCAGCGATTCCCGGTCGGCGAGCAGCAGCTTCCATGCCGCTTTCACGGCCGGCTCGTGGAACGCGCGCAAGCTACCGGCGTCGCCTTGCGCCGCGCGCCGTGCCGACTCGCGCGCCGCGCGTTCGAGCAAGCGCGCCGCCAGACGCCGCGACGGCAGCGAGCCCATCGCCGGGTCGGACACCCACTCACGGCGCAGGTCGGGCCTGGAGATCAGCGCGAGCGCCAGCGCATCGGAGGGCACGCCGCTGCCGAGCGGTAGCTCCAGAGCGAGCGCGACGCGTGCGCGGATCGGCGGCCCGGTCAGCGTGCGTTTGGACTCGGCCGCGAGCGAGGTCGCGAGCACGACGAAGGTCTCGGCATCGCCCTCGTACAGGCGTGTGAGCACCTGCCGGCCAAGCTGCCGGCGCTCGGGCCCCACCGGGATCGCAGCGGCCAGCTCGTAGACCGCGGCGGCAGCGGCCGGTTGCGACAGCCAGTCGAGATCGTTCAGCAGGTCGTTCTTGAACGCGGCGCGCACCGCCTCGAGCAGCAGCGTGGGATCGATGCCTTCGAGCGGCACGGGCTGTTGCTCGAGCGCCGCGCGCGCGAGCGTGGCCATCGACTGGCGCCACAGCGAGCGCCGTTCCTCGCCGCTCTCGACGTGAGGCAGCTGGATCAAGCTGCTCAGATGGTTCTGGACGACCGACACCTAGAGCGCCCCCTTCGCGGCCTGCGCTTGCGCCTGCGTGCTGGCTGCGCTACTCGCGCTCGTCGGCTCACCCAGTGGCGGGCCTTCGAGGGCTTCGCGCTCGTGCCGGGGCACGTCGATGCCGACCATGGACAAGAGCCGCAATGCGTTGCTGGTGCGCACTATACCTGTGCGCAATTTGTAGTCGAAACGCATCTCGCCGTCGACAATCACGTCGGTGAAGTGCACGTTCGCGATGCGCTCGGGCTGTTCGTTGCCGAGCGCCGCCAGCTCCACGTCGTGGGTCGCGCACAGGCCGGTGGCGTGGCGATCGAGCAGGTGCAACAAGACCGCCTTGGCTCCGAGGTGGCGCGCACGCGCGTTGGTGCCGCGCAAAAGCTCGTCGAGCAGGAAGAACACCGGCGGCTCGGCCGAAGCGTTCTCGATCACGCCGCGGAGCTTCTCGAGCTCGGCGTGGAAGTAGCTGGCGCCGCTCTCGAGCGAGTCCTGCGCGCGCATGCTGGCCCGCAGGCGCAGGGCAGGTACGCGCAGCCGCTCGGCGATCACGGGCCCACCGCAGAGCGCGAGCGCGATGTTCTGTCCCACCGCACGCAGCAAGGTGCTCTTGCCCGCCATGTTGGAACCGGTGACGACCAGGGCGCTACCGGGTCCGCGCAGCGCGACGTCGTTCGGGACGCGCTGCGCCGGGCAGAGCAGTGGGTGCCCCAGGCCCGTGGCTTCGAAGGCCTCACCACTCTTTGCGATCTCGGGGAACGACGCGGCCGGGTCGCCGTGTGCGAGGGTCGCGAGCGAGGCCAGCGCCTCGAGCTCGCCCAGCACGCGCAGCCACTGGTCGGTGCGCGAGCCCACGTCGCGCACGAAGCGCTCGATGCCCCACAGCACGTGCAGGTCCCAGAGCGTGAGCGTGTTGACGACGACGTGGAACAGGAAGTTCTGACGCAGCTCGGCGAAGCCCGCCCAGCGCGAGAGCCGGCGCATGTGCGCGGAGGGTGGCCGGTCGCCGAACGCAACGGTCTGTTGCATCCGCCGCAGTAGTGGCGCTTGCCACTGCGCACGCTCCACCAGCACCAGCATGCGCTCGAAGGATTCGAGCACCGGCAGCTTGGCGCTCACCACATCGAGGCCGCGCCGGATCTGCGCACCGAAGGCCATGAGCAAGCCGACCTGACAGGCTGCCGGCAAGAGCCACAGCGCGGCGTGCCACGCCCCGACCGAGCCACCGACGTACGCTACCAGCGTGCTGGCTGGCAGCGCGAACACGAGCACTCGCAAGAGCGGGCGACTCGCGAACACGGGCGGCAGCTGCGCGAGCGCGTCGAGGCCACGCGCATCGAGCTTCTGCTCGTCCTGCACCTCGGCGGCGGCTTCCAACTCCTGGCGCAGCTGCAACGCGGCGGCAAGCTCGGCGACGGCGGCCTGGCGCTCGGCGATCACGTCGGCCGGCGCGGCTTCACCGAGCCAGTGCGCCAGCGTGTGCTCCCCCTGCCGCGTGTGCGTCACATCGATGCGCTGGAAGAGCGACGCCTGTCCGAGCAGATCGACGTCGCCCGCGTACGGATGATCCGGCCGCAGGAGGCCCTCGCCGCGGCTGGTCAGCTGCGTCCAGTCGGAGCCGAGCCGCAAGAGATGCCGCGCATGGATCGCTTGTCGGCTCAGTGCGCCCGCGCGCGCTGCGATGGCCCGCGCGTGCAGCACCACCGCGACACCGAAGCCCACGAGCAGCGCTGCGCCGCCCACGACCGAGACCATGGCGTGTTGCATGATGCCGCTGGTGATAAGCGCAGCAGCCGCGACGAACGACAAAAGGCGCACCAGCGAGTAGCGGTTGGCCACGCGTTCGTGCTCCGCGGCCGCGGTCGCGAAGCCGTCGTGCAAGCGCGTGTGCACGGCGAAGGGCTCACCCGGCAGGTCGGGCGTCGCGGGCGATGCTGGCTGTGGGCGTGGGCCGGTCACGGGCAATGGCGGGTGGGGCGTGCGCGGCGAGCGCTGCCGGTCCGGCGGACATAGTAACCGGCGCGGGGGCCGCGTGCGCGGCTATGCGCGTCGCCTGGTCGTGCTCCGGCGGGTCGAGCCGGCGGCCAGCCGGCCACAGGGCCTCACACGGACACACCAGCGCCGGCGTGCCCGGCCTCAGGCTGCACGCCGCGGTTGCGCTCGGGCCGCACCAGCAGGCTCCTCACCTGCGCTGCCAGCTCCGGGGCGAGCTCGGTCATGAGCTCGGTCTGGCCGGCTTGCCGCACGGCGACCACGACCCCGTCTTGCAGAACGATGCGGCTGCCAGGCTGGGCGACCACGCGCTCGCCCGGTAGCACGATGCCCAGCAGGTTCAGCGGGTCGGATGCGCACAGCGCCACTAGCGTGAGGTCGGGCTCTTTGCGCGCGCGACGCAGCTGCGCGACCGCTTCGGGCAACGCGAAGTGCTCGCCCGAGAAGCCTTCGACGAAGCGGCCGCCACGGATCTCGCCGCGTGCTTCGAGGCGGCGATACACGCGCAGCAGCTCACCCCAGGCGGGCGCCGCCTCGCGTTCTAGCAGCTTGCGAAACACCACGCCGTAGCGGGTGAGCAGAGTGCGGGCGACGCTTTCGACCGCCGCGTCTTTCGCCAGCGTGGCCGGCCCAAGGCGCGACCAGCGACCCGCGCTCGCGGTGCCCAGCTTGCCGCGCTCGCGCTGGCCGCGTCGGCTCGGATGACGTGGATGTCCCTGGTTGCGAGCGGGCGCGAGCAGCGCGCGCAGCCCTGCAAAACCGTCCGAGGTGATCAGGCCCAGCGCCACGAGCTCCGCGAGCGCGGCGTCGAGCACGCTCGGCAGTAGGCCCGTGCCGGCCTGCAGGTCGCTTTGAAACGCTGCGCCGTGCAGCACGAGCTGTTCGAGCACGCGCTGGGCATGCACGGAGGGCGCCGCCTCCGTCGCTGCGGTGCAGGCATGAAACGCCGGCAGGCTCGCGGCCGTCGCCAAGCTGATCGGGGTCGAGCGCAGCGCCAGGCCGCGCAGCGTCTCCTGGGCCGAAGGCGAAAGCCTGGCCCAGCGCAACTGGCCGCTCCAGCACAGCTCGTCGAGCCACGCCGGATCGTAGTCGCGCACGCGCAGTGGCAAAAGGTCGCTCTCCCAGGTGGGCGCCTTGGCCGCGAAGCCCGACAGCTGCGTCAATACCTCCAAGAGACCCTGTGGACCGCGTGCTTGCTCGCTACGCAGCACGCGCTGGTAGCCGCACAGAAAGCGCATGAACACCTGCGGGCTGACCGGCTCGATCTCACGCCGCAAGCGATCGACGGTGAGCCGATGGATGCGCGCAAGCAGGCCGCGCTCGCAGAACTCGTCTTCCTCGGCGGCCCGGCTGAAGCGCCCGCGCAGCAGGTGGCCGCGCGCCTCGAGCGTGCACAGCGCTGCGTGCACCGCTGCTGGTGCGACGTACAGCTCGCTCGCCAGGCGCCGTGCCGTGCACGGTCCCAGCGCATCGATCCGCGCCTGCACCAGATCGAGCAGCGCCTGCTCCTCGGTCGGTGCCACTGCGACGTCGCGTGCGGGCGCGCTGATCCGCGGCGCGAGCGTGGCCAGCGGGTGCAGCGCCTGCAGCTGCGGCAAACGTTCAGCGGCGCACCACAGCTGCCCGCCGCCGGGCACGCTCACGCAGGTCGCGCGGCGGTCCTGCGCCAGTGCGTCGAGATACTCCCTCGGGATCGCCTGGGCTTCGGCCTCGGTCATGCATCCGAGCGTCACCAGTGCGTCGTTCACTTCGTCGGCGCTGCCAGTGCTCGGCCAGGCTTCGGCACGCACGCGCTCGATGGCCTCGGGGTCGAGCGAGCCGAGATCCTGCGCGCGCTTGACGTCCATGAAGCGACGCGACAGCACGGCCTGCGTACGGCGCTCCTCGAGCGGAGCGTCATCGAGGAACGCGTATGGCCGCGCGCCGAGCACCTCGGCCGCGAGCGGCGAAGGCTCGGTGAGCTCGCGGAACACGAAGCGTGCGTCGCCGCGCTCCAGGCGCGTCAGCAGCGCCTCGAGCGCGTCGATGTCCATCGCCTCGTGCAGGCAGTCCTCGATGGTCTGGCGCACCAGCGGGTGGTCGGGGACCTCGCGATCGCCGCTGATGTTCTCGAGGCAGGCCTGCTGGTCGGGGAACACGAGTGCCAGTAGATCGGCGCTGCGCATGCGCAAGAGCGGCGCAGGGGTCTTGCGCCCCGCTTCCCAGCGCCGCACCGCGAGTGAGCGCGTGGCGTTCCAGCGGAAGCGCGTCTCGAACATGGGTGCGTCGAGCAGGGCCTGCACCAGCACCTGCCGCACGCTGCGCGCGTGCAGGAATTCCGCGATCTCGGGCAGCGGAAAGCTGTGCGTGGGTCCCAGCGAGAGCACGATCGCGTCCTCGGTCGCCGCAGCCTGCAGCTCGAAGTTGAACGCGCGACAGAAGCGCTTGCGCAGCGCAAGCCCAAAGGCGCGGTTCAGGCGCGAGCCGAAGGGCGCATGGATCACCAGCTGCATGCCGCCGGCCTCGTCGAAGAAGCGCTCGGCGACCAGCGTGTCCTGCGTGGGCAGCACGCCGAGCGCGGCCTTGGCCGCGCCGAGGTAGTCGACCAGCTGATCGATAGCCGCCGCCGACAGCTGCGGGGCGCGCAGGCTGAGCTTCGCCGCGTCCACACCTTGCTCGAGCGCCGCATCCAGCCGCTTGCGCAGCGCGCTCACGCCGACGGATAGCGCGTGGCTGCGCCCGGGAGCCTCGCCGAGCCAAAAGGGGATGCTGGGCGGCGTGCCACGAGCATCTTCCACGCGCACGATGCTGCGCTCGACACGCAGGATGCGCCACGAGCTGTTGCCAAGCTGAAACACGTCACCCGCCATGCTCTCGATCGCGAAGTCCTCGTTCACGCTGCCAACCGTGAGGTTGCTGGGCGAGAGCACCACGGCGTAGTCGGCGTTGTCGGGGATCGCACCACCGCAGGTCATGGCGGTGAGCCGGGCGGACTTGTGCGGGCGCAGCCTGCCGTTGACGCGGTCGTGATGCAGCAGCGCGCCGCGCCTGCCGCGTGGCGTGGCGAAGCCCTCGCTCAGCATGCGCAGCACTGCGTCGAAGTCGGCGCGCGGCAGCCCGCGGTAGGGGTAGGCGCGGGTGGCCAGGGCGTAGAGCTCGTCTTCGTGCCATTCCTGCGTAGCCACGCATGCCACGATTTGTTGCGAGAGGATGTCGAGCGTGGCGGGCGCGACCTGCACGCGATCCAGCTCGCCGCGCTCCACCGCTTGCAGCAGCGCCACCGCGTCGACCAGCTCGTCGCGCGAGAGCGGGAAGATGCGCCCCTCGGACACGGCGCCTGCGCGGTGTCCGGACCGCCCGACGCGCTGCAGAAAGCTCGCGATGCTGCGCGTCACGCCCAGCTGCAGCACCAGGTCGACCGAGCCGATGTCGATGCCCAGCTCGAGCGAAGCCGTGGCCACCAGCGCACGCAGCTGCCCGGCTTTCAGCTTCTGCTCGGCCTGCAGCCGATGCTCGCGTGACAGGCTGCCGTGATGCGCCGCAACGTGCTCGGCACCGAGACGATCGGCCAGCTGTTTGGTCACGCGCTCGGCCATGCGCCGGGTGTTGACGAACACCAGCGTGGTGCGCTGCGCCAGGATGAGCTGCGCCATGCGCTCGAAGACCTCGTGCCACACCTCGTGCGACATCACGGCTTCGAGCGGCGAGCCAGGCAGCTCGATCTGCACATTCAGCTCACGCCGGTGGCCGTGGTCGACGATCGCGCACGGCTGCTCTTGCGCACCGACCAGGAAGCGCGCGACCTCTTCGATCGGGCTTTGCGTGGCCGACAAGCCGATGCGTTGCACGTGCCGCCCCGCCAGCGCATCGAGCCGTTCGAGCGAGAGCGCAAGGTGCGCGCCACGTCGATCTCCGACCAGCGCGTGGATCTCGTCGACGATCACCGTGCGCACGCTGGCGAGCGCGCGCCGGCCACTCTCGCTCGTGAGCAAGACGTAGAGCGACTCGGGCGTGGTCACCAGGATGTGAGGCGGGCGCTTGCGCAGCTCGCTGCGAGCGCTCGCCGACGTATCGCCACTGCGCACGAAGGTGCGAATCGCCATGGGCGGAGCGCCGAGCGCAGCGAGCTCCCGCTGCACGCCCACGAGCGGCTCTTGCAGGTTCTTCTCGACGTCGTTGCCCAATGCCTTGAGCGGCGAGATGTAGAGCACGCGCGTCTCGTCGGGCAGCGTGCCGACGGCGAGCCCTTCCTGCACCAGCGCATCGATCGCGCACAGGAACGCGGCCAGCGTCTTTCCCGAGCCGGTCGGCGCCGCGATCAACGTGTGCTCGCCACGCTGGATGTGCGGCCAGCCATCGCGCTGCGGTGCGGACGGGCGCCCCAGCTCGCTCTCGAACCAGCGCGCCACCGCCGGGTGAAACGATTCGAGCGACGACATCCGAGCAGCCTACACTGAACACGCGCCCGGTGCCGCCGCGTGAGCTTGATCGATCGCTCGAGGCAGGAAATCACGGGCAGAGCTGCTCAAAAAACCCTGTACTTGCGCGGAATTGCGACAGCTCCAGCGCGGGTGGTTGACGCACCCATGTGGGCAGGCTACACACCTGCTAGCGCGCGCTGGAGGCCTCTTGCCCCGGCAGCACGGTACGAAGGAGAGCGTTCATGAGCGTAGCGACGGTAGCGGTAGTGGGCTGCGGCATGATGGGTCGTGGGATCATGGAGGTGGCTGCGGTCGCCGGTCTCAAGGTCAAGGGCATCAAGGTCACGCCGGGTGACCTCAGCGATGCGAAGAACAAGATCCAGCAGTCCCTCGACCGTCGCGTGAAGCGCGGCAAGATGACCGCCGAGCAGTGCGCCGAAGTCATGGCGCGCATCGAGCTGTCGTCGGGCCTGGGCGCCGTCCAGTGCGCCGACATCGTGATCGAGTCGGCCGTCGAAGACGAGCCCACCAAGCTCAAGCTGCTCAAGGACATCGAAGCCAAGATGCACCCCGAAGCGGTGCTCGGTACGAACACCTCGTCGCTGCGCCTCGAAGCGCTTGCTGCAGGGCTCTCGCGTCCCGAGCGCTTCCTGGGTCTGCACTTCTTCAGCCCCGTGCCCGCCATGGATCTGATCGAGCTCGGCACGCTGGACAAGACGGCCGACTTCGCCGCGCTCAAGGCCGAAGAGTTCTGCAAGCACATCGGCAAGACTGCTGTGCGCGTGCAGGCTTCGCCCGGCTACATCGTCAACCGTTTGCTCGTGCCGTACCTCTTGCACGGCATCGAGACGCTCGAGAGCGGCATCGCCACCGCGGAAGCCATCGACACTGCGATGAAGCTCGGCTGCGGCCACCCGATGGGCCCGCTGGCGCTCTCCGATTTGATCGGTCTCGACATCGTGCGTGCCATGGCCGAGACCATGCATCGCGAGCTCGGCGACACCCGCTACGTCATGCCCAAGACGCTGATCCAGCTCACCGAGCAGAAGCAGCTCGGTCGCAAGTCCGGCGTGGGCATCTACGATTACCGCGGCGAAGCTCCGAAGCTGAACCCGGCCATCAAGATCGGCTGAGCGCAGGCTCGGTCGAGCGCAGGCTCGGTCGCGCACAGGCCCGCGCGCGAGCGGCGTTTCGAAGCCGCCACGGCGCGCCGCGCGCTGCCTTGGCTCGCGCTCTACGTCACGCTGCTTGCGCTCTACCCGTGGCGCGGGCTGCAGCCCGGTCGGAGCTCAGCACCCATGGGGGTGGTGTTTGCCTTCGTCACTCGCGTCGGCTCCGGCCGCTCCCAGGCCTTGATTCTTCTGGAGGGGGTCGCGGCCTTCTCGCTCTTGGGCTACCTGGCGGCCGAGTTGTACGGCCGCACGGCGCGCAGCTCGCTGCGCGTGATCGCGCACGTGGCCTCGCTCGGGATGGCGGCCGCGATAGCCTTCCAGTGGATCGCCACGCTGCACCCGGGTGTGCACCAGAGCGTGCCCGGCGCAGTGCTGCTGGGGCTGTCCGCCGCGATCGGTGCGGGCCTGCATCGAGCACAGATCGCGCTCGCCGCGCGGCAGCGCAGCCGATTGGCGGCAGCCGCGGAGCGCGCCGAGGCCAGCTCGCCGAGCTCCTAAATCAGAGATCACGATCCTGGAACGGCCTCTCGTACCGCTCAAATCGCCGAGATCTATGTCGGCGCGCCTCGAAAGGGGACGTACCCTTCCTTCGACGCCCCTCCTCGACCCCGACGCCTTGCCCGGCACGATGGACCGATCCCGAATCGCAATCTCTGATTTAGCCGATCCCGGTGCTGGCTTCTTTCGCCTGCGCGTACTCCGTCCGCTGACGTGCGCGCGGAACCCCGGTAGTATGAGCCGGCTCTGTCCTCGCCCTTGCTCTGGAGGCTCCTGATGAATCAGCACCGGCTACGGCCACGCCTCTTGGGGTTGGGGCTGTGTTGCGCCGCCTGCTTCGGCTCGTTCGCAACGTTCGGCACTGCCCGCGTGCACGCGGACGACACCAGTGCGCAGTATCAGACCACGATCGAAGAGGCCGTGCGCGAGTTCGGTCTGGGCAACTGGGCCGAGGCGCGTGCGCTGTTCCGGCGTGCGCATGCGCTCACGCCCAGTGCCCGCACCTTTCGTGGCATGGGCATGGCGGCCTTCGAGCTCAAGCTCTACGTCGATGCGTTGCGCGAGCTGACGGCTGCCATGCAAGACACCCAGCGCCCGCTGACCGACGACAAGCGCAAGGAAACCCAGAAGCTGATAGATCAGTCGCGCGCCTACGTGGGCCGCTACCAGGTCTTGCTCGAGCCCGCGCAGGCGCAGGCCTGGGTGGATGGCCAGCAAGCCGCGCTCGAGCCCGGCAACTTGCTCTTGCTCGGCCTGGGCGATCACACGGTGAGCGCCGTGGCCGATGGCTACCAGGAAGTGCGCGTGCCGCTGCGCGTCGAGGGCAGCGAGGACATGGTGCTGCGCATCGCCCTGCAGCCGATGGCGGCGCCCGCCGCGCCAGCGCCCACACCCGTGCCCGTGGCTGCACCTGCTGCGCCGGCCTCGGTGGCGTCGTCGACAGCTGCAACGCCCACACAGCTCGCGGCCGGGCCCAGCCACGGCTTGCGCACCGCGGGCTTCGTCACGCTCGGCGCGGCGGCGCTCTTGGCTGGCGGCTCGGGTGTGTTTTGGCTGGTCGGCAGTGGCAAGTACACGGACCTCCAGAACAGCTGCGGCGCGACGGGTTGTACGAGCGCGCAGATCGACGCTTCCGGCGTGAAGAGCGCCGACACGCTGACCACGGTGTTTCTCGGGCTGTCGGCAGCCGCGGCCGTCACGTCGGTCGTGCTCTTCATCGCCGGCTCCGGCGGGTCGAGTGAGAAGGCCTCGGCCTCGCTCGGCGTGGGTCCCGGGTACGCACAGCTGAGAGGGAGCTTCTGATGCGTACTGCGACCTTCATCGCGGGCCTGCTTGCGCTCGGCTCCACGCTCCTCGGCTGCCAGCACGATCTCGACAAGCTGCGCCAAGGCGCGGGCGCAGGCGCGGCTGGTTCGGCCGGCAGCATCAGCCTGCGCAACGATGCGGGGCCCGGCTCCGATGGGGCTATGCCGCAAGCGGGCAGCACATCACTCGCGTCGTGCGAGCCCTGTTCGGCCCCGCCTGCGGTCGCGGGCAGCAGCCTGACGGGTCACGCCTGCTGCGCGGGTGCAACCAAGAAGGTCTGCGGTTCGGCCTTCGACACCGGCCAGCACTGCTATCCGCGCGCTGTGCCCGGCTCCACCGATACGCTGTGTCCGGATGCCAAGCACGGCACCAAGACCTTCGCCGGCTGCTGTCGGGCCGACTCGGAGTGCGGGATCACCGTCGACGAGCTCGGCCTCGGCTGCGTTGCGCGCGCCGACGTGCCGCCGATCCTGGGTGGGCCGCTGGTTGCGCGCGCCTGCGTGCCGCATTGCAAGACCGACGCCGACTGCCAGGCCTTCTCCGACGCGTACATTTGCGCGGAGAGCGACAAGGACAAGAGCCGGTTCTGCGCGCTTGGCTGTCAGCGTGATCAGGACTGCGCCGTGCACGCAGGCACGGTGTGCGCCATCCAGGGCAACACGGCCGAAAATCGCATCGATCTCTTCTGCCGCAAGCCGATCGGGTCGGGCATGCAGAACGACGCCTGCTCGAAGCCTGACGACTGCGCGCGCGGCGCCTGTGCCGTGGACCGCTCGGTCACGCCGGCCCGCCAGTTCTGCACCGCGCTCTGCGGCGGTGACCTCGACTGCATTGGCGGCCACGAATTCTGCCGCGCGACGAACATCCCGCTGCCCGACGGCACCGGCCATCAGCCGGTCAGCATCTGCCTGAACCAATAGGGCCAGGCTCGGGCGTGGCGTCCATGACTCCATGACTCCATGAAATCATTGGAGGTTTTCTTGGCGCGCTCCGGTTGGCTGCGCATTTTGCGTGCAGCTCACTGCGAATTCTCCGACCAGAAGTCCACATGCCCGCCACCTGTAGGGGAGAGGCACGGCAGCCGCGGCGGTTCCGCGCTGTCCCCCCAAGGTGGACGCCCTTCATCGGGCATCGGTCAGGAGAGGCATCATGTCGGAAATCGTGCAGTCCGCAGGCGAGCAGCTCTCGCAACAAGTGGTGAAAGCCCCCAAGCGCCTGTGGGCGATCTGTCGCAACGCCGAGCGCGTCGAGATCGCGCGCGCGCTCATCGAGAACGGGCACAACCGCACGCACGCGGCCAATGCGCTCGGCATCTCGCGCCGCACGCTACTCAACAAGATCAAAGGCTACGGTCTGACCCGCCTGATCTGCCGCCAGCTCGCGGGTGACACGCAGCTTGCTGCCGTGCCCGTCGTTCCCGTCGTGCGCGCCGTCGGCCAGAACTAGGGCTCTGATCCGTTCGCAGCCGTCGTGCGTTGGGGGGCGGGGGCGACGGCTGACCGTGTGCGGACGGGCCACGTGGTGGCGGCTGCTTCGCCGCTGTGACACAAGCGAGGCGGCGGCATGCTTTGACGGGGCCGCGGCCGCTTGCTAATGCAGCGCAACTTGCGCAGAGCATGGGCTACCGCTGCCTCAAGGATTGCGTCGACGACCTGGAGCGGCACGGACATCTGATCCGCGTCGACGCCGAAGTCGATCCGCGGCTGGAGATCGCCGAGATCCAGCGCCGCGTGTATGCTGCAGGTGGGCCGGCGCTGTACTTCTCGCGCGTCAAGGGCACCGCCTTTCCGATGGTGGGCAACCTGTTTGGCACGCTGGAACGCGCGCGCTTCATGTTCCGCGACTCGCTCGACGCCGTGCAGCGGTTGGTCGAGCTGAAAGTGGACCCGAGCCAGGTGTTCAGCCGGCCGCTGCGCTACCTGGGTGTGCCGTGGACCGCGCTCACGATGCTGCCGAAGCAGACGCGCCACGCGCCGGTGCTGGCGAACGAGACACGCATCAGCGCGCTGCCGCAGCTGCACTCTTGGCCAGACGACGGCGGCGCCTTCGTGACCTTGCCGCAGGTCTACACCGAAGACCCCGACGCGCCCGGTCCCATGCGCTCGAACCTCGGCATGTATCGTGTGCAGCTGTCAGGCGGGCAGTACGAGCAGGATCGTGAGATCGGGCTGCACTACCAGCTTCACCGGGGCATCGGCGTGCATCACACGGCGGCGCTGCGCCGCGGAGAGCGGCTGCGCGTGAACGTCTTCGTGGGTGGGCCGCCCGCGATGACACTTGCGGCGGTGATGCCGCTGCCCGAAGGGCTGCCCGAGCTGCTCTTCGCGGGTGCGCTCGGCCGGCGCCGGGTGCGTCTGTGCGAGCCGCGCCAGCCGCGCCAGCCGGACGGCACGCGCGGCTTGCCCGTCCACGCCGACGCCGACTTTTGCATCAGCGGCTACATCGAGCCTGGACGCATGTTGCCCGAAGGCCCGTTCGGCGATCACCTCGGCTACTACAGCTTGAAGCACGACTTCCCCGTGTTCACAGTGGAGCATGTCTACCATCGCAGCGGCGCCATCTGGCCGTTCACCGTGGTGGGCCGCCCACCGCAGGAAGACAGCACCTTCGGCGAGTTGATCCACGAGCTCACGGGCCCGGTGATCCCAACGGTCGTGCAGGGCGTGCAGGCGGTGAACGCGGTCGATGCGGCCGGAGTTCATCCGCTCTTGCTCGCGATCGGCAGCGAGCGCTACAGCCCGTACGCGGTCCCCGATCAACCGCAGGAGCTGCTCACGCAAGCCAATGCGATCCTCGGCCAGGGCCAGATGTCGCTGGCCAAGTACGTGTGCATCGTGGACGGCAGCGACGCGCCCGAGCTCGACGTGAACGACATCCCGGCTTTCCTCGCGCACGTGCTCGCGCGCTTCGAGCCGCGGCGCGACCTGCACTTCCAGACCGAGACCACCATCGACACGCTCGACTACAGCGGACCGGCGATGAACCAGGGCTCCAAGCTCGTGATCGCCGCGCGCGGCAAGCCGCGGCGCGCGCTGCCGACCGCCGTGCCGGCGGCGCTCACGCTCCCCGCTGGCTTCGAAGATGCGCGTGTGTGCCTGCCGGGTGTGCTCGCGCTACGCGGGCCTGGCTATGCGGCCGGCGTGGACGGGGACGACCTCGCGATCGAGCGGCTGTGTGCGCAGCTGCCGCTGACGCATCCGATCAACACGTTTCCATTGGTGGTGATCTGCGACGATAGTGAGCTGTGCGCGCGCAGTCTGAACAACTTCTTGTGGGTCACCTTCACGCGCTCCAACCCCGCGGTCGATGTCTACGGCGTGGCGAGCTTCACGCGGCACAAGCACTGGGGTTGTGCGGGCGCGCTCGTGATCGATGCGCGTCGAAAGCCCTGGCATGCGCCGCCGCTGATCGAAGATCCGAAGGTCACCGCGCGCGTGGATGAGCTGGCCAAGCGCGGTGGGCCGCTGTTTGGGTTGCTCTGAGCTCGCGCGTCGCGCTCGCTACGACGTGGACGGCGGCGCGCTTGGTCTACGCACGCGCGCTGGGTATGAGCCGAGCACCTTGAAGAAGATGGTGTGGCGCTGCATGGCTGACAGCGCGGCCGCGACGTTCGCGCTCGCGATGTTGCCGTCGACGTCCACGTAGAACAGGTACTCCCACGGGGTTTCGGGGCGCGGTCGCGATTCGATCTTCGTGAGGTTCAGGCCGTGCTCGGCCAGGATGTTGAGGCAGCGCACCAGCGCGCCTTGCTCGTCACGCGTCGTGAAGATGAGCGAGGTCTTGCAGGTGGTGTGTTCGTCGTAGTGCGCGGCGGTGCGCGCGACCAGGACGAAGCGCGTGAAATTGTCGCGCTGGTTGGCGATGTCGCGCTGGAGGATCTGCAGGCCGTGCAGCTGCGCCGCGCGCTCGCTGGCGATCGCGGCCTGGGTGCGGTCGTGTTCGTCGCGCACGCGCTTGACGCTGGTCGCCGTGTCGGCGAAGGACTGCACCGAGCAGTCGGTGAGTGAGCCGAGGAAACGACTGCACTGCAAGAGCGCCTGGGGATGCGAGTAGATGCGCCGCAGCTCGCTGGTCTGCGCGCCCGCGAGGCCCACCAGGCAGTGCTGGATGCGCAGCACTTCTTCGCCCACGACGTAGAGGTTCATGTGAGCGAGCAGATCGTAGGCCTCGTTGATGGAACCGGCGGTGGTGTTCTCGATCGGCTGCATGGCGTAGTGCGCCGCGCCACACTCCACGGCGCGCAGAGCCGCCTCGAAGCTGGGGTAGCCGCGGCACTCCACGGGCTTGCCGGTTTCGCCGAAGTACTGCTCCACGGCGAGCTGACTGTAGGCGCCGTCGCTGCCCTGGTAGGCGACGATCGCTGCGGCTTTTGAGCTGTCTTTTGCGTCGGCCAACCTGCGGCTCCCGGAAGCGCTTTGCGGGGGCCATGAATCGCACAAAAGCGTGGGCTTGGCCAGCCGCGCAAGCCGCCAAGCCCGGGGCCGTTGTCAGTGAAAGCCGAGCACGAGCATGGCGCACAGACCGTACAAGTAGCGCGTGCTGCTGGTGCCACCGACGGAGTTGCTGGCGGCGCCGAAGAGTAGCGAAGCCGAAGCGCCGAGCGTCCAGCGCGGATCGAGCCAGAACACCTTTCCGGCTTCGAGGTGCACGCCGAGGCCGAGGTTAGTGACTTCTTCCGCGGGCAGCTCGAGGTTCGTGCCGACGCGGATCGGCGCCGCTTCGACACTGGAACGCATCAGGCCGAGCGAGCCCGACAGGTACACGTTTGCGGGCATCAGCCAGTAGCTGGCGCCGGCCCCGACGTGCACGGCGCTGACGTTGGTCGAAGCCAGCACGCCGCGGCTGGCTGCGCCGGAGTAGGCCATCCACAGATCGAGCCCGAGGGCGAGCTGTTCGCTGACCATGTGACCGAGCACGAAGTTGAGCGCGAGCGCTGCGCCGGAGATCTCGTCGGACTGGCCGTGACCGAGGCTCTGGCTCGCGTGCACGTAGCTTGGGCCTGCGAGCAAGCGCAGCTGAACGCCCAGATGTCGCGAATCTTGCTGGGCATGCGCGGGCGCGGCGTTCCACGCGACGCAGCCCAGCACGAGCACCAGAGCTCGCTGCAACGTGCGGTTACGCCGGGGCCAGAGCATCGCGGCGCCAAGGATACACCACGACGCGGCGCCTTCGCGCGTGCGGCGGTGCGTCCCGACGCAATCTGTCGTCAACGTCCTACCGCTCGTCAGGCGACCTGAGCGAAGTTGACCGGGATGCGAAGGACGGCACGCTGGGGGTGAGGTCCTGAGCGATCCGGGGCAAGCGCG
>DASVHQ010000093.1:0-7738 GCA_036382515.1 Polyangiales bacterium | reverse complement strand
CCGCTTCCACGACCGCGACGCCTTCGTCGATTTCGGCCGCAGTGACACACAACGGGGGCGAGAAACGCAACACGTTGCCGCCCGCGATCGAGAGCAGCACGCCGCGCTTGCGAACGTCCGCGATGATCGGCGCCGGGTCGTAGCCGTCGGCCACAGCGATTCCGCGCAACAGGCCCAGGCCCCGCGCCTGTGCGGCGGCCGGAACCGTGGCGTCGTTGGCCAGGACGGTCAGACGCTCGCCGAGGTGCGCGCCGACACGCTCCGAGTTCTCCACCAGGCGCTCCTGGTCGAAGATGCGCAGCACGGCGAGGCCCGCGGCGCACGCAAGCGCGTTGCCGCCGTAGGTGGTGCCATGCGAGCCGGGCGGCAAGCCGTGGGCGAGCTGTTCGCGCAGACCCACGGCGCCCAGTGGGAAGCCACCAGCGATGCCTTTGGCCAGAGCGCACGCGTCGGGCACGACACCGCTCCACTCGCTCGCCAGAAAACGCCCGGTGCGACCGTAGCCGGTCTGCACCTCGTCGAGCATGAAGAGCGCGCCGGCCTCGTCGCAGAGCTTGCGCGTGGCTGCGAGGTAGTGCGTGGTCGCTGCAACGACGCCGCCCTCGCCCTGCACGGGCTCGAGGACCACGGCAGCCGTGCGTGCGTCGATCTTCTCGCGCAAGGCAGCGATGTCACCGTACGGCACGTGCTCGACGTCACCCACCATCGGGCCCATGCCCTCCTGGTACTTCGTTTGCCCGGTCATCGTGAGTGCGCCCATGCTGCGGCCGTGGAAGCTCTGCAGCGCAGTGACGATCTTGGTGCGCTGCTTGTCGCCACGCTCGTGGTGGTAGCGGCGCGCCAGCTTCAACAACGTTTCGTTAGCCTCGGCGCCGCTGTTGCAGAAGTAGAATTTGCTGAACGGTGTGCGCTGCGTGAGCTGCTGCGCCAGCTCGATCGCCCGCTCGTTGTAGAACAGGTTCGACACGTGCATGAGCCGTGCGGCCTGCTCGGCGATGGCGCGGGCGAGCTCCGGATGGCTGTGGCCCACGGAGATCACGGCGATGCCCGCGCACAGGTCGAGGTAGCTCTTGCCGTCGGCGTCCGTGAGACGACAGCCCTTGCCTTCGACGAACACCAGCGGGGCGGAGCGGTAGTTGCCGAGCAACACTTGTTGCGCGACGGAGATCAGAGCTTCGTTGGTCATGGGTGGCAGAGCCTCTCGGTGAGCAAGCGGCGGAGCGACAAAGCGGTGAAGCGGCGACGCGATCAACCGAGCCGATGCAGGATCTCGGTGCCCACGCCCGAATCGGTGAAGATCTCGAGCAGGATGGCGTGCTTGCGCCGCCCGTCGATGACGTGGACCTTGCCGACGCCGCCTGCCAGCGCGCTCAAGGCGCACTCGACTTTCGGGATCATGCCGCCGGAGATCACGCCGCTCTCGCGCAGCCTGTTGATGTCAGCTTGCGTGAGCGAGTTGATCAGCTTGCCGTCGCGGTCGCAGACGCCGGCGGTGTCGGTCATCAACACGAACTTCTCGGCCTTCAGGGCGGCGGCGATCTCGCCCGCAGCCGTATCGGCGTTGACGTTCAGCGAGTTTCCGTCGCGATCGGTGGCGAGCGGAGCGATCACCGGGATGAAGCCCGCGTTGATCAGCGCGCTGAGCACGGCCGGGCGAACCTCGCGAACCTCGCCAACGCGGCCGGTGTCGACGGGCCCGGACTTGGTCTGCACCGGAGCAATCTTCTCGGCGAGCAGGAGACCGTCGTCGATGCCGGACAGACCGACCGCGCGACCGCCATGCCGGCCGATCAGCGAGACGATCTGCTTGTTGATCCGCCCGCCGAGCACCATCTCCACCACTTCCATGGTGCGATCGTCGGTGACGCGAAGGCCTTCCACCTTCTTGGGCTGGATGCCGAGGCTGCGCAACATCTCGTCGATCTGCGGGCCGCCGCCGTGCACGACGATGGGATTGATGCCGACGTACTTCATCAGCACCACGTCGCGCACGAAGCTCTCTTGCAGCCCGGCCTCGACCATGGCGCTGCCACCGTACTTGATGACGAAGGTGCGGCCGTGGAAGCGCCGAATGTACGGCAGCGCCTCGTGCAGGACCTTGGCTTTCTCGATCAGCTCTTCCATGGACTTGGGACTTCTTCGGGCGTGCGGGCGTGCGGGCGTGATGGAGGCAGGCAGGCAGAGCCGGACGCTGCCGCCAGCGGGAAGGCGCGAAGCATAGCGCAAGTGCGCTACAGAATGAACTTCGCCAGGTCGGTGTCCGCGAGGATCGGCGAGAGGTGGCGATGGACGTCGGCGGCGTCGATGATCACGCGCTTGTCAGCGAGCTCCGAGGCCGTGAACGACAGCTCGTCGAGCACCGCCTCCATCACCGTATGCAGGCGCCGGGCGCCGATGTTCTGCGCCCGGTCGTTGGCCGTCGCGGCGTAGTCGGCGATGGCCTCGATGGCCGCGTCCGTGAATGAAAGCTCGATGCCCTCGGCGGCCATCAGCGCGATGTACTGACGGGTGAGCGCGGTCCTGGGCTCCTGCAGGATCCGCACGAAGTCCGCTTTCTCGAGGGGCAGGAGCTCCACGCGGATCGGGAACCGCCCCTGCAGCTCCGGGATCAGGTCGGAGACGCTGGAGACGTGGAAGGCGCCCGCCGCGATGAACAGGATGTGGTCGGTCTTGATCGTGCCGTGCTTGGTATGAACGCTCGAGCCCTCGACGATGGGCAGAAGGTCGCGCTGCACGCCCTCGCGCGAGATGTCGGGACCTTGCGAGGCCTTGGGCCCAGCGATCTTGTCGATCTCGTCGAGGAAGACGATGCCGTTCTGCTCCGCGCGCTCCACGGCCTCACGCTTGACTGCGTCCATGTCGATGAGCTTCTGCGCTTCCTCGTCTTCGAGCAGCTTGCGCGCGTCCTTGACCTTGAACTTGCGCGCCTGCTTCTTGCCACGCATGCCGGGCAGGTTGCCCAGCATGTCCTTGAGCTGCGACTCCATGTCGTCCATGCCCGGCGCGTTGCCGAAGATCGACACCAGCGGCGAGCTCTGCTCGGCGACCTCCAGCTCGATCAGCTCGTCGTCGAGCTCGCCGGCGCGCAGCTTGGTCCGCAGCGTTCCAACCTCGGCCGCGTTCGGGTCGGGCCGTTGCACGGTGCCTTGAGACGACACCACGAAAGGCGCACGACCGCCGGGCAGCGCACCGGCCGCCACGGCCGCAGGTCGCGCCAGCAGCTGCAAGAGCCGCTCCTCGGCCTGCTCACGTGCGCGCACCTCGATGCGTTGCCGTTGCTCGTCGCGCACCATGGCGATGGAGACCTCGACGAGGTCCCGGATGATCGACTCGACGTCGCGACCGACGTAGCCGACCTCGGTGAACTTGGACGCCTCGACCTTCACGAACGGCGCCTGCGCGAGCTTGGCCAGCCGCCGCGCGATCTCGGTCTTACCCACGCCCGTGGGCCCGATCATGATGATGTTCTTGGGCATGATCTCGTCGCGCAGCTCCGCCGGAGCGGCCTGGCGACGAAAGCGGTTGCGCAGCGCGATGGCCACGGCGCGCTTGGCCTTGGCTTGCCCCACGATGTAGCGGTCGAGCTCACTGACGATCTCGCGCGGTGTCAGGCTGGTGGCCGTCATGGCTACAGTTCCTCCACGCTGATCGAAGCGTTGGTGTACACGCAGATCTCACCGGCTATCTGCATCGCTTCGCGTGCGATCTCCGCCGCCGACAGCTGCGTGTGCTTCATCAGCGCGCGCGCCGCCGACAGCGCGTAGCTGCCGCCCGAGCCGATGGCGAGGATGCCTTCGTCGGGCTCGATCACGTCACCGGTGCCGCTGAGCAGCAGCATGCTGGTGGCGTCCATCACGATCAGCATGGCCTCGAGCCTGCGCAGGTAGCGCTCGGTGCGCCAGTCCTTGGCGAGCTCGACGGCGGCGCGCGTCAGGTTGTGCTGGTGGCTCTTGAGCTTGGCCTCGAAGCGATCGAGCAGAGTGAACGCGTCGGCGCTCGCTCCGGCGAAGCCCGCGAGAACTCGACCCTCCGCGAGGCGTCGCACCTTGCGCGCCGTACCTTTCATGATGGTCTGGCCGAGTGTGACCTGGCCGTCGCCGGCCATCGCAGCGCGCTCGCCCCGGCGCACGGCGAGGATGGTGGTGGAATGAAAGCGCGGCGATTGCTCGGAAGGGTCGGCCATGGCGGGGCTCCGCTGCGCTCGCGGGCGCAGAGCCGGCAACCTAGGCCGCGTGCCCGGCCTGTCAAGTCGGCACGACGTTGGGTGTGGGTCAGGTTGCCCGCTCCCCAACCTTGCAGCGACGCGCGAGAGGGTGAGCACGGTCGTAGACCTCCATCAGCCGATCGATGCTAACGTGCGTGTAGCGCTGCGTCGTGGACAGGCTGGCGTGGCCGAGCAACTCTTGGATGCCGCGCAGGTCAGCGCCTGCATCGAGCAGGTGTGTGGCACAGGTGTGTCGCAGCGCGTGCGGGTGCAGGTCGCCGCGCCCTGCCGCGGCCGCTCCATAACGCCCCACGAGCTTCTGCACCTGCCGCACCGACAGCCGCGTGCCCAGCCGGCCCAGGAAGACCGCGGATGGGTCTTCGATGCCGGTCTTCGGGTTGCGTAGCGTGCCGCGCACGGCGAGGTAGACCTGCAAGGCAGCGATGCAGGGTGGCCCGAGCGGCACCACACGTTCCTTGTTGCCCTTGCCTTGCACGCGCGCCCTGGCCTGCGGCAGATCGAGGGCTTCGAGCGACAAGCCCGCAAGCTCGCTCACGCGCACGCCGGCGCCGTACAGCAACTCGAGCATCGCCCGATCGCGCAGCGCACGCGCGTCGTCGTGGCCGTGCTCGGTAGGCGCTTCGACCAGCGCGATCGCGTCGTCGATCGCCAGGAACTTCGGCAGCGGCCGCGGCACCTTGGGCAAGCGCAGCGCCGCCGCGGGGTTGCGCTGCGCCATGCCGCGCCGCACCAGAAACCGATAGAAGGTGCGCAACGATGCGATCTTGCGCGCGATCGTGGCCGAGCCGTTGCGGCTGACGAGCGAGGCGAGAAACGAACGCAGCGCGAGCAGGTCGAGGCGCGCCGCGTCGGCCGGGAAGCCTTGCGTGCGCACGAAGTCCGCGAGCTCCGCCAAGTCGCGCGAGTAGGCGCTCACCGTGTGCTTGGCGCTACGCCGCTCGCCTTGCAGGTAACGCACGAACAGCTCGATCTGCTCGGTCAGCAGCTCGCGGTCTGGCGCTACGGGTTCGGGCTTCTCGGGTCGCACACCTCGAGCGTTCCGCGCCGGCGGCCTGCACGCAAGTTTCTCACTGCGCTTGTGCGTGCTCGGCCGCGGTGCCCTCGCGGAACTCGGCGTCGGCGTGTCCGTCGTTGTGGACGCTGACGTGCACCTGGCCGTCCTGCCCGAGACTCGCCTGCCAGCGGTAGTGGCCCCGCGCGAAGGCGTCCGGAGCGAAGCGCCGCCGCCCGAGCACGCGCTCGCTGGGCCCACGCAACAGCGTGTAGCGCCGCTCCTCGGCGCGGGTCATGCAGCGCCGAGCGTCCTCGCGCACGCGCACGTCGGCCGCAAGCGTGCGCTCGGACAACGGGCTGTACGGACAGCGCCTTTCGTCGTGGGCGTACTCGGTGAAGAGGATGAAGCCGAGGATGAGCAGCGGGCCGAGCAGACCGGGCACCATCACATACACGGCCCAGCGTGGCAGAAAAGGCTCGGGCTTGCTCGCGTCGTCGGGCGGCGCGTCGTGCGCAGGCGCGGACATCGCTCAGCCTTCGCTTCCTGCCAGGTCCTGCGTGATGAGCGAGCGTGTGCGCTCGGCTTCGGCGCTCTCGCCCGGGCCGCGCGTGACCTCGAGCGCGTGCGCGCTGCCAGCGCCCACGCTCGGCCGACCGATCTGCACCAGCCACGGGTCGAGCTCGCAGAGCGCGCGCTCGGCCAGCGCGAGGTGACGATCACGCTTACCCAGGCGCTTGCCTTCGTAGGGCGGGAACATGCTCCACACCACGTTCGACGGCTGGAAGTCGTCGCTCGGTCGCGACAAGTGCGACAAGAGCGCGCCGAGCGCCGTGCCGCGCAGCGGCAGCGGCAGCGGCGTACCCAGGAGCGTGCCCGCGAGCGTGATGCCCACACACAAGCCGGACGCCGCGCTCTCGACGTAGCCTTCGACGCCACAGATCTGCCCCGCGAGGTAGACCTGCGCGGCAGCGCGCAACGACAGGTCGGCGCCGAGCACGCGCGGCGCATCCACGAAGGTGTTGCGATGCACCGTTCCGAAGCGCTCGAAGCGCGCATTGGCAAGGCCGGGAATCAACGCGAACACCCGCTTTTGCTCCGGATGCAGCATGCGCGTCTGGAAGCCGACCATGTTGTACGCCGTGCCGTCGGCATCTTCGCGACGCAGCTGCACCACCGCATGCGGCCGCTTACCCGTGCGCGGATCACGCAGACCGACGGGTTTCATCGGCCCGAACGACAGCGTCTGCGCGCCGCGCTCGGCCATCACTTCGATGGGCAAACAACCTTCGAAGTAGCGTGGCTCCTCGAACGCGTGTGGAACCATCTTCTGGGCGGTCAGCAATTCGGCCACGAAGCGCTCGTACTGCTCCTTGTCGAGCGGACAGTTCACATACGCGTCGTCGCCGCCCTTGTCGTAGCGCGAGGCGGTGAACACCGCGTCCCAGTCGATCGAGTCGGCCGCGAGGATCGGTGCGATGCTGTCGTAGTACGCCAGATGCTCGGCGCCGATCACACGCGCCAGGTCCGAAGCCAGCGCATCGCCGGTCAGCGGCCCCGTGGCCAGCACCAACGGGCGGTCCTGGGGCAAGCTCGTCACGACCTCGCTGTGCACCGTGATCAGCGGGTGCGCGTGGATGCGCCGCGTCATCTCGGCCGAGAAGTGTTCACGGTCGACCGCCATCGCGCCGCCCGCAGGCACGCGCGTTTGGTCGCCGACTTCGATCACGAGCGAGCCCGCGCGTCGCAGCTCTTCCTTGAGCAGTCCGACCGCATTCGCGAGCGCCGCACCACGAAACGAGTTCGAGCACACCAGCTCCGCCAGCCCGTCACCGGTCTGCGCGGGCGTTCTCGCCTTGGGCTTTTGTTCGAGTAGGCGCACGCGAACGCCGCGCTGCGCGAGCTGCCACGCGCACTCGGTGCCCGCCAGCCCCGCCCCAACGATGGTCACGACGCGCGCCATGGCGCCTACGCTTGCGTGCCGGTCGCCGCTGCAATCTCTGCTGCGAGCTCTGCGCCCTCGGCCGCTTCACCGGGCGGCGGCACATTCTTCTGGAAACCGCAGCCCTCGGTGAGGCAGCGCAGGATCGGCGCCTTCGCGCTACCCGCCTGCACCAGGAACTTCGCGTTGCACTGCGGACACGCCTCGGGCACCGGCTTCTGCCAGCTGCGGAAGTCGCACTTGATCTCTTTGGTGTAGTTGGTGCAGCCATAGAAGGGCCGACGGGCCTTCTTGCCGCGGATCTCGATGATCTCGCCACCGCACTTGGGACACGCCACACCGAGAGGCAACGAGCGAGTCGACTTGCACTTGGGGAAGGTCGAGCAGCCGAGAAAGAACCCGTTGCGGCCCCAGCGCTTCAGCATGGGTGCGCCACAGAGCTCGCACTTGTACTCCGTGAGCTGCGGCTGGCGGTCGCCGCCGTCAGCGTCACCCTGCCCGGGCAGCGGGCGGGTGTACTTGCACTCGGGGTAACCCTCGCAGCCGATGAACGGACCGTTGCGACCCCAGCGCTTCATCA
>DASVHQ010000092.1:0-40002 GCA_036382515.1 Polyangiales bacterium | reverse complement strand
CACCGGTCGTTACTGCGTGCACCCGCTGACCGGCCAGCAGATCCCGATCTGGATCGCCAACTTCGTGCTGATGGACTACGGCACCGGCGCCGTGATGGCGGTGCCCGCACATGACCAGCGCGACTTCGAGTTCGCCAAGGCCTATGGCTTGCCGATCCAAGTGGTAATCCAGCCGAGCGGCACGACCCTCGACGCAGCCGCCATGAACGAAGCGTTCGTGGACGCTGGTGTGATGACGAACAGCGGCCCCTTCGACGGCGTTCCAAACGAAGACGGCAAGCGGCGTGTCACCGAGAAGCTCACGGCGGAAGCCAAGGGCAGCCAGACCACGAGCTACCGCCTGCGCGACTGGCTCGTTTCGCGGCAGCGCTACTGGGGCTGCCCGATCCCGGTCGTGCACTGCGAGACCGACGGCATCGTGCCGGTGGCGCGCGAGAGCCTGCCGGTCGAGCTTCCTCTCGACGTCACGATCACGGGCGTCGGCGGCTCGCCGCTCGCCAAGGTCGAGTCGTTCGTGAACGTCAGCTGCCCCAAGTGCGGCAAGCCCGCGCGCCGGGAGACCGACACCTTCGACACCTTCGTCGAGTCGAGCTGGTACTTCGATCGCTTCACCTCACCGCACCACGCGCAGGCGCCCGTCGATCCGCAAGCGGCATGCGGCTGGCTGCCGGTCGACTTCTACGTGGGCGGCAAAGAGCACGCAGTGATGCACCTGCTCTACGCACGCTTCTGGCAGCGCGCGATGATCGATCTGGGCTTTCTGCCCAAGGACACGCCGCGAGAGCCGTTCTCCGCGCTGCTCACGCAGGGCATGGTGTGCAAGGAGTTCTACTCCCGGCTCGATCCGGAGAACCCTGCGCACAAGCTGTACTACTACCCGGAAGACACCAAGCTACGTGAAGACGGCGTGCGCGTGGTCAAGGAGACCGGCGAAGAAGTCATCGTCGGCAATGTGGTCAAGATGTCGAAGACCAAGCGCAACATCGTCGACCCGGACGACATCATCGCGCGCTTCGGTGGTGACACGGCGCGGGTGTTCATGCTCTTCGCGGCTCCGCCCGAAGGTCAGGTCGACTGGACGGAGGCCGGTGTCGAGGGTTCGCACCGCTTCTTGCAGCGCGTGTGGCGCCTCTTGCGCGATCGGCTGGAGTCGATCAAAGGCGTGAGCGCGTATCGAGGCGGCGAGCTTTCCGAGGATGCGCGACTCGCGCGCAGGGAGATCCACCGCGGCATCCAGCGCGTGACGCACGACCTCTCCGAGCGCTATCAGCCGAACACCGCGATCGCCGCGATGATGGAGCTGATGAACTCGCTCTCGGCGTTCAAGGTCGAGAGCGAACTGGACCGCCAGGTGCTGCGTGAGGGCATCGAGGCACTGCTGCATCTCTTGTCGCCGTTCGCGCCTCACCTGGCCGACGAGCTCCACGAGCTGATCGGTGGAGCTGGCACGCTCTTGCACGCAAGCTGGCCGGTGCTCGACGAGGCTGCCTTGCACGAAGCCAGCGTCGAAGTGCCGGTGCAGGTCAACGGCAAGGTGCGCGCGCGCATCAGCGTCCCGAAGGATGCGAGCGAAGATGTGGTGATCGCGGCAGCAAAGGCCAGCGAACGCGTCGCTGCCGAGCTAGCAGGCAAGACGCTGCGCAAGGCCATCTACGTGCCCGGCAAGATCGTCACCTTGGTGGTTGGCTGACCGGTCCCTCCGACAGCAGGCGCACGACCGCAGTCGGAGGTCCGAGTTCGAAGGCGGGCTCGGCGTGGCTGACGAGTAGCCGTGAGACGTTGGAGAGCGTCGGTCGGGCGCGCAGCGTCTCGCCGAGCGCGTGCGCGCGCTGGCGCAGCGTGGCGTCGTGCAAGAGCTGATCGAGCCGCTCCGCCAGGCGATCCTCGGTGAGCCTCGTGCGTCGCAGCGGCGGCGCGGCGATGCCGAGCGCATGCACGGTCGAAGCGAAGTGGAACTGGTCCGCGATGTGCGGCACGACCAGCTGTGGCTTGCCGGCGCGCGTCGCCGCCGCCGTGGTGCCAGCGCCGCCGTGGTGCACGATGGCCGCGACGCGCGCGAAGAGGCGCGGGTGCGAGACCGGGCCGATCGCGAGGCAGTGGGGCGGCAAGCCTTCACCGAAGCCAGCCCAGCCGCGAGACACGATGAGGCGTGCTCCGACGCGGGCGGCCGCCTGCGCGAACCAGCGCGTGCGCTCCTTGGGATCCGGATCCGTCATGCTGCCGAAGCCAATGTAGATGGGAGCGGGTCCTGCGGCGAGGAACGCCTCGATCGCGGCCGGCAGCGGATCACCTTGCCCCGGGTCGAGATAGCCGATCACATCGAGCTGCGGCCAATCCGGTGGGATCGGCGCGAGCTCGGGCTCCATCGCGAGGATCGGGTTCGGGCAGAGCACATTTTGTGCAGCGTCGGTGATGCGCGGCAGGCCCAGGCGCTTGCGCCCGACGTTGATCGGCCGGCGCAGCACACGGTCGGTGAACAAACGTGTCAGCTGCCACGCCAGGTAGTTCACCCAGCGCGGCGCGCGCCCGAACGGAAACGTGAGCGGTGGGTGGTGGCTCGACGGGTAGAGCGTGGAGCTGAAGATCACCCAGCGCCACGGGATGCCCGCGTACTGCGCGACGGTGGCGATGCCGGCATGTACGCCGCCGCAGAGGATGAAGTCGTGCTGCTTGGCCAGCTCCGGCAACACCTGCAGCTGGCTGTTCAGCGAGTCGATGAAGAACTGGGGCGCGGCTTTCAGCATCACGCGCATCCCCGAGACCACGGCTGCGGCTTCCGAGTGCAGCATCAGCTCGACGTCGTGCGCGAGCGGCACGAAGCGCAGCGTGCGAGCCTCGATCAGCGAGCGCATCCCGGGCGGTGCGACGACCGTGACGGCGTGCCCCTCGCGCTGCAGCGCCGACGCCAGCACCGCCATCGGCTGGACATCTCCCCTCGATCCGTCTGCGACGACCAGGACGCGCATGCTGCTATGCCCACTGTAGTGGATTCGCGCTGGGGTTGATGCGTGGGTGCTGGGGTGCTCGATGTGCTCGTAGCGGCTACACGCGCCCCACGCCCGCCGGCTATCGCCCTGGCCGCGTTTCTTGCCTCCCCGCGGCTGGTTCTGCTAGCCCTGGCCTGACTGAAAGGGTATTCAGCGCCTCCCAGGCAGGCGCGAGGTGTTTTGCACGTGGCACAGAAGGGCAAATCTCAGCTCAAACTGTTCAAGGGTACAGGTTCCGGTGACGGCGAAGACACGCTGCCCGGCGTCGCCCCGATCATGGACGCCTCGCTCGCCGACGAGGCGCAGCGCCGCTACCTCCACTACGCGCTGAGCGTCATCACAGCACGCGCTTTGCCCGACGTGCGTGACGGCCTCAAGCCCGTGCAACGCCGCATCCTCTACACGATGTGGAACGACATGCACCTGCGTGCGGACGCCAAGTACCGCAAGTGTGCAGCTGTCGTCGGCGACGTGATGGGCAAGTACCACCCGCACGGTGACACCGCGATCTACGACGCCCTCGCGCGCATGGCGCAGTCGTTCTCGCTGCGGGCGCCTCTGGTCGATGGTCGCGGCAACTTCGGCTCGGCCGATGGCGATGCACCCGCCGCGATGCGTTACACCGAGACGAAGCTGCAGAAGCTCGCCGCGGAGTTGCTCGAAGAGCTCGGCCAGCGGACCGTGACGTTCCGACCGAACTACGACGGTACGCGCTTCGAGCCCGTGGTCTTGCCCGCGCGCTTCCCGAACCTGCTGGTGAACGGCGTGCAGGGCATCGCCGTGGGTATGGCGACCTCGATCCCTCCGCACAATTTCGGCGAGGTGATCGACGCGTCCATCGCGATGATCGACGACCCCGAGATCCCGGTGAAGGGACTGCTCAAGCACATCAAGGGCCCCGACTTCCCCACGTACGGCCAGCTGCTCTCGACGAAGAAAGAGCTGGAAGACATCTACAGCACCGGCCAGGGCTCCTTCCGGCTGCGCGGCGAATGGAGGTCCGAGGAGCAGAAGCGTGGCGGCACGGTGATCGTGCTCCACTCGATCCCGTACGCGGTGAAGCGCGCCACGGTGGTCGAGAAGATCGCCGAAGTGATCATCGAGAAGAAACTGTCGACGCTGCTCGACGTACGCGACGAGAGCACGGACGAGACCCGCATCGTGCTCGAGATCAAGAAGGACAGCGATCCGCAGCTGGTGATGGCTTATCTGTACAAGCACACGCCGCTGCAGACCAGCATCGGCGCGGACTTCACCTGCCTCGTGCCGACCGAGAACCCGGAGATCGCCGGGCCGGCGCGCCTGGATCTGCGGGAGATGCTGCGGCGCTTCCTCGAGTTCCGCATGGAAGTGGTCGAGAAGCGCCTGCGCTTCGAGCAGGAAGAGCTGCTGCGCCGCATCCACGTGCTCGACGGCTTCGCGAAGGTCTTCGACGCGCTCGACGAGACCATCCGCATCATCCGCAAGTCCGAGGGCAAGAAGGACGCGGCCGAAAAGCTGATCAAGCGCTTCGAGCTGGACGACGATCAGGTTGAGGCGATCCTCGAGCTGAAGTTGTACCGCCTGGCGCAGCTCGAAATCCTGCTCATCCAGGAAGAGCTCGATGCCAAGCGCAAGGAAGAAAAGCGCATCAGCGCACTGCTCCGGAGCCCCGAGGCTCGCTGGAAGCTGATCCGTGCCGAGATGCTCGAGCTCAAGACGTCGTATGCGAACGGTCGCCGCACGAAGATCGTGGGCAACCTCGACGAGCCGTCGTTCGAGGCCGAGGACTTCATCCTCGAAGAAGACGCGCTCGTCGTGCTCACTCGTCAGGGCTGGCTCAAGCGTCAGCGCGAGATGAAAGACGCGGCTGCCACGCGCGTGCGTGAGGGCGATGCGGTGCTCGATGTCGTGGCCGGCTCCACCAAAGCAGCCGTGGCGTTCTTCTCGAACCTGGGCACGTGCTACGTGAGTCGCGTCGTCGACATCCCTGCAACGACTGGTTATGGCTCGCCGCTGCAGAGCATGTTCAAGCTGAGCGATGGCGAGCGCATCGTGCGCATGCTCAGCTTCGACCCTCGCGTGCTGGAAGTTCCGCCGGTCGAGGAAGGCGCGACCGAGCCGGGTGGTCCGTACGTGATCGCCGCGAGCAAGCACGGCATGACCATGTGCATGTCGCTGCGCGCGCACCGCGAGCCGAGCACACGCTCCGGCCGCCGCTTCATGCGGCTGGACGAGGGCGACGAGGTGCTGTTCGTCGGCCTCAAGACCAAGCGTGCGCACCTGGCTTGCGCCACAGCCCAAGGCCGCGCCCTGATTTGCGACGCCGACGAAGTGTCGCTGCTCGCCGGTCCGGGCAAGGGCGTGATGTTGATCAAGCTCGACAAGGCCGACGTGGTCATCGGCGCGCAGCTTCTGACCGGTCCCAAGGACGCACTGATCGTCGAGAAAGAGTCGGGCACCGCGCTGAAGGTGAGCCTCGACAAGTACAAGCCCGTGTCGCGAGGCGGCAAGGGTCACGCGATGTTCCAGCGCGGCTCGGTCTCGAAGGTCGTGACGCTGCCACCGCCGGTGCCGACTTTGCCGGAGTCGAAGTGAGATGACGTACACAGCGGAAAGCATCGAAGTCCTCGAAGGCCTCGAGCCGGTGCGCAAGCGCCCGGCCATGTACATCGGTGGTGTCGATGCGCGCGGCTACCATCACCTGCTGTGGGAGATCGTCGACAACTCGGTCGATGAAGCGATCAACGGTCACGCCAAGCGCATCGACGTGCTGCTCGACAAAGATCACAAGGGTGCGACCGTGATCGACGATGGTCGCGGTATCCCCGTCGACATGCATCCGAAGTTCAAGCGCCCCGCGCTCGAGCTGATCCTGTGCACGCTGCACGCCGGCGGCAAGTTCGACGGCGGCAGCTACAAGGTCTCGGGCGGTCTACACGGCGTGGGCTCGTCCGTGGTGAACGCGCTCGCGTCGCAGCTCACGGTGACGGTGCGTCGGGACGGTAAGGAGCACCAGCAGACCTTCGCGCGCGGCATTCCGACCAGCAAGCTGAAGGTGCTCGGTGACTCACGCGCTCGCGGTACGTCGACTCACTTCCGGCCTGACGCGCAGATCTTCGGCGACAAGGCGCAGTTCGACGCGGACACGGTGCGCGAGCGCCTGGAAGCCAAGTCGTACCTGCACAAGGGTCTGCGCATCACGCTGCTCGATGAGGCCACCGGCAACAAGGAGGAGTTCCTCCACCCCGAAGGCATCAACGATTACCTCGGCAAGCTCGTCAAGAGCAGCGGCAAGCCAGCGACTCACCCGGCGCTGTTCACGCTCGAACGCGAGAACGAAGGCGTGCGCATGGAGTGTGCGCTGCAGTGGACGGAGTCCACCGACGAGAACGTGCGCTCGTACGCCAACGGCATCCCCACACCGTCGGGCGGAACGCACGAAAATGGCTTCAAGACCGGCCTCGGTAAGGCCATTCGTTCGTACATGACGACGAAGAACATCGCGCCCAAGGGCGTGACGATCGCGGCCGAGGACATTCGCGAGGGCGTGGTCGCGATCATCAGCGTCTACGTCAGTGAGCCGCAGTTTCAGGGCCAGACCAAGGATCGCCTCAACAACCCCGAGGTTGCCGGCGCGGTGGAGTCAGGTCTTCGCGTCGCGCTCGAGCAGTGGCTGCTCGACAACGCTAGCGCGGCCGACGCCATCGTGGCGCGCATCATCACCTCGGCCCGTGCGCGCGCAGCCAGCCGCGCAGCCGGGCAGGTGCTGCGCAAGACGGCGATCAGCCACCGCCTCAACTTGCCGGGCAAGCTCGCGGACTGCGCGAGCACCGATCCCGAAGAGTGCGAGCTCTTCCTGGTCGAGGGCGACAGCGCCGGCGGCAATGCCAAGCAGGGTCGTGACCGTCGCACGCAAGCCATTCTCCCGTTGCGAGGCAAGGTGCTCAACACCGAGCGCGCCAACGCCGAGGCCATCCTCGCGAACAAAGAGCTGCAGAACATCGTGTCGGGCCTCGGTTGCGGCATCGGCAAGGAGTTCGACGCGGGCAAGCTGCGCTACGCCAAGGTGTTCTTGCTGATGGACGCCGACACCGACGGCCATCACATCGCAACGCTCTTGCTCACCTTCTTCTATCGGCACCTGCCGGGCCTCCTGCGCGGTGGCCACGTGTACATCGCGATGCCGCCGCTCTATCGCATCGACGCCGGGCGCGAGACCTACTGGGCGCTGGATGACGCCGAGAAGGAACGCGTCCTCGCGGGGCTGCCCAAGAACGTGAAACCGGACATCTCGCGCTTCAAGGGTCTTGGTGAGATGTCGGCCGAAGAGCTGAAGCAGACCACATTGGATCCGAGGCGCCGGCGGGCGCTGCGAGTGATGATCGACAACGAGATCGAGGCGGATCGCGTCATGAACGAGCTGATGGGCAAGGATCCGCAGGCCCGCTACCACTTCATCATGCAGCGCGCCAAAGAGGCCGAGGCCGACGATCTGGATGTGTAGGCGTTCGTGGTCACTTCGTATTGTCTGCTGCAATCTTGCTGGCGCGCAGCCCGGGTGAAACACTGTGTGGAGTACTCGTGCGCGGCCCAAGTGGACCGCGTCGCAACGCTAGGTCTCCTCACGCGCAATGGCTTGTCTGCGACCGCTTTGCTCTACAGTGCGCGTGACGGTGCTTGCGCTCGTCATCGCGCTGTCAGCGGTGACCACGCGCGCGCACGCCGAGCCCGTGCTGCTCTCGGTCGAGGCCAACGGTGCGCTGGCGATCACGGCTCCACAGTCCGAACGCTTCGGTCCCGGAGCGAGCGTCTCGGCGGCACTGCTCTATCCGTTGGGCCCGGCGCTGCTGTTTGGCGTCCGGCTGCGCGCGGGCCTCTTGGCCAACGGGCCGGCGCCGACCGACCCGCGGCTCGCTGACCCAGGCACTGGCTCGTTCGAGCTGGCAACGCTGAGTCTGCGCCTGCGACCGTTCGCTTCCGGGCAGGGGGTGCGACGTGCCACCGGGCTGTTTCTCGATGCCGGCGGCGGTGGTGCCATCACCGGTGGTCTGAAGCGCGGGAGCTTCGAGGCGGGGCTAGGCTACGGCATCCGTTGGGGCAGCGCGGCGATTGCGCCCACGCTGCGCTACGTGCAGGTCATGCAGCCTGCCGATCGGCTGTCCAGCGAAGACGCCCGCCTGCTCATGCTCGGCGCCGAGCTCACGTTCTTCGATGCGCAGCCCACGGCGGCGCTCGCGAAGCAAGACGCGGCGGTGCCGGAGCCTCGCGATCGCGACAACGACGGCATCGCTGACGCGCACGACAAGTGCCCGGACGATCCGGAAGATTTCGATGGCTACGAAGACGCCGACGGCTGTCCCGATCCCGACAACGACAAGGACGGCATCAAGGACAAGGACGACAAGTGTCCGAACCAGGCCGAAGACTTCGATCAGTTCGAGGACAAAGACGGCTGCCCGGACTTCGACAACGACAAGGACGGCTTCCTCGACGCGGATGATCAGTGTCCGAACGAGGCGGAGATCATCAACGGCAACAAGGACTTCGATGGTTGCCCCGACGAGGGCCTGATCGAGTTCAAGGATGACCGCATCGTGCTCGAGGAACGCGTGCTCTTCGACTTCGAGCGCGCGCGCGTCAAGCGCGAGGCGCGGCCGCTCTTGCGGGCGATCGTGAACCTCAAGTCGCAACACCCTGACTGGATCAAGGTCGTGATCGAGGGGCACGCGGACGCACGCGGCGACGCCAAGTTCAACCAGGAGCTCTCCGAGCATCGCGCCCGCAACGTGATGAAGGAGCTCGTGAAGCTCGGCATCTCGGAGTCGCAGATCGAGTTCGTTGGCTACGGCGCGACGCGCTTGCGCGATCGCCGCGACGACGAAGAAGGCCATGCGCGCAACCGCCGTGTGGAGTTCGTCGTGACCGCGCACGGGATTGCGCCGGTCACCACCGCGCCGAGCGCCGCTCCCGCCGCGCCCAACGGTGCTCAGGGCGACGACGAAGATTCCGAGCCGGACGAGCCCGTGCGTGCTCCGACCGGCAGCACGGACAAGCCAGCAGCGTCTGAAGCGAAGTCGAGCACGACCGCGCCGCCTGCCAAAGCTGGCGCACCCGCGTCGCACGCGCCGGCCACCGGCAAGGAGCCAAAGCGATGAAGTGGATCGCGTCCCTGGGGTTCGTGCTGATGGCCGTCGTCGCCGGCTGCGCGAGCCCAATCGTGGGTGCCACGTGCAAGTACGGTTTTTCGGTGTGCTCTGACGGGTGCGCAGACCTGTCCACGGACTTCCGCAATTGCGGCGCGTGCGGCAATGACTGCGGCCGCTTCGTCTGCGACAACGGCGCGTGCAGCTCCACGCCGCGCTCGGACGGCGGCGTACCCGAGGGCGGCCTGTCGGGCGACGGCTCGCTCGATGGATCCTTCGGCTACGACGGCGGGGTGCTCGACGGCGGGCCGATCGGCGTGGGCCGCGTGGACGCTGGACACTTCAGCGCTGACGCAGGCCTCGGCGGTTGCTCACTCGGCGAGCAAGAGTGCGCAGCACAGTGCGTCGACCCGGCGGCCGACCCAAACAACTGTGGCAGCTGTGGTGTCGTCTGCCCGGCGCCCCAATTCTGTGCGCAAGGCGCATGCACGATCCACTGCGACCCGCCGCTCACGGCGTGCGGGCTCACGTGCCTCGATGTTTCGAACGATCCTGACAACTGCGGCGGGTGTGGCAACAACTGTGCGTCAGGCATCTGTGAAGCCGGTGGCTGCGCGGACGCGGTGCCCGGCCACGTCGTGGTCATCGGCCACGATTTCCTGGGGTCCAACACCAACATGCGCCGCATCGCAGGCAACGCCGTGTTTCTCGCACGCGGCGCGCCCGTGCGCGTGCTCGCGTACCGCGGCGATGCGCCCACGCTGTCGATCAACGGCGTCGAGGCGGCCATCAACCAGGTGAAAGCCGAGACGGGTCGCAACTGGCAGAAGATCGACGCCATCGAGTCGATCGTCCCGTTGCAGCTGCGCGACGCGGACGTGTTCCTCATCCACGCCCAGCTCTCGGCGACCAAGAGCACCTTGGCGAAGCTGGGACAAGAGTGGGGCAATGCGCTGGCCCAGTTCCTGGTGAGCGGGGGGGTGGTCGTGCTGTTCGAAGGGCCGAGCACTAAGAACGACGGGACGTACAGGGTCCTTCAACCGGCGGCCATCTTCTCGGCGGCTAGCCGCAGCTCGATCACCAACCAGCAGCTCAACGTGCTGACGCCGGGCATCGATCTGGCCGCCCGCACCTCGGACCGCTACATGAGCGCCCGTGACACGGTGCACTTCTCGGGGATGACCACCCCCGGCACGACAGTCGTCGTCGACAAGACGAACCTGCCAGTCGTGGTCCACCGCGTCATCGTGCACTGAGCGCCGAACGGGCCTGGCGCGCTGCGGACGGCTCGTTTGGCGCGAAAACCTGCGGGCGGCGGTTGTGCTGTGGCCTGTGGAAGGGTCGGCGGGTTAGAGTCGGCCGCGCCTGAATCGCGCGTGGGGCCGGCCCGTCCGGCCCAGATGGAGGTCCTCATGGCACGGATTGGGCATGCGCAGCCGGGACACACGTCGCCGTCGTTCGCGCTGATCGTGGCGTTCTTCGTCGTCGCGCCCGTGTGGGTAGCGCGCGTGCACGCGAGCGATGCACCGCTCATCCAGCACGTCGAGCCGAGCTCGGGACCGGCCGGCACGCTGATCCGCATTTCGGGCCTGCGCTTCCACGAGGGCGCGAAGGCCTTCGTCGGCGATACCCTGCTGGCGATCGACCAGCGCCTGCCCAACTTGATCACCGCTCGTCTGCCTGCGGGCGCGAAGAGTGGCTGGGTCACCGTCGAGACTGCCGCTGGCAAGGTGGTTGGCCCCGAGTTCGTCGTGACGCCGACGCCCGCGGCGCCGGTCATCGAGAGCGTCGAGCCCAACACCGCCGCGCCGGGAACCGAGGTCACGATCCACGGGCAGCACTTCTCGACGCGCATGGCCGAGGACAGCGTGCGCTTCGGCGACAAGCCGGCCATCGTGATCGCCGCGTCGCCGGTCGGACTGCGCGTGCTGGTGCCCGACGACGCCAGGACCGCCGCCGTCAGCGTACGCGTCGCGCTGGCCGGCGAGGCGACGAGCTCGACTCAATTCGAAGTCTCGACTGCGACCGCGATCACCGAGCTGTCACCGCGCGCGGTGGCTCCCGGCGGCACACTCGTGATCAAGGGCACGGGCTTCTCCAAGGACGCCAAGAAGGATCGCGTGTACCTGAACAATCAAGAGGCGCATGTGCAGGCTGCGACCGAAACCAGCCTGACGGTGAGCGTGCCGCGCGCGGTCGCCAGCGGACGCGTGCTGGTGGACGTGAAGGGCGCGGGCCGGGCGTATTCCAAGCAAGAGCTGGAGATTCAGCGCGCGCCGAGCATCGTCGGTTTTGCGCCGCAGAGCGCGGCCTCCGGTACGCGCGTCACCGTGCGTGGCGGGAGCTTTGGCGATGACCCCAGCGCGGTCGAGGCGCGCGTCGGAGAGCTGCCCGCGCAGGTGGTTTCGGCTGCGCACACGCAGCTAGTGTTGATCGTGCCGCCGCTTGCCAAGTCCGGGCGGCTGTCGATCCGCGTGCACGGGGTGGGTCCGGCTTGGTCCGAGCAAGACCTCGTCGTGCTCGCGCCGCTGTCGATCACCGGGTTCTCCCCGCGCTCGGGCCCTGTCGGAAGCACTGTGTTGATCGAAGGCACAGGCTTCTCGACGAGCCCCGCTCGCGACCGAGTGCGCTTCGCGGGCGAGCTCGCCGAGGTCACGGCCGCCACCTCCACGCGCCTGTCCGTACGCGTTCCCGTGGCGGGCAGTGGCCTCGTGACGCTGCAAGTCGAGGGCAGCGGCAGCGCCGAGGGGCTCTCGCCCTTCGTCGTCACGCAGCCGCCGCGCATCACAGCCGTCAGCGCCACCACGGCACCTGCCGGTAGCGCTCTGACCATCCGCGGTTCCGGCTTCGGGGCAAGCCCGGCGCTGGTGACCGTCACGCTTGGCACACAGAAGCTGGTCGTGCAGTCGGTACGGGAAGACGCCGTAGTGGTCACTCTGCCGACGATCGCGATGGTCGGCAAGCTGAGTGTCGCGGTCGCGCAGCAAGGCAGCGCGCACTTCGATCGCGACCTCAGCGTGACGGCACCCTGAGCGGAGTTAGTGCGGTGTCGGCGGCGGCTCCTGGGCACCTCGTCGTCGTCGTCGCCGCCCTCGGAGCCCTCGCGCGATCGTGCTGACCGCGCGGTTGCGCCAACTGTTCCGCCAGGTTATGCCGATTCCGAGGCTCGGTTGCCGTCAGCGGGATCGGGACGAACGCGCCGGTGCCAGTCTCGGCTCGCGCGCCGCCGAATCGGCGTTATACTGCGCGGCTTCAGTAGCGGAGGTACCCCCTGTGATTCCGGAGAGTTTGCCTGAAGCGCTGACATTCGACGACGTGCTCTTGCAGCCCGCGTACTCGGACTTCCTACCGGCGCAGGCCGACGTCGGCACCTCGCTGACGCGCGAGCTCAAGCTGGCGGTCCCGCTGCTGTCGAGCGCGATGGACACCGTCACCGAGTGGCGCATGGCCGTGACCATGGCGCGTGAGGGCGGCATCGGTATCCTGCACAAGAACTTCTCGCCGGAGGATCAGGCGAAGGAAGTGCAGAAGGTGAAGCGTGCCGAGAGCGGCATGGTGCTCGACCCGGTGACGGTCAGCCCCACCGACACGCTGCGCATCAGCCTCGAGGTGATGCGTCGTCACGACGTGTCCGGTCTGCCGGTGGTGGACGGCAAGCGTCTCGTCGGCATCCTGACGAGCCGCGACGTGCGCTTCGAGACCAACCTCGATCAACCGGTCGAGCGCCTGATGACGCGCCAGCTGGTGACTGTGCCCCCGAGCGTCACGCAAGACCAGGCGCGCGCTCTTCTGCACGAGAAGCGCATCGAGAAGCTGCTCGTGGTGAACGACACCGGCGAGCTCGTCGGGCTCGTCACGTTCAAGGATCTACTGCAGGCCGAGCGCAACCCGGGTGCCGTGAAAGACGCGTTCGGGCGCTTGCGCGTGGGTGCAGCTGTCGGCGTCGGCCCCGAGCGTCGCGAACGCGTGGCTGCGCTGGTCGCAGCCGGTGTGGACCTGATCGTCGTCGACACGGCCCACGGTCACAGCAAGAACGTCTGCGACGCGGTGCGCGAAATTCGCAAGCTGTACCCGGGCGTGCAGGTGGTCGCCGGCAACGTCGCCACGCGCGAGGCCACCCAGGCTTTGATCGAAGCGGGCGTCGATGCCGTCAAGGTCGGCATCGGTCCGGGCTCCATCTGCACCACGCGCGTGGTGGCAGGCGTTGGCGTTCCCCAGATCACGGCCATCAGCGAGTGCGCGAAGGCGGCCGCCGAGCACGGCGTGCCCATCATTGCGGACGGCGGGATCAAGTACTCCGGCGACGTGGTGAAGGCGCTGGCGGCCGGTGCCAGCACCGTCATGATCGGCTCGCTGCTCGCAGGCACCGACGAAGCGCCGGGCGAGACGGTGCTATTTCAGGGCCGCACGTACAAGGCCTACCGCGGCATGGGCTCTCTCGGGGCCATGCGCCGCGGCAGCAAAGACCGCTACGGCCAGGCCGACATCGAAGATCTCGAGAAGCTCGTGCCCGAAGGCATCGAGGGTCGCGTGCCGCACCGCGGTCCCGCCGCGACGGTCATCTATCAGCTGGTCGGCGGGCTGCGCGCCGGCATGGGCTACACCGGCTGCCGCACCATTGAGGAGCTGCGTCACAAGGCGCGCTTCGTGAAACAGTCGTCGCAAGGGCTGCGCGAGAGTCACGTGCACGACGTGATCATCACGCAAGAAGCCCCCAACTACGGCACCAATCACTGAGCTGCGCCGCGCGCGCAGCCGCCCCGATCGCACACGCAAAGGTCGACATGGAACGCAGCCTGGTCTTGATTCTCGATTTCGGCGCGCAGTACACGCAGCTCATCGCGCGTCGCATTCGTGAGCAGCACGTCTATTGCGAGATCCACCCCTGCACTCTGCCGTTCGACCGCATACGACAGATGCAACCCAAGGCCGTCGTGCTTTCGGGTGGGCCTGCGAGCACGCTGGACGCCGACTCGCCGAGCGTCGACACGCGCGTGTTCGAGCTGGGCGTGCCGGTACTCGGTATCTGCTACGGCATGCAGCTCTTCTGTCGTCTGCTCGGTGGCAAGGTCGAGAAGGCCGAGCATCGCGAGTACGGGCCTGCGGTCGTGGAGATCGATCACAACGAAGGCGTGTTCTCCGCGTTCTCTGCCGGCAGCAAGACCAACGTGTGGATGAGCCACGGGGATCGCGTCATCGCGTTGCCGCCCGGCTTCGTCACGCTCGCCCACAGCGACAGCTCACCGTTCGCGGCCGCCGGGCATCTGCAGCGCAAGATCTACGGCGTGCAATTCCATCCCGAGGTCGCGCACACCGATCGCGGCGACGACATTCTGGGCTCGTTCCTGTTCGACGTCGCGGGGCTCTCCCCGTCGTGGACCCCGCGCTCCTTCATCCAGGACACGGTGGAGCGTGTGCGCGCGCAGGTCGGTTCGGGCAAGGCGGTCTGCGGACTGTCCGGTGGCGTGGATTCGTCGGTGGCGGCAGTGCTCGTGGCCAAGGCGATCGGCGAGCAGCTCACCTGCATCTTCGTGGACAACGGCGTGTTGCGCAAAGACGAGGCGAGCCAAGTCGTGCAGATGGTGCGTCACCATCTGAGCCTCAAGCTCGTGCACGTCGATGCTTCTGAGCGCTTCCTTTCAGCGCTGGCCGGCATGACCGACCCGGAGCAGAAGCGCAAAACGATCGGTCGGCTGTTCATCGAGATCTTCGAAGAAGAAGCCCTCAAGCTCGGTACGGTCGATCATCTGGTGCAGGGCACGCTCTATCCTGATGTGATCGAGAGCGTGTCGTTCAAGGGTCCGAGCGCCGTCATCAAGACGCACCACAACGTGGGTGGCTTGCCCGAGCGCATGAAGCTGTCGCTCGTGGAGCCGCTGCGCGAGCTCTTCAAGGACGAGGTGCGCGAGGTTGGTGAGGAGCTCGGCATGCCGCGTCGCGTGCTGTGGCGTCAGCCGTTCCCGGGTCCTGGTCTGGCGATCCGCTGCCTCGGTGAGGTCACCAAGGAAAAGCTCGGCATCCTGCGCGAGGCCGATGTGGTGCTGCAGGAAGAGGTGCGGGCTGCGGGCCTGTACGAGAGCCTCTGGCAGTCGTTCTGCGTGATCTTGCCCGTGCGCACCGTGGGCGTGATGGGCGACGACCGCACCTACGAGTACGTCGTGGCGATTCGCGCAGTGACCTCGCGCGATGCGATGACCGCCGATTGGGCGCGCCTGCCGTACGAGCTTTTGGCCCGCGTCTCCACGCGCATCATGAACGAGGTGCGTGGCTGCAACCGCGTCGTCTACGACATTTCGTCGAAGCCGCCCGCGACCATCGAATGGGAATGATCTGCCGACGGCGCGCGCTGCTTGCGCTCGCGGCACTGGGCGTCGCGAACGCAGTCGTCGGCTGCATGCACGCGCCGCCTGCGGAGCGCTTTGCATACCTCAAGGTGGTCGCCGAGCCGCCGGGCACCACAATCTACGAGAACGACCACTTCCTCGGTACGGCGCGCATCCTCGGCAAGCAAGGCAAGGCTCTGCGACCGGGCGTGAAATACCTGACCTTCAAGGCGCCAGGCTACTTCCCGCACGACTTGCGGCTCGACTTGCCGGCGGGCGAGACGGTCGTTCAGATCAAGCTGCGTCCGATCCCGCCCTGAGCGCAGCTCAGGCGCCGAGCTCGACGCCCACCGCACGCGCCACACGAACGAGCTCGCCGTCGACCGGCACGAGCTTCGACTGCCCGACGACCTCTGCGATCGGCACTGTCACGATGTCCTGTCCGCGCAGTGCCACCATCAAGCCGGTGTCGCCGCGATGGCACAGCCAGGCCGCTTCGACGCCGAAGCGCGTGCCGAGCAAGCGATCGAACGCCGAGGGTGAGCCGCCGCGTTGCAGGTGACCGAGCACTGTCACGCGAATCTCGTGCGGGATGCGGCCCTTGAGCAGATCCGCGAGCACTTGTCCAGCTCCTCCGAGGCGTGCGAGGTGGCCCTTGCGGCCCCGACTCACGGTGGAGACCGCGCCGCCCTTGGGCCGCGCGCCTTCTCCCACCACGAGGATGCTGAAGGTCACGCCGCGTGCGGCGCGCTCGTGGATCTTGCCCACGATGCGATCCACGTCGTACGGGATTTCGGGGATGGCTATCACGTCCGCTCCGCCCGCGATGCCAGCGTGTAGAGCGATCCAGCCCGCGTCGCGCCCCATGAGCTCCACGATCATCACGCGGTCGTGCGACTCCGCGGTCGAGTGCAGCGCATCGATGGCCCAGGTCGCCGTCTCGACCGCCGTGTCGAAGCCGAAGGTGTAGTCGGTTGCCGCAAGATCGTTGTCGATGGTCTTGGGTACGCCGATCACCGGTACACCGCGCTCCATGAACGCGCGCGCGTGACTCATCGTGCCGTCGCCGCCCACCATGGCCAGCACGTCGATCTCGTGCTCGCGAATGCGCGTGAGGACGCGTTCCGATACGTCCTCGAAGTGTTCGACGCCCTTGGCATCACGCGTGGGATAAGCGAACGGATTGGCGCGGTTCGAACAGCCGAGGATGCTGCCACCGCGCGGCAGGATCCCACGCACGCTCGACTTTCTGAGCTTCACCAGGCGTCCCTCCTGGATCAGTCCCTCGAAGCCGTCCTCGCTGCCGTAGACCTCGATGTCGAGATCCACACACGTCTTCACGAACGCTCGGACCACGGCGTTGAGGCCGGGTGCATCGCCACCACCTGTCAGGATGCATGCACGCTTGACCACGTCCTTGGCGGGAGACGGCGGTGTGTGTGCCGTGCGGCCTGCGCCCGCTGGGTTGCGTTTCTTCGCTGTGGGCTTCTTGGGTTGCGCGGCTTTGGGCATGGGCTCCACCGAGTGCGCGCAGGATAGCGCACGCGCGCGCCGAGGTGTGTGCCCGGCGGCGTCACTCCAGGAGGCGTCGCGCCCGCGCACTTTCGTAGAGCGCGATGCCGGCGGCGACCGAGGCGTTCAGCGAGGCGATGGGGCCTCCGAGCTCGATGCGCGCGAGCGTGTCGCAGGTCTGCGCGACCAGTCGGCGCAGGCCATGTCCCTCGGACCCCACGACCAGCACGCGGCCCTTGTGACCGAAGCTCACGTCGCACAGGGCCGTGGCACCGTCCGCGTCGAGTCCGACGACCTCGAGCTCGAGGGCCTTGAGCTGTTCGAGGGTGCGGGTCAGGTTCGTGACGCGCACGATGCGCGCGCGCTCGGTGGCGCCCGCCGAAGCGCGCACCACGACGCCCGTCACCGGTGCGGCACGATCCTTGAGCGTCAGTATGCCGTCTGCCCCGAACGCCACGGCGCTGCGCACGATCGCGCCGAGGTTGTGCGGGTCGGTCACCTGATCGAGTGCAACGAGCAACGGATGAGGCCCCGCTTCGCGCAGCACCACATCGAGCTCCGCGTAGGCATAGTCGCCCGTGATCGCGAGCACGCCCTGATGCCGCAGCCCCTTGGCGATGGCATCGAGCCCCGCAGCCGGCAGGGGCTCACAGCGCACGCCCGCGCTCTTGGCTCGGCTTTCGAGCTCGCGCACGCGATCGTTGTCCACTTGCACGTAAACGACCGTGATCTGCCCCGGACCCGCGCGCAGCGCTTCCTCCACCGCCCGCGGTCCTGCGACCAGACGCTTCATCGTGCGGCCCGCTCGATCTCGGCGACGATCTCCGCCGCGGCGGCTTTCGGATCGAGCGCATCACGGATCGGCCGCCCCACCACGAGCAGATCGGCGCCGCTCGCGATGGCCGCGGCAGCAGTCGCGATGCGGCGCTGATCACCGACCGCGCTACCGGCCGGCCGGATGCCTGGCGTCACGAGGAACACCGAGGGTCCGAGTTGCTCGCGCAGCTGTGCGCACTCCGTGGCCGAGCAGACCAGACCCTTGATTCCAGCCGCGGTCGCGAGCCCCGCCAAGCGCGACACTGCCTCGGCAGGTGGACCCTGCATGCCGATGGCCGACAGGGCCGTGGCATCCATGCTGGTGAGCACGGTGACTGCCAGCAGCTTCAGCTCGGCACCGGCAGCGGCCACAGCTTCGCGCAGAGCCTCTGGTCCGTTCGCGGCGTGCAGGGTGAGGTATGCGACGCCCAGGTCCCTGGCCGTCGCGACGGCCCGGCTGACGGTGGTCGGGATGTCGTGCAGCTTCAGATCCAGAAAGCAGCGCCGCCTGCGCGCGTGCACGGCGCGCACCGCGGCCGGGCCTTCAGCTGTGAACAGCTCGAGGCCGACCTTGAACACGCCGACGTGGTCGCTCAGCTGATCGATCAAGCCTTCAGCTTCGCGCAACGTGGCAACGTCGAGCGGGAAAGCCAGACGTTCGCAAGCGCTGTTGGGCATCTGCTCTCAGATGCCGTCGAGGCCCGCCAAGGGATCGTCGCCGCCGCCCGACTTCTTGCCGCCGCCCGACTCGCCGCCCGACTTCTTGGCACCACCACCACCACCACCGCCACTGCTGTGTCGCGGACGCCCGGCACCCGCCGTCGCTGCGCTCGTAGCGTCTTGAGCAGCCTTCTTGGTTGCCGCCGCGGCCACTTTCGAGGCCTCTTCCTTGGCTTGCTCGGCCGCCTTGCGTGCCTCTGCCATCTGGCGCTCGTGCTCGACGCGATCTTGCTCGGCCTGGTCCTGCAAGCGTTGCTTCTCTCGCGCAGCTTCCTGTGCCTGGCGCTCTGCCGCGGCTTTCTCCTCGGCCGCGCGGCGCTGGGCCGGCACGTAGACGCCGAAGTAGCCGTAGCCACCGCCGCCGAGCGCCAACAGGGCGATCGCTGCCAGCGCTGCCGGGTGCACGCCTTTGCGGCGCTGCGACTCCAGCTGCTTGACCTGCAAGTCGTGCTGTCGCTCGAGCTCTTGCTCGCGCGCGCGTTCCTGCGCCTCGGCGTCGAGCTTCACGCGCAGCGCGTGCGCTTCACGCTCGCGCAGAATGCGTTCCTCTTCTTCGCGCGCACGACGCTCGGTCGCGAGCCGGGCATCTTCCTCGGCGCGAACTCGCTCCTCGGCCTCGGCTTTCATCCGAGCCTCTTCGGCCGCTTTCATCCGCGCTTCTTCGTCGGCCTTGCGACGGCGATCGTCTTCCTCAGACTGGATCCGTTCTTCCTCCAGCCCCATCAGTTCTTTGAGGTTGAAGAGGACAGAGGACTCTTTCTGCTCGCTCATCGTGGCTGCTTCTCCGTCTGACGGACTCGAACGTCCCTGGGTCGTAACGCTAAGGCTCGCAACGCTAAGACGCGCCACGCTAGCACTCCCTTGGGTCGCTGCGAACGCTCACCGTGGGGGCACCGGACCGGGGCAAGTTCTCGACTGCAAATGATAACGTTGCGGCTGTGCAGTGTCAACGCGAAGCGCACAGTGCGTACACTCGGAAATCGCTCACATTTCAATGGCTTGCTTGCAGGATGCGGGTTCTGGTACGAACCTCCGGTCGGTGTCTGGCTGTCCCAGAAAGGCGGCTGTGTTCCCATGTGGTGGCATGATGGGCGCCGCCAGCGAGGGTGAGATGGCAACGAACGTTCGAGCGCATATCACCGGAACTGTTTGGAAGATCGAGAAACGCCCAGGGGACGTAGTGCGTGCCGGCGACTCGGTCGTCATCCTCGAGTCGATGAAGATGGAGATGCCCGTCGAGTCGCCGGTGGCCGGCAAGGTCAGCGAGGTGCGCTGCACCGAGGGGCAGGCGGTCGAAGAGGGCGCCGTGCTGGTCGTGGTGGAGTGAGACTGCCCCGCGTCGGGCTGCGATGGTCTGCGGGCGTGCGCATGCCCAAGCTCGTGCCGGTGAATGCGCCCGCGCTGTCGATTGCCCTCTTGTGCTTGTGTGCGGCGGGCTGCTCCGTGTCGGCTGCGGTGACGGGTGACGCGTGCGAGCGCAGCACCCAGTGCAGTGCGGGCCTCGCGTGCGTGCAGGGCAAGTGCAGCACGGATCTGCAGGCGATCGCGAAGCACGACACGATTCCGAATCTCGGGTTCGGCCGCGCTGCCGCGACGGACGCGGATGGCGGCAGCACCGACGCCTCGTCGATGGTCGTTGCGCCAGCCGCTGCCGCGATGGCCGACGTCGGCGCGCGCGACGCTGCGGCCCGTGCCTGGGGTCAGCTCTCGCACGACGCGGCCGCTCCAGCGCCGGTTCACGACGCAGCGACACGGGATGCCGCCATCAGCGGCAGCGACGCGGGCTGAGGCGTACGATCACGCGGTTCAACTCGGCGGTGGCCCTTTGCGCCGCGCGCGCTCGAGCAAGAAGATCACGGCCGACGCCAGCAGCACCTGAAGCGCGAGCGCGCTGGCGAGCGTCGTGCGCAACAGGCTCGCGCTTGCGCGCGTGACGGTGAAGGGACCGACGCGCGTGAGATCGGGCAGCTTCGGCGCTGGCGCGCGCGACGGCGTTTGTTCGAGCACCACGGCCTCGGGTGGCAAGCCCGCGACGGCGCCGGCCACGAGCCGCCGCACGGCAGCGGCATCGACTTGCGCGCTGCCGGGCTGCACCGACAAGAGCACGGAGGCCTGCGCCGCAGGCGCGAGCGTGCTCGCGAAGTCCGGCGTGACGGGCAGCACGAGCTGAACGCGCGCGTGGTCGACGCCGGGCAGCGCCTCGAGTGTCCGGGCGAGCGTGGCTGCGAGCGTCGCTGCTTCACGCTGCTGCTCCAAAGCTTTGGTGGGCACGAGCGCCGCATCGCATGCGCACGCCAAGAGCGCCAGAAGCGCCGACAGAGCTGTCGCACCGCGCTTCACGGCCGCCTCTCAGTCGACGTTGAAGCTGTAGCGAGCGCCCATGCGCGGCGCCGGGAACCCCGGGAACTGGATCTGCTGCACCTTGGTGGTGATGCAGTGCTGGAAGCCCGCGCTGCCGGCGTTCACACTGGCGCCGACGACATGTCCGCTGCCCATGATCGCGAGATCGATGGTGACGCGGCTCAGCTTGCCACCGTGGCGAAGCTCTTCGCCGACGCAGCTGAACATGCGGTTCAAGTCGCGGTTCATCACGCCCGCGACGTCGGCGCTCGAGAGTTGGCGCTCGCCGCCGCCCTTGGTCGCATCGCCGAGTTCCATCGCTTGATTCATCGCGTCCTCGTAGGAGGTGAAGCCGCCGCCGGACGAGCCGCCGCTGCGCCGTGTGCCGCCGCCCGGACGCGCCGTGTGCTGCAGGATGCCAGCGGTGCCCGTGATCTTCACCTGGCCGCTCTCGTACAGCGCAGCGAGGTCGGTCTCGGCCTTCTGCTCGCGCTCCTTGGCCGCGCGCCGACTCATGAGGTAGCCGCCGCCGACCAGCAAGATCGCGCCGATCGATGCCGAGAGCACCACGAACTTCGCGGCGGTGGAGCGCTTCTCGACCTTCGTCGACTTCTCCAGTGCCTTCGCGTGTTCGTGCTCCTGCTTGCGGATCTTGTACTGGTGCACGAACTCGACGAACTCGGGGTACTCCCCGACCGTCTTGCGGTCGTTCGTCGACATGTTGAACAGGCCGTGCTCCTCGAGCACCTCGCCGTCGACGATCATCTTGATGAGCTCACGCGCCGTGAACGGCCCGTGGTCCATGCCGGCCTTGACCGCGATCCAACGGGGCGCGTCGTTCTTGGTCAAGCGCGCGGTGAGCTCCGCGAGCTCGGCGGCATGATCGACGACCGGAGCAGGGGCAGGTGCCGCGGTGGGTGCCGCCATCACGGGCGAGGGCACGCGTGCGCGTGTCGCGGCGGGCTGTGGCAACGCGGGCTTCGGTGGCAGCGCGGCGGGCGGGGCTACGCCTGCGGCCGCCGGCACCGGCGTTCTGGCCGGCGGTGACAGGCGGGCACCCTGAGGCAGCGGCAGCTCCGCCGGCGCAGCTGCACCGGGCGACGGCGGTGCGATCGACACAGCGATGTCCACGTCGATCTCGACGTTCGCGCCGAAGTCGAGGTTGAGACCCTCCGGCTCCGGGGTGTGGGCCGCGAGCGGCAACAGCGCCTGGACGACCTCGGCGGGACTCGCATAGCGCTGCGCAGGATCGAACGCGAGGCAGCGCAGCAGCACCGCGTCGAGCTCCGCCGTGGCTTCCGCGTGGACCTGCGAGGGCGCGACGAAGTCCTCGGTGGGCGAACGTCCGGTCAGCAGCACGTAAAGCAACGCGCCGAGGCCGAACACGTCGGTTCGCGCGTCGGGCTCGCCGAACGCCTTGATCTCGGGCGCGAGAAACGCTTGCTCGTCAGCGGGCAAGAGCGGCCACTTGCGGCCCTTCACCAGCGCGATGCCGGTGCCTACGTCCCCGAGCTTGATGCGACCGGTGCGGGTCACCCACACGACCGAGGGGCGTACGGCTGCGTGGCAGCAGCCCAGCTCGTGCATGGAGGTGAGCGCCTTGCCGACGTGCGCGATCACGTTGAAGACGCCGCGCAACGACAGCGGCTGCTGTTGCGCGCGGTGTTCAGCGACGAGCTCGGCGAGCGCCTTGCCTTGCACCCACTCACGGGCCACGAAGTGATGCTGACCCGCATGCGTGCCGACGCCGTAGATGGCGCACAGGCTGCGGTGCTTGAGCTTGGCAGCGTTGCGCACCTCGTCGCGGAACGCCTCGTACGCCGGCTTGTCACCCGCGAACTCCGGGGACAAAACGTAGATCGCGATCGGCTTCTTGGTCTTTTGATCGCGCGCGGGGAAGCTCTGGCCGAGCGCGTCGTTGACGGCTTCGCCCTCGATCTCGAAGCGGCCGCCGATCAGCGTGCCGCCAGTCACTGCGCCCTGGGCAAGGCTGGGTTCTACGGGCACGTTTGCGGACATCAGGGCGCCAAGGGTAGCGGAGGCGGGGTCGCGGATTCAAGCCAGGCGGCTGTTGCGGGGCGTGTGGGACAGTCGCGGCTACATCCGCCGCCACGCCGCTATTGAGCGGGGGCGGGCGGAACCTCGGGGTAGGCTTGCGGCGGAGCTGCTTGCGGCACGACGGGCGGTGCGCTCGGATACGGCTGAGGCGCGGCCTCCTCGATCTTCACGGGTGCGACCTCTTGATACGTCGTCGGCGGCGCAGCCGCGTGCTCGTCGGCGGGGGTCTTGGGCTCCGCCGGGGTCTCGGTTGGGGCGGCCTTCGGTGCAGGCTGTTGCTGCAGCTTCACCGTGCCGTTGACCGAGAAGGGAGCGTTTTCGATCGGCGGCGCGAAGTGAACCGCTTCGACCATGCGTCGGATGCACGCGAGCTCCTCCGCGCCGAGACCGCCGCCGCTGGCGTCGCCGCGGCTGACCGCTCCGCTGGGCGTGACCACGGCCTGCAGGCTCACGATGATCTGCTTGGGTGCGTCGTCGGTGGTGCGGGGCTGGAGGCACTGGGCTGCGCCGCTGACGGCGGCGCTCAGCTCGCCACCGAAGTCGCGCTTGCCGGCGTCGGGCTTCACCTTGTCGGCGCTGGGCACGGAAGGCAGCGGCGCGATCGCCGGCCCAGGTGGCAAGATGTCGACGGGCGCGCGTGCGGGCTCAGCCACGAGCGCTTCGGCGTTCGGCGCGGCCACCCCACGCGCTCGCGCCGCGGGCTCGATGATGGGCTGGCGCTTACCGCAACCCGCGCCGACGAAGCCACCGAGCGCGCTCAGCGCGAGCACGCAGCCCAGACTGCAACCTGCGGTCCACCCGCACAGCGTACGACCGTGCTGCGTTCGCATCGCGCTCCTTAGTTTCGTGCCGCCTTTGCGCGCTCGGGCGCCAGCTCGCGGTCGTTGAGTTGCATTCCCTTGAGCTTGTCGATGATGCCGTCGAGGCTTCCTTCCGGTACGTCCACGAAGGTGTAGCGATCGCGCACGCGGATGCGGCCCACGTCCGCCTGGTCGAGCTCGCAGCTCTCGCGCAGCAGCCTGGCAATCTCGCCGACGCGCACCCCGTCACGTTTGCCGACGTTCAAGTACAAGATCCCAGCCAGGCGCGGGTTGGCGCTTGCGGCATCGTCTCGGCTTGCGTCGTTTCCGTCGCGCCCTTCGCGAGACGCGTCCGCCGCTGATGGCGGCAGTGTGTCGGGCTGGCTTGGATCCTGCGCCAGCTCGCGCCGCGGGCGCCGCGGGTCCTGGCTGGGTGCGCGCGTTTCGCGGGTCGGTCGCGCGCGCGAAGGCTCGCGCGTCGGACCACGATCGGGACCACGATCGGGACCACGATCGGGTCTGCGCTGGGGCTCACGCTCGGGGCCGCGTGGCTGCGCTTCACGTTCCGGCGCGCGATCGGGTCTGCGCGTTTCCACCGGCTGCGCTGCGGTCGTGCTGACAGCGCGCGCCGGCTGCGCAACCGGCGGCGGCCTGCGCGAACGACGCGCTGCTGCGGCTTCCTCGTCCACCTCTTCGTGCGTACCGAGGAAGGTGCGCAGCAGCCCGGCCAAGATCTCCTCGGCTGCAGGGTGCGTGAGCAGCCGTCGTGCGATCGCAAGGTCTGCGGGGCTCGGAGTGTGCGTGAACGCGCTCTCGAGCATCGCCACTCGGTCGATCTCCTGACGGGTCTTCAGCTCGCCCTGCGTCGGCAGGCTGCGCTCCACCGGCGCGATCTTGTATTCGAGGCGCAGGTAGTAAAGGCGCCCGAGCTCGTCCGGGCTCACCAGCGAGATCGCGCAGCCCGTGCGACCCGCGCGGCCGGTGCGGCCGGTGCGATGCACGTAAACCGCTGCGGACTCGGGGAAGGTGTAGTTGATCACGTGCGTCAGGTGCGAGATGTCGATGCCGCGCGCGGCGACGTCCGTGGCTACCAGGTAGCGCAGGCGCCCCTCGCGCGTGTCTGCCATGATGCGTTCGCGATCGCGCTGCGGCAGGTCGCCGTTGAGCCAATCGGCATTGAAGCCCGCCTGCTTGAGGCTGCCAGCGACGCGCTCGGTCTCGGAGCGCATGTTGCAGAAGATGAGCGCGCTCTCGGGATCTTCGACTTCCAGGACGCGGACTAGATCGCCGGCTCGGTCGGCGCCACTCACCATGTAGACGTGATGGCTGATCGACGCGACCCCGATGGCGTCGCTCGACAGCGACACCACCTCCGGGTTGTTCATGTGCCGCTGCGCATGCCGGCGCACTTCGCCATCGACCGTGGCCGAGAAGCACATCGTCTGACGGCGCGTCGGATCGGGGATGAACTCGAGAATCGCGTTGAGCTCCTTGGCGAAGCCCATCGAGAGCATCTCGTCCATCTCGTCGAGCACGAGCACGCGCAGCCGCGACGCATCGAGCGTGCCGCGCTTGAGGTGATCGAGCACACGGCCCGGCGTGCCGGAGACGATCTGGGCGCCGCCGCGCAGATCGTCGACCTGCTTGCCCATCGGAGCGCCGCCGTACACGGCGACGGTCGTCAGGTTGCGATGCTGTCCGAGGCGCGCAATCTCGCGCTGACTCTGCAACGCCAGCTCGCGCGTCGGCGCGAGCACGAGCGCCTGCACGTACGGCTCGCTCGTGACGATCTTGTCCACCAGCGGGATGCCGAAGGCGGCCGTCTTGCCGGTGCCGGTGCGTGCTTGCACGATGATGTCGCGGCCGTCGATCGCCAGCGGGTAGGTGGCTTCCTGCACGGGGGTCGGGCTCGTGTAGCCGATCTCGTCGAGGGCTCGGAGCACGTCGTCGCTCAGCTTCATGGCAGCAAAGCCCGAAGCTTCGTTGCTTGGGGTAGTCGAAGTATCCAAGGTATTCATTTCAGGTCTCTTTGGGGGTACGGGAGGACGCGCCTTCACCGGGCTTGAGACGGTTCAGAGCCCGCTCGATGCGTTCGGTCAAGGGCAGTTGATCTCGTTCACGCTCGTGCAGCATCGCTTCGATGCGGTCGCGTAGCGTGCGCAGCGTGCGACGTGCGTCGTCGAGCGAGGCGCAGGGGTGTTTGAGCGACGCGTAGCGCCGATCCCAGTCGGCGAGCCAGCGCACCGTGCGCGAGCGATCGCGCGGCAAGCGCAACTCGTCTGCGGCTCGATCGGCGAGCAGACGAGAGAGGGAACGTAGCTCCTGCGCGCAGCGCGCCTCGTCGGCGCTGGCGCTCGGCGCGGCCGCAGCTGCACCGTAGAGCTGGCCGAGCACCGAGCGTGTGGACGCGAAGATCACGAACACGGCCATGAGCCAGAACGCACCGGCGCCGATGCGGCGTCCGATGATCAGGGCTCTGGGCTTGTTTCGCGGTGGCATGGGCAGCGCTGAGCTTTCAGGGGACGAGCTTGTAGCCGAAACCGTAGACGGTGAGGATGTGCCGCGGTTTTTCGTGCTGCGGCTCGATCTTCTTGCGGAGCTTCACGACGAAGTTGTCCACGGTGCGGTTGGTGGGGTTGGACTTCGTGCCCCAGACCTTGTCGAGGATCTCGTCGCGCGACACCGGTTGGCCGACGCGCTCGTGCAGCAGCTTGAGCAGCTCGACCTCGTAGAACGAGATCGGCGAGGTCTCGGCGTCGCGGGTGACTGTGTGGGCACCGAGATCGACGGTCGCATCGCCGATCTCGAAGCGCGCGACGACCGGTGCTCGGGCACCGCGGCGGAACAGGGCGCGGATGCGGGCCACGAGCTCACCGACTGAGAACGGCTTGGTGACGTAGTCGTCGGCGCCCGCGTCGAGGCCACGAATCTTGTCGGCTTCCTGGCCGCGAGCCGTGAGCATGATGATGGGCACGTGGCTGTCGGTGCGGCGCACGCGCTCACAGAGCTGGTAGCCGTTGAGATCGGGCAGCATCAAGTCGAGGATGATGCAGTCGGGGTGGTTCTGGGTCGCGAGGGTCAGCCCGGTTTCGCCTTTGTCCGCATGCAGCACCTTGAAGCCCTCGAATTCGAGGGTGTCGCGCAGGCCGAGGGCCAGCGCCGGATCGTCTTCGACGAGCAGAATCGTGCGCGTCTGGGTACCCGGGCTAACCATGCGGGGCCACGATATCAGCGGGCTGGGGGCTGTCAATTCCGCCTGTGGCAGCCGCGTCAGCGCGCGCACCGCGCGTGTCAAGCCGCACCGTAGGGTCGCGACGAGGCACGCTCAGAGTCACAACCGCGCCGCCTCCGGGTGCGTTGTCCGCTCGCGCGCGGCCCCCATGGGCCTCCGCGATGTGCTTGACCAGCGACAAACCGATGCCCGAGCCGCGCGCGCGTCCCGCGGTCTGGCTGCGGTAGAAGCGCTCGAACACGCGCTCGAGGTCGGCCGGCGGAATGCCGTGGCCGTGGTCGCGCACGCGGATCTGGATCTCGTCCGCCAGTGTCTCGACAGTCACCTCGACCGTGCTGCCGCCGGCGTATTTCACCGCGTTGTCGAGCAGGTTGATCACGGCCAGGGTGACCGCCTGTTCGTCGGCGCGGGCATGCGCAGGCGCCCCGACGCGTGAGAGGCGCACCTCGGCGCCGTCGCGTTCGAAGCGGTAGTGGAAGGTCTCGATGGCGCGCTGCACCACGTCGCCGAGCTCGGCTTCCCGCATTTCGTAGGTGCGCTTGCCGCGCTCGAGCGCAGCGAAGTCGAGCACGTTCTCGATCAAGCTCGACAGGCGTTCGCTCTCGCTGCAGATGATCTCCAGGTACTCCTGCTGCTTGGCTTCATCGCGCACGCGCTTGGTCAGCAGCATCTCGCCGAACATCCGGATCACCGACAGCGGCGTCTTGAGCTCGTGCGACACGTTGGCGATGAACTCGCTCTTGAGCCCCGACAGGCGGCGCTCCTTGTCGGTCGCGTACAGGATGAAGCCGACCGCGATCAGGATCACGGCCAGCGAGAGCGCGATCAGCGCGGCCTGGTTGAAGCGACTGGTCTGGCCAGTGGCATTGAGCAGCGGCGCGGTCTTCGGTGCAACCTGCAGGCGCCAGCCGTAGAGCGTGGTCGGAAAGCGCAGCCCCACGACGTAGTCACCGGCGCTAGCGAGGTTCGGGCCGTACACGCGGCGGTTGTCCTCGTCGACGACGTTGTGCCACTCTTTGCCGGACTCGCTGCGGAACAGCTGCGGGAACACCGTGCGGATCAGGTAGCCGGTGTCGTGGTGCGCCGCGAGGTAGAAACGCCGGCCATGGTAGCGCACGGCTTCGTACGAGATCAGGTACGAGCGCCCGTCGTAGCTCTTGTGCAGGTGGTTGAGCACGTTGTAGGGCAGCGACTCGAGCTTCAGGTCGGGGACGACATGCCGCATGAACACGCGCATGAATTTCTGCTCGTCGTGCTCGGTCGTGCGCGCTTCGGCGTCGACAACATGGCGTTGTACGTCGAGCACCAGTGCGGCGCGCACACTCGGTGAGATCTCCTCGGCACGCAGGCGCCACTCGGCGAACGCTTGCTCCGGCGTTTCCAGATCCACGGCGCCGAAGACCTGATTGTCGGCCGCGATGATGGTCTGCTCCAGGCGGTTGACCCGCTCGCGCACCAGCCAGAGGCTGGACTCGGCGAGCGACTGTTCTCCCAGGCGCTGGAACTGGGCGGCCGTCAGGTAGGTGTAGTAGCCGAGCACGCAGGTTGCGATGGCGATTGCCGGCAATAGCCACCTGTACACCAGCTTGAATCGCCCCTCGTCCACGAGGCCGCGAGTTTAACACGGCAGCTCGCCCACCGCACGGCGTGGCATGCGTTCGGCAAGCGTGGAAAACCCCGCAATTGCCGCGAGCTCGCAGCGCTGCCGCGGCTTCGGTGCTCAATCGCGTTCGTGGCGCGGCGAGCGGCTCATCAGCGAAACCACGGCGTCGATCGGCGCTTTGCCCTCGTACAGCGCCAGGTAGACTTCGTTCGTGATCGGCACGTCGATGCCTTCGCGCAGCGCGAGGTCATGTGCGCTCTTGGCCGTACGCACGCCCTCCGCGACCATGTGCATGTCGCCCAGTACCGCTGAAAGCGTGCGACCGCGCGCCAGCTCCATGCCCACGCGACGATTGCGCGAGAGGTCGCCCGTGCAGGTGAGCACGAGGTCCCCCATGCCAGAAAGGCCTGCGAGGGTCAGCGGGTTAGCGCCCAGGTGTGTTGCCAGTCGAGCCATCTCCGCCAGACCGCGCGTGATCAGCGCGGCGCGCGCGTTGTGCCCGAAGCCGAAGCCGTCGGACGCACCTGCGGCGATCGCCATCACGTTCTTGAGCGCACCGCCCACCTCGACTCCGATCACGTCCTCGGTGGAATAGACGCGGAAGCGCCCGCCCGACAGCTGATCACGCGCCAGCTCGGTGAGCTCGCGATCGTTGCCCGCGATGCACACGGCGGCCGGCGCACCGGCAGCGACTTCGTGCGCGAAGCTCGGGCCGCCGACTGCGCAGATGCGGTGGCGCACGGCTGGTGGCAGCGTCTGTTCCAGCACCTGGGTCATCAGCAGCAGCGAGCCGTTCTCGATGCCTTTGGTCGCGCTCACCAGCGGTCCGTGCACAGGCAGGTAAGGGATGGCCTCTTGCACCACCTCACGCAGCCCGTGCGAAGGCACGACGAAGTACACGACGTCGGCGCCGACGAGCGCACGTTCCAGCTGGCTCGTGGCGTGCAAGGTCGCAGGCAGGCGGTGGCCCGGCAGGTACAAGGCGTTCTCTGCGTGGGCCTCGATGGCGTGAGCCAGCTCACCGCGCCGTGCCCACAAGCGCACGTTGTGGCCGCGGTCCGCGAAGAGCTTGGCGATTGCGGTGCCCCAAGAGCCGGCACCCAGTACCGCAACTTCAAGCATGATGGTCAGCCTACCTCAGCGCGCTATGCACGTGCGACAAACGCGACGGCTCGCGTGGTACACGTTCGGTTCGCGCCGTGTTTGCGCGCGATCAAGGCAACGAGTCGACGACCTGGTCCTTCGCCGACTTCTTGCCCTTGCCGCCCTTGGGCTTGAGGTCGAGCTTCTCCGGCGTTTCGAGCGCTTCCAGCAGGACCTCGTCCATCTTGGTGACGGGCACGAATTCCAGCTCGTCGCGCACTTCCTGCGGCACCTCGTCGATGTCCGCCATGCAGCGCTCGGGAAGGATGACGCGCTTGATGCCGGCGCGATGCGCAGCGAGCACCTTTTCCTTGACGCCGCCGACCGGCAGAACCTTGCCGCGCAGCGTGATCTCGCCGGTCATCGCGACGTCGTGGCGCACGCGGATGCCGGTGAGCAGTGACACCAATGCTGTCATCATCGTGACACCCGCGCTCGGACCGTCCTTGGGGACGCCGCCGGTCGGGATGTGGATATGGATGTCACTGGTCTCGAGGAAGTCCGGCGCGATGTGCAGCGCCGTTGCTCGCGCGCGCACGTAGCTGAGCGCGGCCTGGGCTGACTCCTTCATCACTTCTCCGAGCTGTCCGGTGAGCGTGAGCTTGCCCTTGCCGTGCATGCGCGTCGCTTCGATGAAGAGGATCTCACCGCCGACCGAGGTCCATGCAAGTCCGGTGGCGATGCCGGGCTCATCCATGCGCTCGGCGATCTCGGAGGTGAACTTCGCTGCACCCAGCGTGGGACGCAGGTCGTCTTCCGTCTCGACCGCGAACGGACCCATCTGTCCTTCGGCCACCTTCACGGCCGTGCCGCGGATCACGCTGGCGATCTGGCGCTCGAGCGTACGTACGCCGCTCTCGCGGGTGTAGGCGTCGATCACCAAGTCGATCGCCTTGTCGGTTATCTTCAGCACCTTGTCGTCGATGCCGTGCTCTTCGAGCTGCTTGGGCACGAGGTGGTCGCGAGCGATCGCCGCCTTCTCGCGGCGCGTGTAGCCAGGGATCTCGAGGATCTCCATGCGGTCGCGCAGTGCCGGAGGGATGGTGTCGAGCACGTTCGCGGTTGCGATGAACATCACCTTCGACAGGTCGTAGGCAATCTCCAAGTAGTGGTCTTGGAAGGTGTCGTTCTGCTCCGGGTCGAGCACCTCGAGCAACGCCGCCGCGGGATCGCCGCGGAAGTCGTGGCCGATCTTGTCGATCTCGTCGAGCATGAACACGGGGTTCACGGTGCCCGCCTTCTTCATGCCTTGAATGATCTGACCGGGCAGGGCGCCGACGTACGTACGACGGTGACCACGGATCGCAGCTTCGTCGTGCACGCCGCCGAGCGAGATGCGTACGAACTTGCGGCCGAGCGCACGCGCGATCGAACGACCGAGCGAGGTCTTGCCGACGCCGGGCGGACCGATGAGGCAGAGTATCGGCCCCTTCTTGTCCTTCTTCAGCTTGCGCACCGCGAGATACTCGACGATGCGTTTCTTGATCTTCTCGAGGCCGGAGTGGTCCTCGTCGAGGACCTTGCGAACCTCGGCGATGTCCATCATGTCCGGCGTGGACTTGCTCCACGGGATGTCGAGGATCCAGTCGATGTACGTGCGCACCACCGTGTACTCGGCGGAGCCCACCTGCATCGAGCGCAAGCGCTTGAGCTGCTTGCGACACACGCTCTCGGCTTCCTTCGCGAGGTTCGCCTTGTTCATGCGCTCCTCGAGCACGTCGAGGTCGCTCTGGTCGCCTTCTTCTTCGCCGAGCTCTTCCTTGATGGCCTTGAGCTGTTGACGCAGCACGTACTCGCGCTGGTTCTTTCCCATCTCTTCTTTGATCTGGGAGTTGATGCGCTCGCGCATCTTCAACACTTCGAGCTGGCGCGTGAGCAGGCGCAGCACCTTGCGGATGCGGTCCTTCACGTCGACCGATTCGAGCAGCGCGGCTTTCTCATCGACTGGCGCTTCGAGATTGGCAGCGACCAGATCGGCCAGCTGGCCCGGCTCGTTGATGGAGTCGATCAGCGAGCCCGCTTCGCGCGGCAGCTCGGGCATGAGCTGGATGACCTGCTTGGCCGTATCGCGCAGGCTCATCGCCAGCGCTTCGGTCTCCACGTCGTCCTGCCGCGGCTCGTCCATGCGCGACACGCGCGCCTTGAGGTACGGATCTTCTTGCGTCACGCGCTCGAGGCGCACTCGCGTGAGGCCCTGGAGGATCAGGCTGTAGTTGCCGGTCGAATGGCGCAGGGCTTTGAGCACGCGTGCGGCGACGCCCACGGTGTGCAAGTCATCTCGGCCCGGGTCGTCGGTGGCCGGGTCGCGTTGCGCGAAGATCACGATGACGGGCTGGTTCTGCCCCTCGAGATCCTCGACCAAAGCGACGGACTTCTCGCGGCCGACGTCGAAGGGCGCGACAGAGCCCGGGAACAACACGTGATTGCGGATCGGCAGTAGCGGCAACTCGTCGTCGAGATCGATCTCCCGATTGTCGACTTCGAATATCTTCTTGTTGTCTTCCTCGTCCATGTCGTTCCGTTCGGCGCAATCAGCGCCGGCGAAGGTGGATTCCCCTGCGAGCCCTGCAGTCTTCCGGTGCTTTCAGGGAACATAGTCAGCCGTACGGGACGGCGCAAGCAAGCGCTTCGCCGGGGTTGTGCGTGATACGTGCACCGAGCGCCGAGGCAGCGCCGCTCATCGCGCGGGGCATGTGATCAAGTGACTTACATGCCGCGTGCCTTCAGGCAGCCGTTGCGCGGCGCCGACAACTCGACCGCGACGCCGCACACGGGTTCGTTGACCCGGCCGGGTGTGAAACCTACTCTCTGTGCCCTCATGAGCTGGGGACTGGATGAGCGCTGCGCAAAACGACGATAACCGCACCACCGAGCAGAGCCTCGCTTCGCGCGGACAGGACGGCATGACCCGCGCGCGGCGCCGTGGCCGCAGCATCGCGGTCTCAGGCGCGAACACCTTCCTCGGGCGCAACCTGATCGGGCTGCTCGCCGAGGACGACAGCGTTTCGCGCATCGTGGTGGTCGACCTGCGCAAGCCCGAGACACTCGGCCCGAAGACCAGCTTCTACGAGATCGATCTCACGCAGCCGGGTGTCGAGTCGCGGCTCGCCGAGTTGCTCAACGCCGAAGCGGTCGACACTTTCGTGCACCTGGCGTTCCTCGAGAACCCTACGCAGGCGACCGCGTGGGGTCACGAGCTGGAGAGCGTGGGCACGATGCACGTCCTGCACGCCTGCCACAAACGCAAGCTTGCCAAGCTCGTGGTGGTCAGCAGCGCCCTCGTTTACGGAGCGCATCCGGACAACCCGAACTTCCTCTCCGAGGATCGGCCGCTGCGCGGTCTGCGCGGCGCGCACTTCGTCTCGGACAAGATCGACGTCGAGGAGCAAGTGCGTAAGTTCGCCGAACAGCATCCGAGCTGTGCGGTCACCGTGCTGCGCTTTTCGCCCGTGCTTGGTCCGAGCGTCCGCAACTACGTCACGCGCTGGCTTTCGCGGGGCCTCGTGCCCACCGTGCTCGGCTACGATCCGCTCGTGCAGTTCGTGCACGAGGTCGATGCGCTCTCGGCGCTGAAGCTTGCCGTGATCGCCGACAGTGCGGGGGTGTTCAACATCGCGAGTGATGGTGTGCTGCCCATTTCGACCGTGATCAAGTTGCTTGGCCGCGTGGCCGTGCCGCTCCCGTATGGCTTACTGCGACGCGCGGGCGGGCTCTTGTGGGTCGCTCAGCTCAGCGAGGCGCCGCCCTCGTTCACCGTGCTGCTGCGTTATCTGTGCGTGACAGATCGGTCGCGCGCGCAGCAGGTGCTCGGGTTCCGGCCGGTGTTTTCCACGCGTGATGCGGTGCTCGACCTGGGCGGCGCGCTGCGTCTGCGTGAGGCGAAGCTGCTGAGCGAAGCCACGTGAGAGCACGCATGGTGAACGGCGTGCGAGGGAAGGGGACATGATGGGCGAGTCCGAATCGAGCGGGGAGTCACGGCGCAAACGCCCTTCCGCGCGGCGCGCAGGTATCGCGGCCGAGGCTTCACCAGGCCCGGAGCAACCGGCCGCGACACCCGCTGCACCCGCCGCGACGAACGCGAGCGCGGGCGCGCGGCCTCGCGCGCGTCAGGCCGCAACCAGGCGCACCAGCGCACGCGCGGCTCGCGCGGCAGCTCCCGCGCAGGCCCCGGAAACGGCAGCCTCGGCGCAGGACCTACCTGCTGGCAGCCGGGACAGTGCGCAGGCCGAGCTTCGAGACATGGAGCGTGACATCGACGCGTTGCTCGGGGACGTGCGCCACGCGGACGGCGACGAGCAGGCGCGCAAGCGCGCTGCGGAAGCGATCTCGACCATCGCAACGCGTCTGGCCGCAGGTCGTGAGGCAGACGCAGCGGGCGAGCACAACGTCGCGCAAGTGGCTCGTCAGTACCTGTCGACCGACTACTACTTGCAGCGCTGGGCCGAACGCGGACTGCGACATCGCTCCGATCGGGTGGACGACTTCGGCTTCGACCCGACCTACGAGGCTCGCGTTCGGCCGTTCTTCGAGCTGATGTGCAGCAAGTACTTCCGCACCGAGGTCGAGGGGGTGCAGAACGTCCCGAGCGACGGTCGGGCATTGCTGGTGTGTAACCACAGCGGCTCGTTGCCGTGGGATGGCGTGATGCTGCGCACGGCGTTGCAGCTGCATCACCCGGCGCAGCGGCAGCTGCGTTGGCTCGTCGAGGACTTCGTGTTTCACGCTCCGTTCCTCGGCGCATTCATCAACCGCATCGGCGCCGTGCGCGCCTGCCAGGAAAATGCCGAGCGGCTACTGCGCGACGAGCAGCTGCTGGCCGTGTTTCCGGAAGGCCAGAAGGGCATCGAGAAGCGCTATACGCAGCGCTACAAGCTCCAGCGCTTCGGTCGCGGCGGCTACATCAAGCTGGCGCTGCGCACGGGCGCACCGGTCATTCCCGTCGCCGTGGTGGGCGCCGAGGAGACCTATCCATTGCTCTACAAGGTGAAGGCGTTCTCGAAGGCTCTCGGCATGCCTTACATCCCGGTCACCCCGACCTTCCCGTGGCTCGGGCCCCTCGGGGCGGCACCGCTGCCGAGCCGCTGGCGCATCGTGTTCGGCGAGCCGATCACCGAGCTGTCGCAACACGCGCCCGAGGCTGCTGGCGACGACATCCTGGTCGGCGAATTGAACGAGCGCGTGCGCACCGAGGTGCAACGACTCGTCGATGGTGCGCGAGAGCGGCGCGGCCGCCGCGCCTACCTCTGACGCGCGCTCACTCCAGGCGGTAGCGTTTGGGTCGCTTGGCCTGCAGCGTGCGGATCTCCTGGGCCGTGCGTTCGTAGCCTTCGCGACCCAAGAGCCCGTAGGCGAGCCGCTTTCCGAGCTCGACGCCGGGCTGGTCGAAGGCGTGCACGCCGTACAGCTCGCCGGCGAACGCGGTGGCGGCCTCGTACAGGAAGAAGAGCGCGCCGAGGCTCCAGGCGTCGAGGCGCTGCATCGAGATGGTGATGCTTGGTCGACCGTCGTTGGCCAGCGCTTGCGTGGTGCCCTCGCGTTCGGCTTCCAACAAGTGGTGCAGGCTCGTACCGCCGAGATAGGCCGATGCGCCCTTGCTCTGCGGGATCACGAGGTCTCGGCCCGGGGTGGCGACGCGCACGAACGTGACCAGCTTGTCGCGTGGCCCCTCCATGAAGAGCTGCATCTGCGCGTGTTGATCGGTCGCACCGACTGCGGCGATGGGTGTCGGCCCTTGCTCCACGACTTCACCGGCGCGATTGACGCGCTTGCCGAGGCTCTCCGCCCACAGCTGCACGTACCACGCCGCGAACGGGCGAAGCTGGTCGGAGTAGGGGAGCATCACGTGGATGGAACGTCCGCGCAGTCGGTGCTGCAGGACGTGGACCGCGGCGAGGATGCCTGCCGGGTTGTCGCGCAGCTTCGGCGTGGTGCAGCGCGCCGCCATGTCGCGTGCACCTTCCAGCATGTCGTCGACATCGACGCCCGCGAGTAGCGCAGGCAAGAGGCCGACGGGTGACAGGAGCGAGAAGCGTCCCCCGACGTTGGCGGGCACCGCGAGCGTGGGCCAACGTTCGGCCGTGGCTGCTTCGCGCAACGGGCCGTGGTCGGGGTCGGTGATCGCGACGATGCGACGGCGCACCTGCTCGGTGTCGAGCGCACTCTTCAGCCAGTTGCGGATCACCAAGAGCTGCGCGGCCGTCTCGACCGTGCCGCCAGACTTCGAGACCACGAGCGCGACGGTGTTGCTCGGCGCAAGCACGTCGAGCAGCGCGGCGAGCAGCCACGGGTCGCTGTTGTCCGGGAAATGCAGGCGTGGGTGGTTGCGCTTGCCGAGCCCTGCCAGCTCCATCGGCCCCGACAGCGCCTGGTAGATCGCGCGCGCGCCGAGCGATGAGCCTCCGATGCCGAGCACGAGCACGTCGGTGAGTTCGTCGGGCAGACCCAGGCGAACTTCACGCACCTGTGCGAGTTGGCGTTCGTCCGAGGGAAGGTTCCAGAAGCCGAGCGCTCCCGAGCTCACTTGCGCTGCGATGTTCGCGGCGGCGCGCTCGAATGCGGGCCCCAGCGCGTCGAGCTCTTCGTCGCGCAGGCCACCCATGGGACCAACGCCTTCGGCCATCGCGAGGCCGTAGTCGATGTGGAGGGGTGAGTCGGTCATGCGCGCGAGACTACACCCGCTCGCGTGGCGGTCGATAGCGACAAGAGGCCGCTTTGGGCTGATCAAATTTTGACCACTCGATCGTGCGCCAGTAGGGTCGGATGATGTTCCGGGCTTCGCCGCGCGTGATGCTCTCGTGCGCGCTTTCGGCAGCGCTCGTGGGCTCCGTCATCGCCCTTGCCGCCGCCGACGATCAGACGGTCGTCGAGAGCAAGCCCGTGCGGCCTGCCGTGCCGCGCGCAGCGGCTGTGACCGTGCGCGCGCGAGCGCTGCTGGCGGGCTTCGATCCGCTCGTGCACAGCCTGCAAGGCGAGCATTTCGAGGCGCGACTGGCGGCCGGCACCCGCGTGGAGTTAACGCTCGACGTGGCTCTGCAGACACGCATCGAGAAGCTCCTGGCCGACTACGCGGTGCCGTACGGTGCGCTCGTTGCGCTCGATCCGCAGAGCGGTCGCGTGCTTGCGTACGTGAGTCACTCGTCGGCGAACCCTGCTGCGGGGGACCTGGCTCGAGACGCGACACCGCCCGCGGCTTCGGTGTTCAAGATCGTGACGGCCAGCGCCCTGGTTGATGCAGGCGTCACGCCGGACACGCAGGTCTGCTACGGCGGAGGACTGTCGCGGTTAGGCACGAGTGATCTGGAAGACGACCCGCGTCGCGATCGAGCCTGCGCCACGCTCGCGGATGCCCTGGGCGGCTCGATCAACAGTGTGTTCGCCAAGCTCGCGGATCGTCGGCTGGACGCAGCCACCTTGCGCCGCTACGCCGACGCCTACGGTTTCGGTCGCGTCCTGGACTTCGACGTGCCGGTGGGACCGAGTCCCGCTGAGGTGCCCGAGTCGCGTCTGGAGTTCGCGCGCACGGCCGCAGGCTTCTGGCATATGCACATGTCGCCGCTGCATGCCGCGCTGATCGCTGCGAGCGTGGCGGACGCTGGTCTGATGCCTCGCGCCACGCTCGTCGAGCACATCTTCGACGCCGAAGGCAAAGCACTGCCTTCGCCGAGGCTCGAGGCGCCACGTCGCGTGGTCTCCGAGGCGACCGCACGCACGGTCGGCAAGATGATGCTGCGCACCGTCAGCGACGGCACGGCACGCAGCGCATTTCTCGACGCACGACGTCGCTCGTACTTGCCGGGGATCGAGGTGGCCGGCAAGACCGGTTCCCTCAACGCCGACGCACCGTTTCGCGCATACAGTTGGTGGGTCGGTTTCGCACCCGCGCAACATCCCACGATCGCGCTGGCCGCGCTGATCGTGAACACGCCGAAGTGGCGCATCAAGAGCAGCTTCTTGGCGCGCGAGGCACTGCGCGAGTACCTGGTCGCAGCGCCCGAGCGCGCGCGACGTGCAGAGCAGAAGGCGGCCGCAGCACGCACGCGTGAAGCGACTGCCGCCGCCGCGCCTGCTGCGGTCGAAGCTACGTCGCACATCGCCGCCCCCACCACGCCTGGGGCGCCTCAGCCTGCCGCCCCCGGGACGACCGGCACAACCGCCACCGCGCCTCGTTGAGTTTCCGTCGGACGCGGCCGTGCGATCAGTCGAGTGCCTGTCGCGCGACTTCCACGGCGAGCCGTCCCTCGCCCACCAGCTGGCGCATGCTCATCTCGAAGGTCTGCATGCCGTACGGGTGCACGCCGCGCTCCATCACGTCTTTGAGCGGCGGGTTCTTGTCCGGCTTGCGGATCGATTCGCGTGCGGTGCCTGTGATCACCAGGACCTCGCAAGCGAGCACGCGCGACTCGCCGTCGGTCGCCGGGAGCAGGCGCTGTGCCAGCACACCCTTGAGGTTGTCCGCCAGGCGTTCGCGCGTCTCGCCGGGGTCGGCATTCCTCGTCAGCGCCAGGATGCGGCCGACCGTGCGCGCCACATCCGGCGTGTGCAGCGTGGACAACACGAGGTGGCCCGTCTCGGCTGCCTTGAGCGCGATATCCATCGTCTCTTCGTCGCGGATCTCACCGACCAAGATCACGTCCGGGTCCTGGCGCAAGGCTGCACGCAGTGCCGTGGCGAAGTCCGGCGTGTCCAGGCCGATCTCGCGCTGCGACACCGTCGCAAGCTGGTCCTGGTGCAGGAACTCCACCGGGTCCTCGATGGTGACGACGTGCGAACGCCGGGTCTGGTTGATGTGGCCGATCATCGCCGCCAGCGTCGAGGACTTGCCGTTGCCGGCCGCTCCGACCACGAGCACCAGGCCCCGATCGAGCTCTGCCAGCAGCTGCGCCGCGGGTGGCAAGCCCAGTTGTTTGAAGCCCGGGATCTCGAGCGGGATGTTGCGCAGCGCGAGCGCCAGCGTTCCCCGTTGCCGATACACGTTCACCCGATAGCGGCCGAGGTTCGGCACCTCGTAGGCCGTGTCGTATTCCGACAGCTCGTGGAGTTCGCCGCGGAAGCGCGACTGGCGCAGCACGATCTCGGCGAGCGCGAGCGTGTGCTCCGCACGCAGCCGCTCACCTTGCAGGTAGTGCAGGCTGCCGGCGACTCGAAACGCCGGAGGTTGGCCCACCTTGAACAGCGCGTCGCTGGCGCGATAGCGAGCGCCGCGCTGCAACAAGTCGTGGAACGTCTGCTCATCCATCGGCAGCCAGTATAGCGGAGCCTGCCCCCGGCAGGGGGGCGCTCGCGCGTGCTGCCGGATCGTGCGTCGCCTTCAGCGGTCGTCGTCGCCCTTCTGGCGCTTCACCACGATGATGTTCATGTGCTCTTGCTCTTCGAACTTGTGGCGATACGCGTCTGCGCGCTCTTTGTTGGCGAACGGTCCGATGCGCACGCGGTAGTAGCGCCCGCGCTCTGGCACGTCGGCCGTGGTGACGAACGCCTCGTGACCCTTGGCGCGCAGGCTGCTCGCGAACGCCTGCGCAGGTGCGGGCGCGTCGTAGCTGATGACCTGCAGCGTGTACTCGCCTTCTTCGCCGTGAGGCGCGCGCTCTTCAGCGCGGTCGGTCGGGAGCGCGGCCGCGACGAGTTGGTCGTGCTTGGCCTGCTTCTCGAGCTTGCGTCCGCTCGAGCCCGCCGCAACCGCAGCTGGCAGCGGTGCGGGCGTCGGCGCCTTGGGCGCAGCTTCCGGCGCGGCGGCGGCGCGCGGTGCGGCCTGGTCCGCGTCTTCGTCGGCGGCCGGCTTGGCGGTCAGCGTGGGCTCCTCGGTGCGGCGCGTGGGGGCCGCAGCGGCGAGCGGCTTGCCAGCGGCTTCGGGCAACGCCTTGCCTTGCTCCGAGAGCGCGGCTTCTTCGCGCGCGGCGGCCTGCAGCGCAGCGATCACTTCAGGACGATCTTCCTCGTCCGTCAGGCTCTTGGGAAAGGTGAGGTCGTTGGCCTCGACGGCCAGCGACGGCTGCGCTGCGCCTTTCGGCTGACCGGCGGTCGCGGGGACGGCCGTGGCCGCGGCCACGCGATCGAGTTGGTCGAGCGGATCCTTCTTGGCCCCAGGGTTCGGCTCGGCCGCTTTGCCCACCACGACGCCCATCGCGAAGGTCAGCCCGACGATGCCCAGGGTCGCCATCAAGACCGTGCCGATGCGCCGGCCGCGATCCGCGGGGTCACGCTCTTCCATCTGCTCGAGATCGCAAACGCGGTTTTCCATGAGGTGCCTCCGGGCTGCGGTCGCCGCTCGCTTCGGTCCGGAACGCCAGGGCGCACCGTCGGGCGGCACCGCAATCGATGTGTATCGATGTAGGCAAAAGTCGCCG
>DASVHQ010000091.1:0-6732 GCA_036382515.1 Polyangiales bacterium | reverse complement strand
TCGACCGCTCAGCAGCCGGAAGCGGGGCAGCAGACCAAAGTGGGTGGCGACGAGCACGCGGCGGCAGGGGTGCCGTCACCACAACAAGCCGATAAAACCGTACAGACCTGTCCTGACGGACATGGGGGGCCGGCATCGCTGCTGAAAGGGATGAAACAGCCCTGGCGACAAACCTCTGCTCCTTGCGTTGTGTAGACACACCTTTGCGATTCATTGCATGACGGGCCGCTCTTAGAGCCGCTCTTGGACCCACACGCCGACACTAGGACGCCTACAGTTACAAGAACCCATCGCGCATACCTATACATTGGCGACCTCGGCTCGCTTGACGCTACACCCATGACGCAGCCAGCGTCCAACCCCGGCAGCGATCGCCGGTGACGGGATCCAGGTCCGCACCGTGCGGTTTCACTTCGCGAAGACAAGTAGCGAGCCGCTGACGGTCGTCGTGATCACGAGCAACATGGCAGAACCAACGGGGGTGTCTCGGTTCGAGCCCGAGCTGCTCGCGGGCATCGCCGGCAAACTGCTCGCGGCCCTGGTCGAGCCGGACCTCGACGGGATCACCAAGCGCATCGCCGGTGACGAGCCCGAGAAGTCCATGACCCCGTACTCGACTGACCTAAGCACCCAAGTGCACGTCCAGTCCGTGGGAGACTGTTTGCGTTTCAGCCTAGCTTGCCTTGCCGAGCTTCGACGCAACGGACGCACAAGCAGGTGGCGGGGTTGGGCTCACGCTTTGATCTTACCCCCGGGTGATACGTAACCGTTCAGCCGCCGACCTCTAGCCCGGCTGGCGAGCCTGAGCGACGGTGCCGACATGGCACGATTGGGACGATGCTATTGGCAGAGCGCGGTGCGCAAATTCGACAAGAGCAAGCTGTCGCAGGAAGCGTTTTGTGACGCGCACGGCCTGACGTTGGGCACGTTTCGATCGTGGCTCTATCGCTTGCGGCGCGAAGGGCGCGAAGGCTCAAGCGCAGCGCCGAAGTTTGTCGAGGTCGTCGCGCACAAGTCGGCGTCGTCGCACGCGTGCGCAGTGATCGTCGGTCACGCGGAGCTTCGATTTTCGCACCTGCCTGACGCGGCGTTCCTCGGCGCACTGCTGAGCGTCGCAGGTGGCGAGGCGCAGTGATCGGGCTGCCGCGCTCGGTGAAGATCTTGGTCTTCACCGAGCCGACCGACATGCGCAAAGGCTTCGACGGACTCGGCGCGCTCGTGAGCGCAGCCGGCGAAGATCTCTACAGCGGTCACCTCTACGTATTTGTCTCGCGCCGTCGTGACCGCGCCAAGGTGCTGGCGTTCGAGCGCGGTGGTTTCGTGCTTTGGTACAAGCGTTTGGAGCAGGGGAGCTTCAAGCCGCTGCCGCCGACCCCAGATGGGCGTGTGGCGCTGGACGCGACGCAGCTGACCATGCTGCTCGACGGTATCGACATTCGGCGCGTCAAAGCGCCGCGACACTGGCAGCCCAGCACGATGGGGATCGACACGCCGCCCGCGACGTGATCTACCTCGGTGCGTGCCAGAGGATGAAGACCTCGACGCGCTCGAAGCGCAGTTGGACCCTGCGGTGCGCTACATCGTGCGGCTGCTACGCACTCACTTGAAGCAGCGTGATGCCGAGCTCGCGCGCCTGACCGAACAAGTGGCGCAGTTTCAGCGGATGCTGTTCGGCAAGCGCTCGGAGAAGCTGCCGTCAATCGACAGTGAGGTGCGCCGCGCGGTGCAAGCCGACGAGCTGACGGTCGAGGGCGCACCGATGCCGCGTGAGGAGCCTGCGCTCGGGCACCAGCGGCGCCGTGTCGCGCGCAAGAAGTCCGAGCCCAAGCGCGCCAGCAAGCGTGCGCTTCGCAAGGGTCTTCCCGTCGTGCACGAGCGAGTCGAGATCGCTGCGACGCAGCTTCCCGAAGGCTACGCGCTCGAAGACTTTCGCGAACTGAGCGACGGCGAGACGATCGAGCGCATCGAACACGTGCGCGAGCATCTGGTTGTCGTGCAGTACGCGCTGCAGACACTCGCCTCCAAGGATGGCGAGCACATCGTCAAAGCGCTCGCACCAGCGAGCGTGATCGAGGGCGGGCACTACGGGCCTGGCGTCTACGCGCACGTCATCACGTCCAAGTGCGACGACAGCCTGCCGCTGTATCGCATCGAGCGCGCGATGCAGCGCGACGGCTGCTCGATCGCGCGCAGCACGCTGTGCAGCTTCTTTCATCGCGGCGCTGAGCTGCTCTTGCCGATCTACGAAGGCATCCTCAAGGCGGCCAAGCACGACCTGTATCTGCACGCCGACGAGACGCGATTGCCGGTGCAGTCGAAGGGCAAGTGCTTGCAAGGCTGGATCTGGGGCTTGATGAGCAAGCGCGCGATTGCCTACACTTTTGACGCAACGCGCAAAGGCGCCGTCGCCAAGGCACTGTTGCAAGACACGAAGGGATTTCTAGTGATCGACGGCTACGCGGGCTACAACGGCGTGACCGTCGACGACGACGAGAGCTCACGCACGCGCGTCGGATGCTGGGCGCATGCGCGCAGGAAATTCTTCGAAGCCCTGCGGACCGCGCCGGCTGCCAAAGAAGCGCTCGAGCTGATCGTCGAGCTGTACCGCATCGAGAGTCATGCCGCCGAGCTCGACATCCTCGGCAGCGAAGCCCATCTCGCGCTGCGCGATCTCGACAGCCGTGCCGTGCTCACGCGCCTGGAAGCATGGCTCGACAATCACAGCGGCCAGCATCCGCCCAAGAGCGCGATGGGCACAGCGGTCGGCTACGCAATCAAGCAACGCGCTGCTCTGCGCGTGTTTCTCTCTGACCCGAAGCTTCCGCTAGACAACAACTACGCTGAGCGCGGCTTGAGGATCTTCGCGCTCGGTCGCAAGAACTTCCTTTTCGCGGGACACGTCGAAGGCGCGCAGAACCTCGCCGTGTTGCAGAGCGTCGTCAGCACCTGCCGGCTGCACGGCGTCAACCCCTACGAGTACATCAAAGATCTTCTCCTGCGCATGCAAACCCATCCTGCGGTGCGCGTCGACGAGCTGATGCCGTGGTGCTGGAAGCCGCCGCCCGGCGCCGACGCACACGCGTAGATCGGCTGCCAGAGGTCGGCCGCTGATCGGTTACGTACAAGCAGCACATCGCAACGAGCCTGGATTCACAACTCATTCATGCCTGTGCAGTGACGCCGGCCAATCGGCCCGAGGACGATGCCACGCCGGATTTGCAAGCAGACCTCGGGCAGCAGAAGGTCAAGGTGCGTGAGTTGGCAATTGGTCAAACTCGACGCTCATCGCGCGAGTCACCAGCTTCGCCACCAATTGCTTGATCAGACCGTTGGGACCGGTCAGCTGCTCCGGGCTCTTGTAGTCGCCCAGCAGCTGATCGACCAACTCGTCCGAACTCGTGGGTACTGCGTCGGTGCTCTCAGGCGTATTCTTCTTGCGGGCCATCGAGTTCTCCTTGTTTCAGAGAACCGATCCGCCGTACACAAAAGTTCAGACGGCCCCACGATCCGCGGTCCAACGGTCACGAAGCGCGGGGTGTTTGCCCGACAAGTTCTTGAAACGACAGGACGCGAGCCTCGCCAGCGATCGCGCGGTGGGCGGCCAGGATCCCGCAGAACTCGAGCTTGCTTCCACTGGAGCTCTCCGTACACGCGCCGCCAGTCGGCGCGCGGGCGAACTCCGGCAGACTCAACTCACGGTCTTGACCATCCTGGTGACCGTCTCGCGCAGCTCTACCGCCGCGAACGGCTTTTCGACAAACGTTCGGCCGGGCTGCGTGACGAACGCCTGCAGGCTCGGACTCAGGGCGCCGCCACTCATGAACACGATACGCCGCACGAGCTCTGGCCAGTCTTCTTCGATGTGGGTGGCGAGTTCAGCTCCGCTCATCTCCGGCATCATCACGTCGCAGAGCATGACGTCGAACGATTCGCCGGCGCGCAAGCGCAATAACACGTCGGTTGGGCTCCCGCTGATCAGTACGTCGTAAGTCTCGCCAAGCATGCGGCCGACGACGCGCGCCACGGCTGGCTCGTCGTCCACGATCCAGAGCCGCGAACGCCTGGGCGCGCCGCTGGGCACGGCGGTCTGCGCTTGGGCCGGCGCGAGGACTGGCTGCGTGCTTTCCGCGAGACTGCGCGCCTTGAGCTCGCAAGGCAGCCTGACCGTAAAGCGGTTGCCGTGCTCGAGATCCGAAAACGCGTCTAGCCGACCCTCGTACCCCTCCACGATGTCTCGGCAGAGCGGCAGGCCGAGGCTCGTCCCGCAGTGGGGCTCGCCTTCAGTGGAGATCGGCCCGAACACCCGCGCCATCTGCGCATCAGACATGCCCTGGCCGGTGTCCTGAATCTCGATGACGACTTGATCCGCTTCTTGATACGTGGTGATTCGGATGCTGTTTTCGTGGCTGTGTCCGGCCGGGATGGAATGGCCCGCGTGGATGAGCAAGTGCTGAAAGACTTGCGAGAGTCTGGCTTCGTTGCCCCAGATCCGCTGCACCGTTCCGTAGGCGCGCGTGATCTGCGCGTGGTCTTCGAGTTGTCGAAGAGCCATGGTCACCGACACTTCGAGAGCTTCGTGCACGTCCATGCTGGTTCGCTGGTCCTGTGCACCTCGACACACGTTCTGTAGATTGCGCACGATCAAATGCACGCGCCGCAGACCCTCACGGCCTTCACGCAACTGCTCCTGCAGGCGCACGAGCTTGCGGCTCAGGCGCTCGACCACCTCCTGAGCCGCCATGCTGCGGTCATGACCGCCGAGTTCCAAGAGATCGGCGCCAAAGGCCGGCAACGCCTCTTCCATGAGCTCGAGATTCGCCATAGCCCATGCGAGCGGGCTATTGACCTCGTGCCCCACGCCCGAGGCAACGCCGCCGAGCGACGCAAGCCGACCCGTTTCTTCCAAACTGGCCGCGAAGCGCTTGTGGGCACTGTCGCGCAGCACACGTTGAACCGTCGCAACCAGCGCTTCGCTGCTGATGGGCTTGTTGAGAGAGCAGTCCGCGTCGATCGCCGCAGCTTGCGCGCTCCTGTCTCCCGTCATGATCACGACCGGAATATTCGAGAGGTCGCGATCCGCGCGCTGAGCCACGCGAAACTCCCAACCGTCCATGTCGGGCATGCGCAGATCGAGGAGGATCAGGTCGGCGGGCTGCTCATGCAGCGCCTGCAACGCCTGGCGCCCGGTCTGATAGCATTCGACGTCGTAGCCAGCGCCGTGCAGCACGGAGCGCACGGCGTCCGCGCTGTCTGGGTCGTCTTCGAGCAGGCAAATACGCCGTGGGCGGGACGGGGAATTCGAAGATCGCGGCGAAGTGATGTTCATCAAGAAAAAACCAATCTCATGCTCGTAGCCCGCGAGTAATCCCGAGTTTCCACTGGCCTGATCGGTCGGCTGCGTAATCGGCGGTCAACGGCCACGGCATGACTTATACGCCTTCTCGCGCCCGCAGACGACGACTCTTCCCCGAAGCAACGCAGTCCCCGCCATTCGCGGCTACTTGTGCGAAACAGCACGAGCTGCGTTGACCTCACATCGCCATCTGCACTGCCTCGAGCCAACCACGGCCTGAAGGGGTTGTGGTGTCGAGTCTCGGAGCCGACTACAGTACCACCTCAAACGCACTACGACAGTCCTCCTACTGCGCCCCGGTCGCGTACTTCATTGTGAACGGCAAGGGCGAGATCCAGGAATCGAATCTCGGCGCCACGAATCTACAGCACGCCCAAAGCACATCTCGTCCGGCATCTGGCCCTGGAACACGCTGTGTGGCATCCGCTGGTCGTGCTCGGTCACGTAGAACTCCACGAGCCTCTTGGCGGTCGCGAGGCTGTCGAGTTGATGCAAGAATGACCGCGCCCCGCGGCACAGTCTACCCAGCCGAGGGCGCATAAGTAGTAGCGGTTTGGCGGAGCGCCGTGGCGGTCGATGCGCGAGGCCGCGCGGGTCGCTTCGCCAAACCAGGGTTGAACGAAGCCGCGTAGCCACGCTGAGGTTGGCTATGTGCAAAGTGCGCGGCCGAAGCAGGCACGAGCAGCGGGACCTGCGGCCCTTTGTGGGGGTGCACTGGCTGCCGAACGCGCAGTCAGAGGCACAGCGCGCGCGGCCAGCGTTGTCGAGAGCAGCTGCAACCTACCTCGCGCAGCGGAACGGACGCAGCGGTGCACAGCAGCGACGCCGAGGACGTGCTGGCGGGCGAAGCCGATGACGACTGCGACGCGGTGTTTCATGAGGTGTCGACAAACGCTGGTGGGGATGACGGCTCGGGCAGTGGCCGTGCAAACAAGCGGGCGCGTAAGCCACATAAACCGCGGTCCCCATCGAGTTGACGGAAGAGCCGAACTTCTGGTCCGGCTGATTTCCTGGTCGAAAGAGAGAATCGCGGGGCTCGGTAGTCCTCTGGCGCGTTGAACCTCGAACGTTCAGCACAGCAGAACTCGCGACGGACCATCAGCTACTGTGCTCGGTAACAGTCAGGACCGATGCAGTCGTCGGGACTCGAACAGGCGGTGAGGATGCCGGCGTCCTGTTTCAAGGGCCCGCCGTCGACACGGATGCCGGCGTCCTTCGCGGCACCGCCTTGGCCCGCAGCGCTGGCGTTCGGCGCGCCAGCCTTGTGGCCGACTGGACAAGCACCCAAGAAGAGGGAGCCGAGTAGGATGAGCGTTGTTCGTCGCGTCATGAGGATAGTCCGGAGCATAGTCCGCACGAGAGCATAGTCCGCTCATAGT
>DASVHQ010000090.1:0-2293 GCA_036382515.1 Polyangiales bacterium | reverse complement strand
ACGCGGAGTGCTGCACCGGACGAAACGAAAACATTCGCGAATCCAAGCGAATAGCCGGCCTTTGCGGTCGCAGCGCAGTGGACCGCGGCGTTCGCAGTGGCTTGCGCGGCCCGCCTGCACAACAATCCGGCGTCGACATTGTACCCGGGCGGCCTATGCCGGGGCGCTCGCCTTCGGCGCACAGCTGTGGGCGCCGCTGGAGCCGCTGCTCGACGCCCAGCCGGGTCCGTTTCTGTTCGTCGGCATGAGCCGCGGCGGCATCGCCGCGCTCGAGCTCGTGATGCCGCCGCGTCGGAGAAGCGCAAGCCGGCCACGGCCGTCTCGATCTCGCCGCCCTTCGTGCGGCCAGCCACGACGGCCCCAACGCTCACGCTGATCGGCTCGCTCGAACCGCTCGTGGAGCATGCGGCCGATCTCTGTGGGGCGAGGCTGACAGCTGGACAGGCGCTGCGTGCCTTCGACGAAAACGGCCTGGAAGAGTTGTCATACTCGCAGGCGCTGCTCGAGTGCGAGGCCCTGATGCGCTTCGAGCAGTCGACGGTGTCGCCTGTGCAGCACGCCACGCCGCTGCACTACCTCCTCGGCCCGGACGCCACCCACGAGCCACCGAGCGATCCACGTCGTTGGGGCCTGGTCCATCACCTGCAGTCGTTCACAAGATTCCTGTCCGACGTGGAGCGTAGGAACAGCGTTTTGAGCGCCTTCTTGACCTCGCCCAAGGGTCAGAGCTTGCAAGAGGCGCGTCACGAAGAGCGGCGCTTCCAGCCGCTCACCACGCTCCTGCCCAGCCAGGCGCGCGAGCTGGCCCGCTAGACCGAGCTCGGCCTAAAACACCAGCCCGAGCTTGCCGAGGGCTGCATCGACCAGCGGAGCCCAGCCACGGTTGGCAGCGGGGCTCGCCGGGCTCGGATGGGCGATCGTCGAGATCACCACGTCGAGCTCGCCGAGCGCTTGCCGCGCCCGAGCTTGCGCGAACTTGCCGACGCCGATCACGTAGCGAGGTTCGAGCACCTCCACGAGCGAGCGCAGGTGCCGGTCGCAGGCAGCATAGAGCGCGTCGCGCTCGCCGGCTGGCAGCTTGTCGGGCGTGCGGTTCTTCCCGCTGCTCTCCATGAACACGAGCGGGCAGTAGTTCGCCACGAAGGCGTGCTCGAAGAAGCCCATCGGATCGGCGTAGCGCGCGGCCAGCGTGCCCCACAGTCGTGCGCCGCTCACCTCGCTGCGCGTGCACGCGAAGCCCTCGATCGGCCGCTTCGGATGCTCGCTTTCGGGCTTGCCCACCGCGCCGCGCACGCCGAGGAAGTCACGCACGAGGGTCACCTCGCCGAACGGCACGCCGGTCTGCGCCATCCCGAACGGCCCCGGATTCATGCCCAGGTACAGCACCTGCTTTTTGCCGACTGCGTAGCGCCGCACGTAGTCGCCGTACGGTGCGCGCGCATAGACCAGCGGGTTGTAGACGTGGCTGACCGGCGGGCCGAACGACAGCGGCGTAAGCTCCCGGCACAAGCGTTTGCCCGCGTTGATCAGGGCAGCGGCGCGATCCATGCGGCACCGCTAGCACATCCCGGTGAGGCCAAGCGAGGCCCGCGCACGGCCGGCCCGCGGCCTGATTACCTGGCAGCCGCGCCGAAAGGCCCGAAAAAGGGGTGGCAATCGCCCCGCAGGTAGTCTACAAACCGCCCCTACTCGGGCCATTAGCTCAGCTGGTAGAGCAGTGGATTCTTAATCCATTGGCCGAAGGTTCAAATCCTTCATGGCCCACCGCGCACGAATCGCCAAGTAATCCAAGCGGTTCGCGCACATCACCGAGTAGCGCTGCAGATCCCGTGTTGGCCACGTTTGTTGGTCAGTTCGGGATCTGTTCGTAGCGCCGATCTAGGACGCGCGCGGGGTGCGTCATGATCCGCACGCGCGCCTTCAAGCTTGCGCCGAACGTTGCGCGCGTGGACAGGGCAACGCTCGTCACGAGCGACGTCGCGCCCGACGCGCTCGGGCTGTGGTCGGCGGGCGTGTTGGTCGGCATCGTGTCGCTGGACCGCGGCACCGGCGCCGAGCTCGCGCGCATGCTCGGGCTCGTCGAGCAGGACGGGGGCGACCATGACGCGCGGTGATAACATCGAGCGCGTGGCGGCGAAGAAGCGCAACACGGTGAACCGGTCCGGCAGCGATGTGATTGCCACGCAGCGCGTGGCCCGACGGCCGCGCACGGCGAAGCCAGTGCAGATCAACGCTGGCGATGCGTTCATGGCGCTGACAGGGCTTTCGCGACCGTTCAACGAACAGGCGCGCC
>DASVHQ010000089.1:0-3254 GCA_036382515.1 Polyangiales bacterium | reverse complement strand
CGCAACCACTGCTTGGCCACGGCAGGCACGCCCAAGCCCTGCGAGCATGGAACGTGCAGCCACGGCGAGAGCGTCACGCCGACCTGCGTCTGCGACACGGGCTACGCACTGGAGGCCAGCGCCTGTGTCCGCAATGCCTGCATCCCGCTCGCGAACGAAGCCGCCGCGTGCGATGCGCACGCAACCTGCGCCTACCTCGGAGGCGGCCAGGTGCAGTGCGCCTGCACTTTCGGCTACGACGGCGACGGCAAGACCTGCACGCGCAACGCTTGCGTGCCGTTGAACGGCGGTCCCAACCCCTGCGGCGCAAACCAAAGCTGCGCTTCCGTCGCCGGGAAAGCCAGTTGCAGCTGTCAAGCCAACTACGCCGACTGCAACGCGACCGCGGCGGACGGTTGCGAGGTGCAGCTGACAACCGACGCGTCCAACTGCGGCAGCTGTGGCTTCGCGTGCGCTCCCAAGCTCGCGTGCCACGTCGGCGCCTGCGACGCTCGCGCCACGAGCTTGTCGCTGAGCTACAGTGGCTCGTGGGCCGTCATGCCGGACAACAGCATCGGCGGTTGGGGAAACAACGCCGGTTCGGCCGCCCCCACGCTCTCGGCTGCCTGGGGACATGCGACGCAGCTTTCGGGGAACTTCACGCAGACCTGCGCGATTCGCCCCTCTGGCAACACCGTGAGCTGCTGGGGCGGAAACGCGAGCGGTGAGCTCGGCATCACCGACACCGCCGCCGTCGCGGTCGACCTGAATATCGCTTCCGTGCATTCGGTATCCGCCGGCTACACCTACAGCTGCGCTGCTGCAGGCGCCGCGGGCAACGTGTTTTGCTGGGGCGCCGGTGACGCTGGCGTGTTGGGAGACGCAGCGAGTCACGCGCGCACCCCGGTCCCGTACCTGGCAAACAGCCCGGTTGCGACCGTGTCAGGTGCTGTAACGGTGGCTGCCGGCAGTAAGCTCGCCTGCGCACTGACCGCAGCCGGAGCCATCTCGTGCTGGGGCGCGGACGACACGGGCGCAGCGTTCCTTGCGGAGTCTGTGCGCGCCGGGTGGTCCAATGACCATCCAGCGATTGGCAATGCGACCGAGCTCTGCGTCGGCTACGGGCACGGATGCGCCGTGCTCAGCAACCACACCGTGGTGTGCTGGGCCGTGGTGACCAAGGACACGACCGTCGCGCTCGCTGCCGGCGGGCTCACGGCCAGCGTGCTCCGCGACCAGGCGAGCACCATCTCCGTCGCAAATGTGACGCACGTGGCTTGCGGCCAGTACCACACCTGCGTGAGCACCAGCGCCGGAGAGGTGTACTGCTGGGGCAACAACACCAACGGGCAGCTCGGCTCGGGGGACACCAACAGCTCGAGCACCCCCGTCAAGACCCTGAACAGCAGCGCGCTGGCGGGGAATGACGGCGTGCGGACCGTGTATTCCGGCTCCGTCGCCAACCACACTTGCGAGCAGACACGCAGCGGCAAGGTGTACTGCTGGGGCTGGAACTACTACGGGCAGATCGGCGCAGTAGCCGCCAACCCCGTGCTGACACCGGTCGAGATCACGGGCTGGCCGTAAGTGCGCTGGCGCGCTAGCGAACGCCCCTAATCCCGCGCAATCCCCAACGCCCGCATCTTCTTGTGCAGGTTCGTGCGTTCCACGCCGAGCTGCGAAGCGGCCTTGGAGATGTTCCATTCGCACAGTCGCAGCGTAGTGCGGATGTATTCGCTCTCCGCGCGGTCGCGGAAGTCGCGCAGCGAGAGCGCTTCACCCGGACGCACGGGCACACCCACGCTGTTCTCTGCAGCCGCCGGCACGGGCGTCTGCGCACCGTTGCTCGAAGACTCACGCACCAGGCCCCGCATCGGGACGTCGTCAGCGGTGATCTTGCTGCCACTGAGGATCACCATGCGCTCGATCACGTTGCGCAGCTCGCGCACGTTGCCGGGCCACGGTCGCTTCTGCAGCTGCGTGAACACCTCCGGGTCGGCCGCTTTCTGCCGGCCACCGTATTCACGGCAGAAGTCCTCCAGGAAGGCTCGCGCCAAGATCGGGATGTCCTCGACGCGGTCGCGCAGCGTGGGCGAGTGGATAGGCACCACGTTCAAGCGGAAGTAGAGGTCGTCGCGGAACTGCTGCTTCTCGACCTCGGAGGCCAGGTCTTTGTTCGTGGCTGCCAGCACGCGCACGTCGACCGAGATCGAGCGCTCGCCGCCAACGCGACTGATCTCGCCACTCTGCAGCGCACGCAGCACCTTGGCCTGCGCGCCCAGGCTCATGTCACCGATTTCGTCGAGGAAGAGCGTGCCGCCGTCGGCCAGCTCGAACATGCCCTTCTTGCGCTGATGGGCGCCGGTGAACGCGCCGCGCTCGTGACCGAAGAGCTCGCTCTCGATCAGCTCGGCAGGGATCGCCGCGCAGTTGAGCATGATGAACGGAGCGGCACGCCGTTCGCTCAGACGATGGATGGCGCGGGCGATCAGCTCCTTGCCGGTGCCACTCTCGCCCGTGATGAGCACGCGCCCCTTGGTCGGCGCGACCTTCTCGATCTGTCCGTAGAGCGCCTGCATGACCGGGCTCTGGCCGATCATCTGGTAGCGCTCTTCGACCTCGGCGCGCAGGCGAGTGACCTCGCGCTCGAGTCGACCGCTCTTGAGCGCATTGGTAACGCTCACCAGCACGCGGTCGCGGTCGAGTGGCTTCTCGAGGAAGTCCGTGGCGCCCAGTTGCACGGAGTGCACGGCCTCGGCCAGCGATGCATGGCCCGAGATCATGATCACCGGCAGGCCCGCGAGCGCCGGGCGACCGCGGATCTGCTGCAACGCTTCGATGCCGCTCAGCTTCGGCAAGCGTACGTCGAGGATCAGTAGATCGATCTCTTCGACCTCGAGCTTGCTCAGCGCTTCTTCGGCGCTGGCCGCCTCGCTGATGCGGTGCCCAAGCCCTTCGAGCACCATGCCGATCGTACGGCGGATGTTCTTCTCGTCGTCGCAGATGAGGATCGTGGCGCTCACCGGCTTCCTATATCACGGAGTGAAGCGCGCACGCGCAGCGAGCAGCTGGCTTGCCTGACTCGCCAACGCAGGAACATGTGCAGCCTGGGCGAGCATCCGGGTGGCGAGCGCTGGCTGGCCCATGTGATCGTAGCAAGCCGCGGCCTCGTGCAGTGCCGGCGCCGCTTCCGCGCTCGTCGGGTAGCCGTCCACCACCGCGCGGTACCGCGTCACGGCCTGGTTGCAGTGGCCAGCCGAACGAGCTGCCCGGGC
>DASVHQ010000088.1:0-7876 GCA_036382515.1 Polyangiales bacterium | reverse complement strand
CGCCACCCGCGTCTTGCGCGCTGACATCCGACAGCGGGTTGCTTTGGCCTTCGAGGTGGATGGCAAGCCCGGGTGCGTGCCGTGAGCTCAGCTTCGAGAGCTGCACGCCGTCACCGCGTATGTGCAGGTCTGCGCCCGTGTTGACGCCCGCCACGCCGCGCTCGACGCCGAGGTCGCGCACCACGCTCGACGCGAGATCGAGGTCGACGCCTGCTGTGTGCTGGTCGAGGTTGAAGTGCATGCCCTCGATCCAGACGAAGGAACGCGCCAACGCGCTCAGCATGGGGGAGCTGCTGGCCCCGGGGGCTGTCGCGGTGCTGCCTTGCGCCATGACCAGAGAGACGCCGTCCACCACGATCCGCAGATCGTGCGTGGGCCCTCCCGCAGATACGTACACCGCCGAGGCGACGTCCAGATCCTCCGTTCCGGGCGCCGCCGCTGCACCCACTTCGAGCACGGGGTTATCCCACAGCGGCTCTGCCTGCGTGCGCGTCACGAGCTGACCGTTCGCCCGACGCACGCTGACACGATTGGAGCGCCACTTCGGGCTCCCGGGCGTTGCGAGCGAGAGTAGATCCAAGAGCTTCCACTTTGGATCAAGGGCAATCGTCTGCATCTCGATCACACCACTGCCCGCCACCGGTTCCACGCACTGCCAGGTGAACCAACCGTTGTCGTCCGATGCGGTGAGGCCAGCACAGCTGTGCTCGGAGGGCAGCACGAGCTTGCGCATCGCGCCAGCGTGGCCGCAGCCGTAGGGCGTGTCGACGCCCGCGACGCAAACCGTGTTCGTGAGACGGCTGCTATCGTCGAGCTCGACGTACGAGCTCCAGTGGGGCGCTGCCGAGTACAAGGGTTCCACATGCAGCGTTGCACCTGCATCCGCGCCTGCATCCGCACCCGCATCGTGCGCGGTCGAGCCACCATCGATCCGTGCGCCTGAGTCGCTTCGATGACCGGAATCGGCCGCGTCACTTGCATCGAGGCCGAGATCCGCGTCGGGCGCGACGGCGGTGAGCGCGTCTGGACCATCGGCCGCGCCATCGGTCCCGCCGTCGAGTTCGGACGACACATCGGAGCTGCGCGCTGCGGAGGGAGCGATGTGCTCGTAGGAACACGCACTCACGAAGAGCAGCCAAGTGAGTCCGAAGACACCGAAGAACTTGCGTGTGTTCATATCCAGATCCAGGCGAGCGCTGCACGCCAGCCGAGTTGCAAGCGGCGAGGACGACAGGCGTCCGCGCCGCCCGTGCAAGCGCCATGCCCGCGGGACGTCACACGCATGGCGCATGCGCATTCGGAAACTCCGGCAGACCGCGACCACGCCGCATGCCCTACCCCATCCGCCTCAGCCGCAGCGTTAGCTGCAGCCCGCGCTCGGACACACGCAAGCGCTGCGACATGCTGGCCAAATCGCCGCCGCAGGCCTCGAAAGCCTCGCGCAACTCCTCGTCGCTCAGATCGGCGGCACGTCGCGCGACGCCCGTTCGGCGCATGAGATCGTGCAGCGTGCCGGTTGGAATGCCGAGCGCCGTGGCGGCGCGGCCCGGCGACCACTGATGGTCTTCCAGCGCGCGCAGCAGCGCGGCTTCGTCCACTCCCGCGTTGCGGCGCGGCGGCGGCGGCAACGTCTGCGCACCGGCGGTCGGCGTCAGCTGCACCGCAGATTGCACGACCTGGCTCGCGAGCTTCCGTTCCACCGCCTCGGTCATCGACAGACCCTGCTCACCGCGGTTGGAGATCACGAGATGGCGCGCGATGTTCGCCAGTTGCCGCACGTTGCCCGGCAGCGGGTGACGCAGCAGGCGAGCCACGAGCGAGATGGGCAGCGCCATGCCGAGTTCCTCGCTCTCGGCACGCACGGGCTCGACCGCTGCAAGCTCGTCGCGCACGAAGTGCGTGAACAAGATCGCGATATCTTCCTGGCGGTCGCGTAGCGCAGGCACGTCGATCTCGTAGCCGGCCAGACGATGTAGCAGCGCTCCGCTGAAGGTGCCCTCTTGTTGCTCGCGCTCGAGGTCCGCATCGGTGGCCGCGATCAGGCGCAGGTCGAGCTTGCGTTCCTGCTCGTCGCCGAGCGGCAGAATCGACTTGGTCTCGATCGCGCGCAGCAGCATGGGCTGCACGTTCTGCGGCGTCTCGCCCAGCTCATCCAGCAGCAGCGTACCTCCCGCCGCACGCTCGAACACGCCGCGATGCCGGGCTGCAGCTCCGGTGAACGCACCGCGCGCGTGACCGAAAAGCGTTGCCGCCGCGACCGACTCGGGCAACGTCGCCATGTTGATGGCAACGAACTCGGCTGCGGCGCGCCGGCTCGCCTTGTGGATCGCGAGCGCGACCAGCTCCTTGCCGACGCCGGTCTCCCCGCGCACCAGCACCGACGCCTCGAGATCGGCCACACGCTGGATGTCCCGGCGCACGTCCTCGATGGCATCGCTTTGCCCGAGCAAACCAGGCAGCTCGGTGAGCGGGCGGTTGGTGGTGCGATGCAAGAGCAACAGCACGCGGTCGGCGAGCCCCAGCGTGACACCGCGTTCGAGGCTCGCCGGATCGATCACGCGTCGGTCGTTGACCACGGTCCCATCGAGCGTCACGGGCGCTTGTGTCGCGTCCAGCCACAGCGCGCCGCCCGCACCGGGCTCGATGCGCACAGGGGTGCGACTGATGTGTCGATCCGCGATCGGTTGCGCGTCGCTGCCGCCAGGGTGTGCGAACAGCGGCTGGACGCGCGATATCTCGATCGACTGCCCGACGAGCAGCCCCTTGAGCACGGCGCGCGCACCGACCAGCGACGGGTGCGGATGCGCTACGACGGTCAGACACGGCAGTGTGACGCGGCGCGCTGGACTGTGCGGCTGGTGGCTGCGCAGCGTGGAGGAGAGCAGTGGATCGCTGGTGCGGTCGGTCATGAGAATAGAGAGAGTCGGCGTTAGAAGTGGCCCAGCAAGCGAACGCCCGAGCCAGACACGGCCAAGGCGAGGCTCGGTCGCTCCGCGGCGTGCGTGCCGCGGGCCTCCGTGAAGAACAACACGGTCGCGGTGACGGCGGAGGCGCCGGCGAGCGCTAGACCTATGGTCGTCAGCGTGGCGTGTGTGTCCAGGTTCGCGGCGTCGGTGCGCCGCGCGACCTCGGCAGCGTTACAGCTGTCAGTGCGGCAGGCGCGCTCGATGGAGTCGCGCTTGGCCTGGCCGCTGAACCAGGCGGTGGCCGCGAGGCCCCCGAACACCGGCACCGCCGCTGCCGCGATCCATGTGAACACGCGCGTGGGACGCGCGGACGAAGCCGCGGGTGGCGCGTAACCCGGCCGGTCGGAGGCTGCGAGAGCATTTGCGACGGGCGTTCCGGGACGCGCGGACGAAGCCACGGAGGCTGCATCCACTGTCTGTGGCTCGGCTGACGGCGGCAGCGTGATCTCCACGTTCCGATCTTCCCCTGCGTCGAGCGTCATGGTCATGTGCACGTTTCGATGGTCGGCTGCTGTCAGCTGCAACGAATGACGACCCGGCGACAACAAGAGCGCGCCGCCGCCATCGCGCACAGGCTCGGCATCGTCGACGAGCACGCGAGCCTCCTCCGGCACCGCGCGCACCGTCAGCCGACTGGTCACCGCCACCAGGCGCTCGAGAAGTTGCTCGCTCTCGCGACGCTGGTCGGCCGGCAACGGCAGCCGCTCGGCGTGCAAGGCGGCTTCGAGAGCCGCGCGCGCCGCGGGCTGCTGCCCGAGCGCCGAGAGGCTCAACCCGAGGCCGCGGTAGGTGCGCGCGCTTGGCCGCAAGGCATGCGCCAGCGCAAACGCCTCCTTGGCCTGCGCGAACTGCCCCGCCTGGAACGCCGCCACGGCCGCCGCCACGGCCGCATCGTACCCACCAGCCTCTGCGACCGGACTCGCGGTCTGGGCCAAGGCCATGCAAGGATTGAAGAAAGCAACGAGTAGCCAGAGCCGGTGCCGAGCGCGCATCATCTGAAACCAAGCCCCCGCCGAGCGTTGATTCCTGGTACCACATCTAACCACATTACACGATTGCAATCGGGGTGGGTCGTAAGCACTTTCGGACCACGGATGGCCAGGGAAGTCCAGGCTCGGCAAGCGCGTGACGGCGGCGATGCACTGCCGTCCGTAGGCGAAGTCGTGGGCGGCAAGTACACGATCGAACGGCTGCTCGCCAAGGGTGGGATGGGCGCTGTGTTTGGAGCGCGTCATGTCGTCACGGGCAAACCGGTTGCGCTGAAGTGGCTGCTGTCCGATTTGGAGCATGACAGCGAAGCGTCTGTGCGGTTGATCCGCGAGGCCAAGACCGCAGCGCGCGTGTCTCACAGCAACGTCGTCGATGTCTACGACGTGGGCGAGCACCGCGGCTCGCTCTTCCTCGTGATGGAGTACCTGCAGGGCCACACGCTGAGCGCGCACCTGGCAGAACACAAGCAGCTGCCGGTGCACGAGACGCTCGCGCTGCTCGTGCCGGTGATGCGCGGTGTCGCGGCCGCGCATCGGGAAGGCGTGATCCACCGCGATCTGAAACCCAGCAACATCTTCCTGTGTGTGGATCCGAACACGCACGAGATCGTGCCGCGCGTGCTCGACTTCGGCATCTCCAAGGTCACCGAGCAACTGGGTGACGGCGACATCACCACCACGCGAACCGGAACGCTGCTGGGTACGCCTTACTACATGTCACCGGAGCAACTGGCCGGTGCGTCGACGCTCGACGCGCGCGCCGATGTGTACGCGATCGGCGTGATCCTGTACCAGACGCTGTCGGGTAGCCTGCCGTTCCGCGCCCAGACGGTTGCGGGCCTGGCCATGCAGGTGGCCACGAGCGAGCCGCCTTCGCTCGCACAGCTTCGGCCCGAGCTGCCCGCGCACGTGGTGGAGGTCGTCGCCAGGGCCATGGCTCGCGACGCGGCGCAGCGCTACGGCAGCGTCGATGAGCTGCGGGTAGCGCTGGAAGCAGCCGCGCGCCGCGAGCGCACGCCGAGCCATGCAGCGTTGCGCAGCCTGCTGCCGTGGCTTGCTCTCGGGATCATGCTCGTGGCAGGCGGCTGGATGGTTTGGTCCAGGCTCACGGCTTCGCGCTTCACGTCGCCGAACGCTGCGACGCCATTGCAGCCAACGGCGGCGACTCCGGCGGCGACCCGCCAAGGCGCTGTCGTCGTGACGACACAGCCGCAGACAGCCACGGCTCCTGGCCTGCGCGCCGCCGAGGCGAGCGCACCGACACCGAGTGAGCCCCGGCACACGCTGGATCGAACACCGCCGTCGGCTGCGCTCTCGCCCACCCGCGCATCAGGGCCGGCGCCTGGCCCTGCGTCACGGACAACACCGCTCGCCCCGCACCGGTCGAGACCCGAAGAGCGCCGCCGCGCATCCACGTTGACGCCAGCCGCCTCGAGCACGAACCCACCGGCTCCACGCGTGTCGGTCGACCAGTTCTACTGACTCGCGCACGCAGCGCTGCTACTTCTTGCCCTTGACCACGCTCGGCTGGCTCTGCGCCGATTGCTTGTTCTTCGCGGCGGTCGCGTCCTGCTTCTTGACCGCTTCCTTTTGGCCCTGACTGCGCTGGCGGTAGTCGGCATTAAACATGTGCCCAGTCTGCCAGCCGCCCCGCTGCGCGTCACCCGCCTGAGCAGCTACCCCCTGGCGGCGGCTTCATGCGCCTGTACGGTCACTGCGCCAAAGACGGCCCGATCGCGCATCCCGATCAATTCCTGCCGTGGCTCGGCAGCTACGCGAACGTCGCGTACGCATTTCATCCCTATCAGCACGGCGCACGCTGTGGCGAGATTGGCGCCGGTGGCAGCGATCTCGGCGCGAGCGACCCGTACGAGTCCGGCTTCTGCTCCTTCTACAAGGATGGCACCCAGTGGGACAGCGCGAGCGGTGCGGCCTTGCCTGGCGGCAAGAGCTGCACGAACCGTGGTGCGCGCTCCGCGCTTTCGGGTCACCGGGCGGCGGCGGGCCACGTCGCTTTGTCGCGCCGGACCTCTGCCGATGCGGGCGGTCGACGCCGTTGCGTTGACCCGAAACGCCTGCCGCGCCCCACCGAGTAGCTGTCCATGTCCCGTGCACGTCATTGGTCGGTGTGCGCGCTCTTCAGCGCGTGGTTGTGGCTGTCGGCTTCGCCCGTCTGGGCGGACGCGCGAGTGGCTGTCGGTGGTCACACCGGCGTCAACCTGGATGCCGGCAACGTCCACCTCGGCGCCGATCTCGTCGTGCCCGTGAGCCAACTCTCACCGCGGGTGCAGCTCTCGGTCTGGCCGAGCTTCGCGCACGTCTTCATTCACGACACGCGCGATGTGAACCTCCTGGGCGTCGACTTTCCATTCGAGCTGCGCCTCGACAGCCCGAGCATCACGCCCTACTTCGCGCCGGGGCTGGCGCTGTCGATGCAATACGGAGTGCAGCTGAAGCTGAACCTGATCGGCGGCTGCTTCTTCGACTTGGGCAGCCGAGTGCAGCTCTTCACCGAGTTGGCGATCCGGCTCGTGAACGGAACCTACGTGGATGTTCTGGGCGGCGTGCTTTTCGCGCTCTGACTTTGACTCGGTCCGCGCAGGCGCCCCCACTGACACTCGCGATGCCTATTCGAAGCCCGACTGGTCGCGACGTGTTACTGGCCGTTGCCTTGTGGGCGGGAGGCATGACCGGCGCTGCGTGCAGCGGCAAAGCGTCGTCCGCTGCGCATGGCAAGCCAGTTGGTTCGGTGCCGAGCGCAGGCGCGGGCACGGCCCAAGCTGGCGTCGATGGCGCAGCGGGTGCCGGCTGCCGGTGCCGGCGGCGCTGTGGGCGCGGCCGGCTCGCAGGCTCGCGCGGCGGCGGATGCTGCCGCTGGCGGCGGCGGAGCCCCTGACCCGGATGCGGGAAGTGTCCCAGCCGCAGCCGCGCCGCGCGTCGACAACCCGTACGCGGGTGCGACCGGCTACGTGAACCCCGAGTGGCGCGCTCACGCCATGGCCGAGCCCGGTGGCGAGCGCATCGCGACCACGCCCACGGCGGTGTGGATCGATCGGATCGCGGCGATTGAAGGAGCTGCGAACGGAGCGATGGGCGTACGCGCGCACCTGGACGCGGCCTTGCAGCAAGGCGCGGGGTACATCCAGTTCGTCATCTATGACCTGCCTGGTCGCGACTGCGCGGCGCTCGCGTCCAACGGGGAGCTCGGCAAGCGCGACTTGCCACGCTACGAGCACGAGTACATCGACCCGATTGTCGCCGTGATGGCTGCGCCCAAGTACCGAACACTGCACATCATCGACATCGTCGAAGTGGATTCGCTGCCGAACCTCGTGACGAATACCAACATCCAGGCCTGCGCCGACATGAAGAGCAACGGCGCCTACGTGGACGGCATCGCCTACGCGCTCGCTCACCTCGGCGCGTTGCCCAACACCTATAACTACGTCGATGCAGCGCACCACGGATGGCTCGGTTGGGACAGCAATTTCCGCGGGCCCCCGTTTTGGCTACTCCGACCCGTGCAACAACGGACCTGCCACTGATGCGCACGTTCAACGCCCTTCAGGTGTTAGCAGATGGAGTCACCAACACGCCCACCTGCAGCACTAGGCTGTCCTCTTGCTGCGTGCCGTGCTTCCAAACCCCGCCGGGGGTGCTGACCGCTCGCCCACTTCTTGTTCGCGGCCAGCACCGTCGCCTTCAGGTGGCATTGCACCCTGGGCATCCGGTATCTGGTAGTTTTCGAGGCCAACTGAACACGGCCCACCTGCTCGCCTGCCTACGCATCGCCGGTGTCGTTACCTTCACCGTCGCAAGGCTGGCTTCCAGCGTGGGCGGGCTCGCCCTTCGCCGGGCGGGTTTCGCACCCGCGGGACAGCAGACGAAGTTTCATGGATTCATCGCAGCCTCCAATCCTCC
>DASVHQ010000087.1:0-2956 GCA_036382515.1 Polyangiales bacterium | reverse complement strand
TAGCTGAGCATCCCGCCCAAGCGCTTGCGCCGCAGCACGCGGCCGGTCAACGCGTGGTTGTCGTTCGCCGGTTCGATCAACACGTTGCCAAGACCCTGATGATTGCGTTCGGCGTGGTAGTGCGCGAAATACTCTCGGAGCAGCTCGCGTAGGTGCTGCTCACCGAGCGGGATCACTTTGGACAAGCACTCGTCGCGCACGGAACGCACGAATCGTTCGGCGAACGCATTCAAATTTGGGCTGCGCGCAGGAAGTCGCACGCTCTCCACGCCGCTGCTCTTGAGCAACCGGCGAAAGTCGCGGGTGAACACCGGGTCTCGATCCATCATGAGGTGCCGGTGCTTGAGCAAGAAGCCGTCCACGGCGTCGGTGAGGTTACGCCCCATCTGCTGCATCCATGCGCCATCGGGATTCACCGTGACGCCGCACAGCTCCACGCGCCGGCTCGCCAGGTCGATCACGAACAGCACGTGGTGGCGCACGAGCCCACCGAGCGTCAGCACTTCCACCGTGAAGAAATCCATCGCCGCGATGGCGCCCCAGTGCGCGCGCAGGAACGCGCTCCACGACATGCGCTTGCTGCGCTCCGGCGCAGGGTCCATCCCGGCATCGAGCAAGATGCGCTTGATCGTGTTGCGGCCGATGTCGTGGCCGAGGTTCTTGAGCGCGCCGCGGATCCGGGTGTAGCCCCAGCCGCCGTTGTCGCGCGCCATGCGCAGCACAAGCTCCACGATGTCCACTGCGGTGCGCGATCGACCTGGCCCGCGTCGACTGCTGCCGTCGTATTTCTTGGCCACGAGTCGACGGTACCAGCGCAGCAGCGTCTGCGGCGTTACCAGCGTGTCGAGCTTCGACAACGCCTTGCGCCGAAGCTTCTTCGCCGCAATCGCCAGTCGGCGTCGCTGACGATCCGTGTAGCGGATGCGCTTGCTGCCCAGCTGCTCGCGCAGCACGGCGTTCTCGGCGATCAGATACTCGACCACCGTCCGCTGCTCGCGCGTCATCCATCCGGCCACGGTCAAGAGCAGAAACTGCAGCGGAAAGCTCGACATCGTCAGATTCTACCCGGCCGGCAGCCTCGGCGCGGAACCGAAAGGGCCTCCTTACACGGCACGCAAGTGCCTAGAATCTCGCGGATTTCGCTGCGATCGAGTTTCGGCACCATACGGGCAAGTTCTGGATGGTCGATTTTCGGTTGGGCGGGGTCTACTACGATGTGCCGACAGCCGCGCATCGCGTCCGCGGCCGGTGCGTTCGGTGAAGCTGATCGCTAGCCACCGACGCGAACAGCCATAGTCGCGCGGTAGAGGTCCGCTAATTCCCGCTGCCATTGCGCGGCCACACCTCGATCCATTCCGAGACGGAAGAGGCAGCGGCCTACGACACCGATCCAAGGAAGCGGTGTGCCCTGCGCCTCCGACACGAAGGTGATGAAGGCCGGTCGGATCTCGTTCCACGGCGTCTCGTCCGGCGTGACGATGTCGAGATACGCGCGAACGAGATTGCCGGGCGGCGTGACGGTGATGCTCTGTGCGACAAGCATGCCTGGATCTTGATCGGGGATGCCTTGCGGCGGAAGTCCTTCCCAGATGTAGGCGCCGTGGCTGAAGTGGAACGCGTTCAACCCTTCTGCGCCCTCAAGCGATCGCACATGTTGCGCGCTCAAGTACATTCAGGCGGCCCTTCTAGGCATCGTGCGCGCGCCGTCCAAGAGCGTGACGTCTTCTTCGTCTAAGGAGGTGGGTGCGGTAACAGCATGCTCAACGCGCGCGGTGCGTTCGAACTCGTCCTGCTCCGCTGACGTCATCGCCCACCAGCATCGATCGAGCTCTTCGACGTAGTGCGATTCGATCTCCTCGGGCAGCGATCCGCCGGCCAGCTCGCGGTCCACGAGCAGCTTGGTCAGGAGCTCGCTGTATCGTTTGGCCGCGCCAATCATGTGAACACCTTCCAATTCTCTTGCGTGGCACCGAGCGATGACTGGTAAGCGTCCAGGGTCGTCACGCTGGCTGGCTCCACGAACCCGTGACGATCGGGATGATCGCCGTCCCGTCGATATTGGAGCGCCGGCCCGAACGTCGCGACCTGAATCTCGAACACCGGAAGCTTGCCCCTGCCACCGAGGCGCGCCGGTCGAATGTGGGGCGGAAGTCGCGCCGGGTCATCCGGCGTCACCGACAGACCACCGATGCCGCCGGTGACCTTGCCCCCGGCATCTGGACGAATGTCGACCCCGGGCCGAACGCCGAGCATGTTCTTCTCCGATCCGCAGCGCGGCCGTCCGTTCTCGTCCGTGACCATCGCTCGAAAGACTCTCGTTGGCATTCCGGTGTCGTGCATGCCCATGTGCCCCAAGTTTAGCGCAACCCGCGAGGGCGGTGGTCTTCATCGTCGCGCACAAGCAAGCGAACGAGGACGTTGGTGTCAAACGCCTCCACGGCCGCTCGCCCCTTCGACAATGGCTCGCTCCATGTCCCCGAGCGTCACGGGCCCTACGCCGGGCGGGCGCGTGAGCTTTCCTGCCAGCAGCTCGTCCACGGTCAGCTTGCGAGTCTCGCTCGTCTCGTCAACGCGCGGTGCTTCGAGCACGATGACCTCGGCCTCTCCCAACGGAAAGTCGCTCGGCAGCGTCAGACGAAGCTCCTGGTTCTTCGCAACTCGGACTCTGACTCGGTGCGCTCGCATGGGTTTGGGCTCCTGTGCCTCGATTCTGCCCGGAGTTCCGGTGCGCCGCACCTTCGCGTCGCTGGAGTGCGGAAAGCGCTAGATGCCGCCGATCGCGCACGGAGGCGGTCCACTGTCGACCGGCAGCCCGGGACACGCGTGCATCTCTGCACGGCGCTGGCGATCGTCGGCGGCAATTTCTTCGACCATTTCTTCGACCATTTTGGCGTGCACATGCGTGATCGGGCGTGCGCGTCTGTGATGGTCAATTGGTTGAAATGATTGAAAAAGC
>DASVHQ010000086.1:0-2761 GCA_036382515.1 Polyangiales bacterium | reverse complement strand
ATCAGCTGCGGCTTCGGCCGCACCCAAGCTCGCGACCACGGCAGCCCCGGCCGAGGAAGCACCCCACACGCTCTGGTCGAGCCCGTGGTTCTGGGCAGTGGTAGACGCGGCCGTCGTGGGTTCCGTGCTCACGACGGTGCTGCTGCTGCAACCCTCGATGGACACTAAGAAGCCCGTCCCGGGCGACGTGGGCGTCGGCGGGGTCGTGCAAACCCTTTCATGGCGTTGACGCAGCGAGAGTCGTAGATGAGAGCCCGTCCCTCGGCCCTGTGGTTCGTGTCGCTCGCGGCGCTCGTGGCGCCCGCGCTGATCTCGGCTTGCATGAGCCCCAGCTCCGCCACCCCGACCGAGCTGGTCGTGGATATCGACGCCGAGCCTGCGGTGAAGGCAAGAGCCCAGACGCTGCATGTCGTGGTCGAAGCGGCCGTGGACGTCAGCGACCCAAAGCAGCTGTCGTCGTCCCTCGATCAAAGCGTGAAGACCGCGAAGCTGCCGCTGCGCGTGGCTCTGGTGCCACTCTTCGGCAGCGCCCGCCGCAAATTCGTGCTGACCGCGACCGCGCTCGATGCCAAGCAGGTGTTGGTGGCGCAGGCACGGCTGGTCAGCGGCTACGTCGCCGATGAGGTGCGCTATGCGCACCTGTTGATCGAAGACGCCTGTCTCGACACGCACTGTGCCGGCGCGCTCGACACCTGTGCCGGGGGCCACTGCGTGCCGGCCGAGGTCGACGCTGGCGGCCTGTCCCAGGACCCACAGCACCCGACGCGGCTGCCCGCTTCGGAGGCGGACGCGGGCGAGTAGCCACCCGCCCACGGTTGCCACGCGACCCGCTGCGCGCTAAGAGCCGCGCACCATGAGCCTCTCCGTCGGTATTGTCGGCCTGCCCAACGTCGGCAAGTCCACGCTCTTCAACGCGCTCTCGTCCAAGCAGGCCGAGGCCGCGAACTATCCCTTCTGTACCATCGACCCCAACGTCGGCGTGGTGCCCGTGCCCGACCCGCGCTTCGACGCCCTGGTGAAGCTCGCCAAGCCCAAGAACACGGTGCCGGCCACGGTCGACTTCGTCGACATCGCGGGCCTCGTCAAAGGCGCGTCCAAGGGTGAAGGCCGAGGCAACGCGTTCCTCTCGAACATCCGCGACTGCGACGCCATCGCGCACGTGGTGCGCTGCTTCGAAGACCCCAACGTCGTGCACGTCGACGGCCGCGTCGACCCCGCATCCGACATCGAGACCATCAACACCGAGCTCATCCTGCGCGACCTCGACATGGTCGAAAAGCGCCTGGAGAAGGCCCGCAAGGGCGTCAGGGGCGGCGACAAGGATGCCGCAGCCATGGTCGCCGTGTGCGAACGCCTGGCCGCCGCCTTCGACAAAGGCCGCCGCGCCATCCTCGTCCAGCCCGAAGACGACCGCGAAGCCGCCGTGCTCGCGGAGCTGGGCCTGCTCACCGCCAAGCCCATGTTCTACGTGGCGAACGTGAAGGAAGACCAGCTCGAAAAGAGCGACACCGACCCGCTCGTGCAGAAGGTTCGCGACGTCGCCGAGCGTGAAGGTGCGGGCGTGGCCGTGATCTGCGCCGCCATCGAAGCGGAGATCATGCAGCTCCCGGCCGAAGAACGCCCCGACTTCCTCGCCTCGGTCGGCCTCAGCGAGCCCAGCCTCAACGACGTGATCCGCAAGGGCTACGCCGCCCTCAACATGATCACGTACTTCACGGTGGGCGAGGTCGAAGTGCGCGCCTGGACCATCCAGAAGGGCGACAAGGCTCCGCGTGCCGCCGGCAAGATCCACACCGACTTCGAGCGCGGCTTCATCAAAGCCGAAGTGATCTGGTGGGAAGACCTGATCAAGTACGGCAGCGAAGCCGCCTGCCGCGCCGCCGGCAAGCTGGGCACCGAAGGCAAGGAGTACGTCGTTCGCGACGGCGACGTCGTGCACTTCAGGTTCAACGTGTAGCGGGCTCCCGTCGCGTCGCCGGGACTCACACGGTCTGAAACACCACGGTAAGTAGCTGGAATCGCTGAGCTTCGCGGGTGCAATCCTCACGACGCCCACGGCTCGGCATACTGAGCTTGAGCACTCGTCATGGCCGGGTCAGGAGGACACGGCGAGCCACTTGCCTTCAGGCATGCGAGATGGGAAACGCTCGCGTGCTAGTCTAGAAAAGTTGAAGGAGGAACGCCGTGCCGACGCCAAAGCGACCCCCGCTTATCGACGCCCCCGCGTACACCCTCCGTGAAGCGACCCGCCTCACCGGCATCAGCTTCGGCGCGCTGCATGCGTGGAGTCACGGCGCACCTGCGACTTCGCGGCGCCGGGGCACGCCCCCCATCATCCAACTCGCGGGCAACCACTGGTCGTTTACGAACTTGGTGGAAGCGCACGCGTTTCGCGCGCTGCGAAAGACGCATCAGCTGCAACTGGTAGCCATTCGGAAGGCTGTGCGCTTCGTCGAGGAGCAGCTCAAGGTCAAGCACCCACTCGCCACCGTCGAGTTCAAGACAGACGGTATTCACCTGTTCGTCGACAAGTTCGGCAAGCTCATCAACGCCAGTCAAGACGGACAGACCGCGATGCGCGAAGTCCTGGAGCAGTATTTGCGACAGGTGGTCTACGGCCGCGACGGCCGCGCAGCGCGTTTGTACCTGGACGGCGAGCGCCGCTTGATCGTGATCGATCCTGCGATTCGCTTTGGCCGGCCCGTCGTCACGGGTACGAGTGTCCCCGTAGAGATGATCGGCGAGCGTTTCGACGCCGGTG
>DASVHQ010000085.1:0-7208 GCA_036382515.1 Polyangiales bacterium | reverse complement strand
GCGGTAGTCGGGTCGGGAGCCGGCGCGGTGGATGCTGGAGAGGTTGCGAGCCCTGACTGTTTCTCCCCTTTTGGGCAGCCGCGTTGGTGGTCAACCTTGTGGCTCTGCTCTTGAAGGCGTGCCGCGACACCCGATCTGACGCAGGTCCCGGACACGCCGGACCGACACACCGCATGGCCGGTTCAGGTTATGACGCGGCGTTACTCTGACGGTCACTGCTTCTTGAAGCGCCACCTGCTGCCGCCTATAGCTGCGACGTAGCTTCCGCGTGCTACCGGTGAAGTCGCACCGTCGCAAGGCTGGCTTCCGGCGTGGGCGGGCTGGCCCTTCGCCGAGCGGGTCTCTCACCCGCGGGACAGCAGACGAAGTTTCATGGATTCATCGCATCCTCCAATCCTCCTCGACCAGCATTTCCTGGTCGCACTGAATGGACTACCGCCTACCGCTACAGCCACTACCGGCCGGGTACGTTGTCGGTCGCTACCGGCACGCGATCACGGATTGGCCCGGCATCACGTCAGATGGACAGTTGGCCATGAGCAGGTTGCAAGAGAACAGAGGCATGCACCATTCGTCGCGGATTGCGACCGCGCCGCTGGCGCACGCAAGCTGAGCACGTGGTACCAGACAGCGGCGAGCCAATCCTCCGCCTTCAGTCTCGGCGAAGACGTCGATGATGCAATCGTCACCGGTGACGCCGCAGACACGAGCCTGCGAACTGCCCAGGGAGCTGAAAGCGCCGCCCGCAGCCGCCGCACATGCCAGAACGCCCGCGCATGTGCAAGCCGGATCACTCCACCCGCACTCGTCCCAGCTGGTGTAGCTCAAGGTTCCGGAGTCCGCTGCTGCGTCCAGGCCGCCCGCGTCCTCGTTGCCAGCGTCGGCGATGGCGAGGTCGCCTGAGCCGTCGGCACCAACGTGGGCGTCATGCAGCTCAGCACCCGCGTCGGAATCGAGGGCGCCCGTCGCGGTGTGACGGTCGATCGCGGGACCATCCGGGCTCACAAGGCTCGCATCGCCACCGCCCGATGCCGACGGCGCGGCCCCTGCATCGAAATGGCTCCTGACACCGCAACCTAGGGCGAGCGCAAGCAGCATCGTCGGAAGCGTGTTGTGGCGCGTCATCGGCTTTCGGATAAACCCCCAAGCCGCAGCATAGCGCTCGGGAAGGCCCATCGCTTCCAGGAAGTAGCTGGTAGTCGGGTCGGGAGCCGGCGCAGTGGATGCTGGAGGTCTTGCGAGCCCTGACTGTTTCTCCCCTTGAGCGCGAGTGTCCCGCTCGAGCGGCCTGTCATCTCCGTTGCCTGCTCCCGCCTCCCGCCGTCAGGACGACCCGAACCGGCAAAAGCAATCGTCGTCGATCAGGCAGGAGCTGGCGAAAGGCCGGCGAGCGGTGCAGCGCTCTGCCTGAGGCGCCTCTCGTCTTGCCTCACCTGCCGGGAGGCCCCGCCGCCGGCTACGCTTCAGCTCGTGCTCGCCCTTCTCCTCGCTGCCGTCCTGATCGGTGACCCATTGCCGGCGCTGTCGCTCAGGTCGGTGCCCGGTGGAGAGCCGGTGGTGCTGCCGATGCGCGGGCGCATCACGGTCATCGACCTCTTCGCAACCTGGTGCGGCCCGTGCCGCGAAAGCATGCCGGTGCTAGAGCGGCTGCGTCATCGCTATGGTGATCGCGTCGAGTTCGTCAGTATCGCCGAGGACCAAGACCTGGCGAAGGTCGAGCACTTCGTTCACGAGCTGCACGTCGGCGGGCGCGTGTTGCTCGACCCGGGTGGGCGCGCATACCGTGCACTCGGAGCGCATGAGCTGCCAACGACCTACTTGGTCGATGCCGATGGAGTCGTCCGGAAGATCAACCACGGCTACGGGCACGGCTACGAAGCGCGTGTAACCGGCTGGATCGAGCAACTCCTCGCCAGCCAAGCGAAGCCGTAGCTGTTTGCAACTGCTGGATGAAACAGCGCAGGAGGTCCGGGCCCGAACGGATGGCTGCGCGGCAGCGCCCGGCGGCGCGCGGCCGGGACCCATGCCCGGCCTCCATCGATCACGGCGCTGCGTTCACTCGGTCGCAGGCGCGCCAGAGCCGTGCTCGGAAGCGTTCAGCATCGCGGCTTCGTCGGCGCGGTACTGCGTCTCGAGTCTGCGGATCACGGCGCGGACCACTGGCTGCAGGTCCGTCTCCGCAGAGATGCCATCGACCTCGGCGCGCAGCTTGTCGGCAAGGCCCATCAGCGTACCGCCCCAGGCCAGGAGCTCCCGATCGTGCAGCGATTTCGCCTGCTCGGGCACAGGATGCCCCGCTGTCTTGGCGATGCTCGTCAGGTACGCGAGCCACGCACCGCCGGCAGGCGGTCGCGTCGGATCTTCAGGCAGGTTCGGGGCAGCGACACCGAACAGCGCAGTCATCGCTCGGCTCACGGCCAGCACCTTCAGGTGTTTCGGGAGCCCGCGCGCCTGCTGCAAGCGGTCCATCGCAAAGAGCACCGTGAAGGCACGCAGCTCGTGGCTCAAATCTCCCACGTCTGCGGCCAACATGGCGTCGAAACTGCGCCTCTCGCTCAGCGGGACCGACGCCGAGGTCTCGTCTGCTTTGCGCTTGGGGCTGGGTTTGGGCACGGCGATGTCGTCTTTCACTTTGTCGCCCGCGCGCCGCGCGTACATCGCTTCGCGTTCGGCATCCGCGATGGCGATCAGTAACGCTCGCAAGTGCGCGGTGTGCGCGGCGTCCAGAGCGTCCGAATGAGCCGCCGCGTCCAGCTTGCTCGCGAGTTCCGAGACCTCGACCGCATCCACAGCGCGCAGGCGCTCGAAGCGCGCCGCGTCGTCGTTCCCATACGCTTGCGCAACCAGCTCGCGGCAGTGACGCTTGGAGGTGTCGCTGCGCTCTACCTCGCCTGCACCCTCGGCGTCGCTCCACACGCCGCCAAACCAGCACGCGGCGGCCGCGATCGCCAGACGGTGAGCGCGCGCACCAACCTGCGCGGGCGTAGCCGCGGCCGGACCCACGGCGGGGCTCGCGGCAGCCACGTCGGCTGCCGGCGTAGATGAGCTGCTGCCTGGCGGTTCCGCCGGGACCACCGGTGGCGGCTGCGTCGCGTGAGAAGCCGCACATGCCACGAGCAAACCAGTGTGCAGCACGAGCAGAGCGTGTTTCATGGCGACCTTGGCCTCCGCGTTGCGCAAAGCACCCCGCATGCGCATGCACGGCAGCGCGCGGCGACACGTGGACTGCGCCATCTACCTAATCACTCGTTTGCCTGCGAGCAACGGGACACGCGCCAGCTGACGCCGATCCTACTGGGCTTGTGCGCGTCGGCAACCGCCGTCGAGCACTGCCCTGCCGGCCCCCCGTCGCTCGTCAGCACCCAATCCACGAAAGAAAAGCAGCGCCGACGCCCTCGCCGGCGTCGGCGCTGCTTTCGAGGTGGCTCAAGACGACTGGGCTACGAAACCTCTCACTCCGCCTTCGGCGCGGGCGGCTCGGCCGGCTCCTGCACCTTGCGCTTGTGCTTGAGCGCGGTGTGCTCCGCCTCCGCCGCCTTCATGTGGTGATGGACGCCGGCGGCGTGTTCCTTGATCACGTTGAGATCGGGAGCGGGCTTCTGGACCTCAGCCTTGAGCGCCGCGTGATGCTCGGTCGCTTTGGCGTGGTGGGCGCGAATCGCTTCGTGATGCGCCTTGAGTTTCTCGTCGCCAGCGGTCGCCTTCTCGATGTTAGCGTGGTGCTTCTTCGCCGCTTCGATGCTCCGACCGATCTCTTCGACGTGCTCGCTCGCAACCTCTTTGTTGAGCGTCTTGGCGTGCGACGCATGATGGTGCAGCGCTTTGGCATGCTCCTGGGCGTTCTTGTGATGCGCGGTCAGCGCGTGATGATGCGCCTGGGTTTCCTCCTCCTTGGCCTCTTGAGCGGGAGTCTCCTTGGCTTCCTTCGCTTCTTTGGCTTCCTTGGCCTTCGGTGCTGCGGCTGGCGCCTGTGCGAGCGCTACCGATCCGGACCCAAGGCAAAGCAGCGCTACCACCACAAGACGAGTCGAGTTCTGCATGTACGTTTCTCCTGAGTAAGGGGCGATCTGCACGCGGGCTGTTCGCCGTGAGAGACCAACGGTCGGGAGCGTGCCGATATTCGTGACGCCGTGCCAAGGGCGATCGTCCGCACGTTCACCGCTGACGACACGCATCTAGCGACAGGGAGCCGCCCTCAGCTCCGTTCCGTGGCGCAACGCCGCGTTTGTCACCGGGTTGTCACGGCCGCAAGACTCGGGCGTCAGCGCAGCCACATCCACCCGAAGACGCAAGGACAGCTCTCGGTCAGCTGCACGCCGCGGAGCGTGCGCTCCAGTGCGTGCTCGCGTGTGATTTCGGATCAAAGTTCGTACTTGCCCGCGAGCCACACGCGCATTTAGCCACCACTGCCATCACCGATGCACGCCACGCCGCTCGCTGGGGGGTGGCTGCGATGGTGACGACGAACCTCGCGCATCAGGCCGGCTGCGGAGCAACTGCGGAGCGAGTCCGCGCAACCGAACGGATACCAGCGCCACGTTCGTCCCGCGCACCCGTCAAGCGGAGGACCCCGACGAGCCAGCTACGCCGGAAGGACCGCTGCTGTTGCTGGTGCCGCCATCGACGAGATCAGCCGGGCGACAGTTACTCGACCCGTGCGAGCTTGCCCGCTTCATCGAAGGCTAGCTCGTGCTGCTTGCCAGCTTGCTCGACCATCAGCTCGAACGTCGTGGCGTCCGGCTTCGCGGCGTCCATCACCCGCTCCACACGGAGCACCTTGGCCGTGCCGTACTTCGAGGCGGCCAAGCTCTTCTGCGCAGCAGCGGGCAGCTCGTTCATGGTGATCGTCGTCTCTTCCGACACGATCTTGCCGTCCGGCGAGACGGAGATCTCTGCGTGCGAGGTGCCGACGGTGAGCACGACCTCGTAGAGCGTCTTGCCGTCCTCGACCTCTTTGGCGAAGTGCGTGAGCCTCGCGTTCGGGAACTTGGCCTCGACAGCCGCGAGCACCGGCTTCGGAACATCGGCCCGCTTCACCGATGTTTCGCTGGCGAAGGCTGCGGTCGCGGTGGTGAGGCGCCTGAGGGCTCCACGTGGTCGAAGATCTCCGTTCGTCGGCCGAGCGGCGGCTGGTCAGCGCTTGCGGTCAGAAACCAAGCGCCCGCGCGACGACGCGTGCGTGAGCCAAGCGTCAGCCAGCACCTCGTCGTGGCACACGTTTGTGCCATCCGATGCCTGCAATCTTCGGGTTTCGCGCCGCGTACTCGCTGGCACGTGCTTTGCAGCTGACGTCCACTCATGGCCCGAAGAACTCAGTTCGTCAGACTCGGCATCCTGGCTTGGCTCGCGCTTCTCTTGCCGCTTGCTGGCTGCCCAACCGCTTGGGGCGGTGCCTCAGCCAAGCGCGGCATCGATGGAGGCGTGGTCATGGACAACGGAGGCTGCCCGCAAGGCCAGAAGGCCTGCCCTGCGTGTGGAGCCACGATCTGCGAGCCGGCCAAGTACGGCTGCCCCGGGTTTGCATGCACCAATGATAGCTCGTACTCCGTGGATAGCGGGCCCAGCCCGTCCAGCGGCGGCGGCGGACAATGCGGCAGTTCGGCGAACGCAGCCAGCGGCTGCGCATCAGCCGCAGCCAGCGACGGAGGACGCGTGCCGGAGGTTCATCGCCCGAACGACGAGCAGTGCTCAGTGTCTGCACTGCCCGGCCTGTGCGTGAGCGGAGGCGCGCCGCTGGGCGGGAACTTCCACTGCCTAACAGACAGCGATTGCACCGCCGGGCCCAATGGGCGTTGCGATCTCGCCGACGGCCACGTTGGATGCGACTGCCGTTACGACACATGCATGCAGGACAGCGATTGCTCCGCCGGCCAGACCTGCGCGTGCCGCGGCACGGTCTACAACAAGTTCGTCAACACCTGCGTGCCGAGCAACTGCCGCGTGGACGCCGATTGCGGCGCCGGGAACTATTGCTCGGCCACGGTCCCCGCGCAGACATTCTGCGCGGATGTCGGCGGCTACTACTGCCACACGCCCAACGATCTCTGCCTCGACAACAGCGACTGCGCAGATGCGGAAGCTGACGCGGGCGCAGGCCCAGCGCAGGCGTACTGCGCGTACTCGACGACGAACCAGCGCTGGCAGTGTCAGCTGACAGCGGGTTGCCAATGACGTGCAGCCCAGGGCGTTCTGCGCCAGGTGCGCGCCGACGCCAACATCGACTACGATCCCGCGACCAAGCTCCTGTACGTGGCCGCTGGCAAAGCTGCGCAGCTCACCGTCGCCCGCATCGATGACCAAGGCCAAGTCACAATCGTCGCCACAACCGCCACCAGCGAAGGCATACGCAACGCCGTGGTCGATGCCAAGGGCAACGTCTACGTCGCAGATTCCAAGGCCGCCAAGCTGTGGGTCTTCGCAGCGCCGGCAGGCAAGTGATGCGTCGTGTGTCGTTGTGCCTTCGGACCTCGCCGCCTTCGTCTCCAGCTCGCCAGCGTGCCCCTAGAACTCTGGCTCTACCTCGACCCCGGCCACCCACCGAGAGCTGTGTGGTTCGACGCTTTGACGGGCGAGATGCTGGCGGAGGTTCCGGTGCTCGTGAGCTGATGTCTGGGCCGCATGAACTCGCACAAGCCACGAGCTGCGGTCGGCCGTGGAGACGTTCCTACTGGGACGATGGTCGTCTCACCAGTCGCAACAAGTACAAGGCTACGACCACGTTGATGAGCACCACGACGGCCTTCAACGCGCTGCGATGCACGACCAACTCGTAAACCTCCAAGGGTAGGAAAGAGACCGTCACGATCAGGGTCATGTACTCGGCCCACCTCTTCGCCAGGATGAGGCCGACGCCCTCTGTGGCGAACAGGGCTGCGTAGACCAGCGTGCCGAAGCCGAACTCTTCGAGCGTCCTTGGGTGAACGCCGACAACTCTTGCGAGAAGCGAATGGATCAGTCTGTTCTGCGGATCGATGCGGAGCTGCTCGACCAAAGCCTCGACCGTGGCGGCCACGTCTCGGTGTACCAGAGATAGAAGCCCGAGACCGACGACGGCGAGCCCCGTCGCTTTCACGAGTTTGAGGAAGCCAATGAGAACGAGACCACGATTGCGTCGGGCGGGCATGGAAGATCGGCTCTCTACGCGAATCTGTGGGTGCGTTTCCCGCATGAGCGCTACGCGCCGAGCTGGTTTGCCCGCGGATCTTGAA
>DASVHQ010000084.1:0-4986 GCA_036382515.1 Polyangiales bacterium | reverse complement strand
GCGGCACCTGCGGGAAGTCGCGCAGCAAGATCAAACGCGGGCGGTCCTCGAGGCGCAGCTTGCGCATACCGCCGAGGAAGTCGTCGTCGTGGTACGCGAAGCGCAGATGGGCGTCCCACTCGGGAACACTCTGGGTTTCGTCGGAGGTGGCGCGCTGCAGCGAGCCGCTCATCATGCCCACACCGATCAGCCAATGCGCGCGCCGACCCGGCGTGACGCGCAGAACCAAATTCACGACCTCGCCCGTTTCGTTCGGCTCTGGATCGATGCGCACGGTCGAGAACACGCCGAGCGAGTACACGGCCAGCTCGCTGTCGGTCACGACCCGTTGGTCGTACGGCTTGCCGGAGGGAATGCCCGCCGTGCGGGTGATCACGCCGGCATCGAGCTCGGCATTGCCTACGACGCGCACCTGGCCGAAACGACAGAGCGGGCCTGCTTGCACCAGGTAACGCACGTGGGCGGCGAGGCGATCGCGATCCATGTCGACCTGCCCGTGCACCTCTGCCCGCGCGTACCCGTCGTCTCGTAGCGCCATCAGCAACGAGTCCTTGTCGGCTGCGTACTGCGCCTCGTCGAAGCGCATCCCAGTGCGCAGCTGCAACCTTTTCTGCAGGCGTCGTTGCAGCTCGGGTGGCAGCTGCGCTATGCCGGCTATTTCGACCGACGTCGCCTGCACCGGCTGGCCTTCCACCAGCTCGACCTGGATCGTCAACGCACAGTGGTCGTCGTCGCAGACGTCGGGTGACTCGACGGGCTTGCCGTCGACGCTGTAGTCCACGTCGAGAATGCGGGCTTGGTAGAAACCGCGTGCTGCGTACCAACGCAAGATGCGCTTTTGGTCGACGTCGAACACGGCCGAGTCGTAGAGCGACCAGTTCGTCCACGGCCAGCGCCACAAGCGGACCTTCGGCGTGTGCTCGTCGAACGGAGGCTCCCCGCAGCTCGTGCTGCCGAGCCCGAGCCGTAGCTCGAAGCGCTCACGTGGCTTCGTGATCAGGCACGGTTCGAGTGCTTCTGTGCTCATGCGCTTCGGGCCTTTCCACTCGATCGCTTTCACCCCGTAGCGGCCCTTGGGAATGCTGGCGCAACCTGCCGACGATGAAAGCAGACACGCGCTCAGGCAGGCGAGCACGCATAGCGCATGCCGGTGCTCGCGTTGGCGTGAGCGCGCGTCCACCATCGAACCCGATCACTCGGCTGATGACGCCAAGCGCTGCGTGCCGGAACGCGTGCGCGTGCCGTTGTTCTGGGCGTCGTGCTCGTCGTGTTCGTCATGCGCCTCCGCGGCATCCAGCCTTCGCAGCGCACGCATTTTGTTCTTGAAGATGTCCTGGAGCATGACGCTGCCCTTTTCCAAATGACGGAAGATGTCGACGAGTCGATCTGCTCTTGCAGTTGCCGTACCAGTCGCTTCGATCCGGGGAGCGGCTCTACGCGCGCCTCGCAAACGCAAGCGCGTCCCAACGAGGCGAAACGCCCCGCGCAACCCTCGTCATCCGGCCTCGCCCAAGCACCCGCCGTGCACGGTGGCGATAGCCGGCATTAAGCATGTGCCCAGCCTGCCAGCCGCCCCGCGCCGCGTCACCCACCTGAGCAGCTACCCCCGGCGGCGGTGCCCAGTCTGCCAGCCGCCCAGCTCCGCGTCACCCGCCTGAGCAGCTACCCCCGGCGGCGGCCGCTCGCTCCAAAGGGGAGAAACAGTCAGGGCTCGCAACCTCTCCAGCATCCACCGCGCCGGCTCCCGACCCGACTATCCGCCGACTACGCGGCACGTCGGTCGTCGCCTCGATCGCACCATAGATTTCTCATGACCACTGTCTCAAACGCGTTGACACGTTCCGAGGAAATGCTGGGGGTGCAGTTCGGCCCAGATCCACAGCCGAGATTTCGCCGTGATTACGATCGGTTGGCCGACGTGTCGCGTATGATCCGCTTGCGCCTAACAGCCGCAAGTAAAGTGAATGATTCCGATCGCTTGCGTGCGATCTGACTGGTGCCTCGTGACATGGGAGGATCTGCACCCAAATGCTGGTCGCACAGTGCGGACTACCGCCCGAGAAGCAGCTTACGCACAGCAGGCCGCACAGCCCAACGAAACCAGACGAGCTCCGGCGCAACGACATGTGGCGCTCCTTCCTGCTCAGTCGATGTGACCCGCGACACCACGTCTTGCACGACGCGCTGCTCTGCGTCGCGTGATGAAGAGCGCGAGCAGGCCTGCGAATGCAAAAGGTGTGGCCGGGGTGCGCTCGACCGGCGTCAGGCTGCAGCCGCAGCCTGCGTTGTGGGCCGGTGTGCCCGCTGCCGCGTCGCTGTCGGCGGCGCCATCTCGCAGACCACCGTCGCCTGCGGCCGCCGCGCTGGCATCTGCCAACGCGCCCACGCCAGCATCCACAGCTGTGCCCGGAGCGCTCGAACCGCTGCCAGCGCCGCCGCTACCCGCGTGCCCGGCAGTGCCCGCGCCGCCGCCCGAACCGCCGCCATCAGCGGCAACGGGCCCAGCGTCGACGCCGCCGTCCAAGCTGCTCGGACCGCAACCCGTGGCGCTGAGCGGGGCGCTGGCTTGACCCGTGCGCCACTCGTCCCAACCGATGTCGACCGTGGCCGCGCCGCCACTGCTCTTGGCGAGCAGGCGTGCGTCGCCGTCGCCGTCGAGCGTGACATCCGTGGGGACGTAGGTGTTGTCGCCCTGATCGATCGCCGGCGAATTGCTCGCGAGGTGATAATCGCCGGCGCCTGCGAACAGCGGGTCCTTGCCAACTAGATTTGCGACGTCGTCCGCGAGCGTGCCGCCCAGGTCAACTGTGTTGCCGTACAAAATGCTGTTGTAGAGCTTGGTGTTGACGTTGTTGCGCATGCTGAGGCCGGCGCCGCAGTTGTTGGCGATCGTGCAGCCGGAGAGCACGGCGCCGTCTTCGTCGTAGAGACCGCCGGTTTGGTTGGCCACGATCAAGTTGCCGGTAAACTCGACCCGCAAACCGCCCGACAGGTACACAGCGACGCCTTCCGGATCCGTGCTGGCGTTGCCGTAGAAACGATTGCCGAACACCTGTGAGCCATGCGTGATGTCGAAGTACACGCCGGCTTCGCGAAGGCTGCCGCTGTTGTCGTGCACGTCGTTGTCCGCAAACGTCACGTCGGAGCTCTCCGTGATGGCGGCGCCGCCGCCCGCGTTAGCCGCGATCTCGGTACGCAGCACGTTCACCTTGGCCTGGTTGTCGAGGTAGATGCCGCGGGCGCTGTTGTCGTGCACGCGGCCATCTGTGATGTCGACCTGACCGTTGTTGTTGTAGCTGTAGACGCCTGCAGCGCCGCCGTTGCTGGTGACTTCCACGTGGGAGAGCAAGGCCCAGGAGTCAGCTTGGATGAGCACGCCGCCGCCAACAGCGGCCGACGAGCCGCCGCCCTGCACCGTGACGTCGGTAACGGTCTCCGTCAGTGGCGTGACATTGAAGCCGGCCCAGGGTGAGTGGAGCGTGAGCACCCAACCGTTCGAGACCGTGGCGTCGCCATAGCCGTCGATCCAAGTCTTGCCCGCGCCTTGGCCGCGTAGATTCACGCCGTCCAAGAACACGCCGCCTGCGTAGTGCCCAGCTTCGAGCACCAGCGTATCTCCGGGACAGGCGGCAGCGGCGGCAGCCACGAGGTTTCCCCCGGCGGGCACCAGCAGCTCGGGCGAGGGCGCCACCGCGATGTCCTGCATGATCATGGTTTCCTGGCCCGCGTTGTCGCGCACGGTGAGCTGCACACTCATCTGCGGCGCGCACGCCTTGGCTTGCACCACCGTGCCGGTGGGGGATGCACCATCGATGCTCCAGTAGGCCGTCGGCGTGCCATCGTCGTCCGTGGAGGTGCTGGTGAACGTCACGATGTCGCGCGTCATCGGAGGCATCGGCGTGTAGCTGAACGAAGCGACAGGCGGCTGGTTCGCGCCCACGACGACGTCGTGGCTGACCGTGTCTGCACGGCCTTGGCTGTTGGTCACCGTCAGCTGCACCGTGTGCGTGCCAGGGCTCAAGAACGTGTAGGTCGGAGACGGGAGATACGAGGCGCTGCCGGCGCCGTCAGCGAATGACCACTGATAGGCGGTGATGGTCCCCGGCGATGATGTGCTCTGATCCGTGAAGGTCACGGGCAGAAGTGCCAACGTCGTGGCCGGCCCGCTGAAGGCAGCTGTTGGCGGCACGGTGACGGAGCCTGCGCAGGTTGCGCTGGCGAGGTTCGGCGCGAGCGTCACCGGCGTCAGGTAGTGCGTCACGACGTGAGAGCTGGCATCGGTGTTGAAGAAGTCGGGATCGGCGACCGGGTACTCGGTGTAGCCGAGCTGGGCGAAATCCAGCGTCGAGTAGAGACGCGCTTCCTTGAGATCGGTATGGCCGTTGGAAATGACGAGGGCCAGCGCATCTCCGCAGGGGCTGAAGCCCCAGGTGAAGCCGTAGTTCGAAGGGGTTTGCCAGCCGATGGCGGCAGAGCTGCTCTGCAGGTTGACCAGGGCCCAGTTGTATTGCCCGTTGCTCGCGGCGTACGCGTAGACGAGCGAGCGGTCCTCGGTGTCCGGGCCGAAGCCAATCACGACGCCAGCGAGCTCGCCTTGGCCCGCTGGCAAGGTCGCGCCTGGCGCGGTCGCGAAGATGAAATTGTTATGGTGCACCTGCGCGCCCGTCACTGCGTCGCGCACGTCGAGATGGAAGTCGTCCATGTTGGGGGCGAGCCACATCGCGATCGCGTAACGGCCATTGGGACTGAACGCGAGGTATCCGCCCACCGCGAGATCCGGTGTTTGGTAGATCCACGTCGCAGGATGCGGCGCGGCGAGGTTGTAGAGCGTGGCGTAGGGCAAGCCGCCCGCGATGTGCACGATCTCGAAACGGTCGCCGTCGGGGCTGAAACCCCAGCTCGTGCCTGGCACCGTGAGGATCGGGGTCCCGGGCAGGGCGGCCGTTGCGATCGACACCATCGCGCTGCCATCGGCCTGGCTCATCG
>DASVHQ010000083.1:0-7965 GCA_036382515.1 Polyangiales bacterium | reverse complement strand
GCTGCCCTTGGTCGAGGGAATCTCGAGCGCTGGCCCGCAGCAGCTCGTCGTTGATCCAAGCGTAGCGATCTAAGCCGCTGACAACATTGCTAAATTGGCTGCTCACGGGACCTTCTCTATTGCCGGACGTTGCATGCTGTCCCGCGTTGTTGCGGCTGAAACGGGGGCTTCTGTGGGTCCGAAATGCGGGGTCTGCTGGCCCGCGGCTGGGCGAGTAGGAGCGCCTCGCAGTCGAGTGGCGAAGCCGCCTCGCGCAGCTGAAGGCCTCCCAAGCTCGCTCCGCACAACCCAGACGCTTGCGCGACGGTGCGTGCCATGATCACGTGCCTCGCAGGTTCCGAGCATGTCCCCCTCACACACCGAAACGTCCGCGCTGTTTCGCCACGTCACCGCCGAGCGTGCGGAGCTCTACCGCGCGATCATGGAGGTGTTCGCATTGGCCAAGCGCCAGTTTCGTTTGCATCTGCGCCCCGACGAGGTGCGCGTCGAAGCGAAATGGCCGGATGGGATCGCGCCAGCCATCGAGGTGGTGCAGCAAGCTCTCTCGCAGCTCGACGAGTGGGGCAACCTGAGCGCGCAGCCCGATACCGGACGCGTGGCTTCGATCGAGGACTTCTATCGCGCTCGCTTTCTCTATCGGCTGTCCGAGCGGGGCGAGGCGGTCGAGACCGGCATGGCCGCGTTCGTGCAAGCGCTCGGACGCCGCGCAGAGCTGCAGAGCGTTGCGCTCGAAGACATTCTGGCGCGGCTCGACACGCTGCGCGTGCTTGCGCAGGCCGCTCCGCTCGACAGCGTCAAAGTGCACGAGGCTTTGCGCGATCTGATCGCCGTCTTCACCTCGCTCGCCGACAATTCGCAGGCGTTCATGGCCGCGGTCGCGCGCACCATCGATCTGCAGGACGCCGATGCCGGCATGCTGATGAGCTACAAGAAGCGCTTGATCGACTACCTCGAGCGCTTCATCGGCGACTTGGTCGTGCGTTCCAGTCTGATCGCCCAGAACCTGGTGGAGCTCGCCAACGACGCCGAAAGCCTGTTGGCTGCGGCCGCCGCGCGTGAAGCTCGCGATGCCGCTCCCGGTGACGAGGCCGCGGAGGCGGAGGTCTTGCGCGAAAAGCTGTCGGCGTGGCGCGAGCGCTGGGCCGGCCTCAACGGCTGGTTCAGGCGGGATGGTCACGCACCTTGCCAGGCAGAGCTACTGCGCGCACGCGCGCGCAGCGCGATCCCGCAGCTGCTCGCGGCTCTTTCCGAGTTGAACCAGCGGCGCAGCGGTAAGAGCGACCGCTCGGCAGACTTTCGCGTGCTGGCGCGCTGGTTCGCGCAGTGCGAATCGAGCGAGCAGGCCCATCGCCTGTTTCGCGCCGCGTTTGCGCTCAGCCCCGCACGCCATCTGGCCCTGCGCGCACCTGGCGAAGGCGTTGGCGCAAGCACACCCTGGGCCGAAGCGCCGCCGGTGACCATCCATCCGAAGCTGCGCGAACGCGGAACCCTGGCACCACGCGGCGCGCCACCACGCGTGCAGGATCGCAGCCGTGAGCGCGCCTTGCTTGGCGCGCAGCTGGCCGCGGAGCAGAGTGCGCTGGACGACGCACGCCATCGGCTCGCACGCGGCGAGCCGGTGCTGCTTTCGCAGTTGGGTCGACTCGACCGCACCGAATTTCGCTTGTTACTTACGCTGATCGGCGAGGCGCTAGCAGCCCAGAGCTCCCCGAACGAACCGGTGCAGCGCCAGAGCGCGGATGGGCTGCTGCAGATTCGCCTCGAGCCGCTCGCGCCAGAGTCGCACGCCGTGATCGAGACCGAGGACGGTACGTTTTGTGGGCGCGACCATCGCCTGACCGTGGCGTTCGCGGGTGGCGCATGACCGCACGCTCGCTCGAAAGCACGTTGGCAAGCCACCGCATCGCCGAACGGCAGCGCGCCTTGCGTGCACTGCTGCTGCGACCCTTGATGACGTCAGCCGATCCGGATTTCGTCGCCGTGCGCAGTCACGCCGACGAGCTGCGACCCTGGCTCATGCGCGAAACCGGCTGGGTTCTGCACGTCGAACGCGACAGCGCACGGCTGTTCAAGCGCCCAACCGATTTGCTCGACAGCACGCGTGGCGTGCCCGGCTTCGATCGCCGCCGCTATGTCTTGTTGAGCCTGGCTTGTGCCGTGCTGGAGCGCGCCGAAGCGCAGATCACGCTCAAGAGCTTGGGCGACGAGCTCATGCGCATGGCTGCAGACCCCGCACTCGCAGCGGCGGGCTTTCGCTTTGCGCTGGACCAAGCCCACGAGCGACGCGATCTCGTGCACGTCTGTCGGTTTCTCGTGGGCAGCGGCGCGCTCGCGCGGGTAACGGGAGACGAGGAAGCCTTCGTCAATCAGGCATACTCCCAATCCACCGACGCGCTTTATGACGTGCACCGGCGCACGCTGTCGGGCCTGCTCGCGTGCGTGCGCGGCCCCTCCACCTACACCGACGAGAACGAACCCAAAGATCTGGACGCGCGCCTTTCGTCACTCGCACAGGAGCCGCAGCTCGACAGCGCGGACGCCCACCGTACAGCGTTGCGCCACGCGCTCGCGCGCCGCTTACTCGATGATCCGGTCGTCTACCTCGATGAGCTCGACGCCGAGACCCGCGAGTACTTCGCGGGTCAGCGCGGACCGCTCGCGGCACGGCTCGCCGAGGCAGCCGATCTCGTCGTCGAGCAACGCGCTGAAGGCGTGGCACTGATCGATCCAGAAGGCGAGCTCAGTGACGTGCAGCTGCCAGCGGAGGGCACGCTCTCGCACGCGACCCTGCTCGTGGCCGAGTACCTCGCCAAGCAGCTGCGCGCGGAGCCGGCACGCTTCGTTCCCGAGCCCGAGATCGCGCTGTTCGTGCGCCGTGCAGCCGACACCTTCGGTCGCTATTGGCGCAAGGCCGAGCGCGAACCGGGCAGCGAAAACGCGCTGGCACGCGAAACCCTGGGCGAGTTAGAGAAGCTACGGCTGATCAGCTTTCAAGACGGCAAGGTGCGCGCACGCCCAGCGCTCGCACGCTACGCCCTGGGTGAACCACGCGTCCGTTCGGTTGAGCAACTCAGTCTCATCGGAACTTCGGTGTTGCCATGACTCCCGATACACTGCGCGCGCTCGAGACTGCCCCGCTCTCACCCCTTCCTGTGCCGACGCGAACGCGCTGGCAGCCGCTGCGCCTCGGGTTGGTGGAGCTGTTCCATTACGACTGCGAAGAGTTCTGGTTCCGCGACGGGCACCTGCTCTTGCGCGGCAACAACGGCACGGGCAAGTCCAAAGTTCTGTCACTGACGTTGCCGTTCTTGCTCGATGCGTCGCTCAGCAGCTCACGCGTGGAGCCCGACGGCGACCGCAGCAAGCGCATGGAGTGGAACCTGCTACTGGGCCGCTACGAGCGGCGCCTGGGCTACAGCTGGGTCGAGTTCGGGCGTCTGGACGAAGCCGGCCAGGCCCACTACCTGACCCTCGGCTGCGGGATGCAAGCCATCGCCGGGCGTGGCCGAGTCGAGGCCTGGCACTTCATCACCAGCCAGCGGGTCGGTCGCGAGCTCGCGCTGATCACGCCCAAGCGCACCGCGATCTCGCGCGATGGCTTGTCCGACGCGCTCGGCGGCGACGGTCGCGTGTTCGAGACCGCGCGCGACTACAGACGAGCCGTCGACGCACAGCTGTTCCGGCTTGGCGACCGCTACGACGCGCTGATCGACACGCTGATCCAACTACGCCAACCCCAGCTATCGAAGAAACCCGACGAGCAGAGCCTGTCGGACGCGCTGACCAACGCCTTGCCCGAGCTGGCGCGCGCGATGATGGAAGACGTCGCCGAAGCGATGACCCAGCTCAACGTGTACCGCGACGAGCTGAAAGAGATCGAGAACGTGCTGGCGGCGGTGAGCCAGTTCGACGAGCGCTACCGCTTGTACGCTCAGATCCAGGCGCGCAGGCAGGCCCGGGTCCTGCGCAAGGCCCAGACCGAGTACGACAACCAGAGTCACGAGTTGCATGAGGCGCAAGCCCACTTCGAGCGCACGCAGGCCGCCGTCCAGAGCCACGAGACACAATGCCAGCAGCTCGACGTCGAGTTGCGTCGCCAGCGCTCCATTCTGGAGGAGCTGCAAGCGGACCCTGCGATGCTCGATGCGCGCCGCCTCAGCGACCTCGAGCAGAGCGAGAGAAATGGCGTGCGCGACCTCCGCACGGCGCGCGAACGCGAGCTCGAAGCTGGGCACCAAGTTTCGCAGGAAGAACGCGACTGCCAGCAGCGTGAAGCCGACCTGAGCGACGCGCGAAAGAACGTCGACCGCAGTGCGATGGAAGCCGGTGAGCCGGCGCAGCGAGCTGGGCTCGCCGCTGAACACCAGCAGCTGACGGCGGCTGCGCTTGCGGACGACCTGGTGGAGGCGCAGACCAGCGCCCAGCTCGCACATGGCATGCGAGATGCCGCGCAGCGCAGACAGACTCAGCTGATCCAAATTCGGAACCGACTCGCCGAGTGCGAACGTGCCGAGCGTGACCGCGCCGCCGACGATGAGCGCAGTCAGGACCGGCGTGCCACGCTCGAGCGCGCGCAAACGCAGGCCCGCGCGGCGAGCCAGGCGCTGGACTCCGCCGCCGCGCAGCTCTTGGCAGAGTTTCGAGACTACCTGCGCAGCCTGCGCGTACTGGTGGTCGACGACGCAGAAACCAGCTTGCTCGAGCTGCAAGCTTGGGTCGACACCCTGTCCGGCGAGCAGCCCGTGTCGACCCTGCTCGGTCGCGCGCGACACGAGGCAGAGTTGCGTCTAGCTTCCGAACAGAGTCTCTTGGATCGCTCGCAGCAGGAGCTCGATGCTCAAGCCGAGATCCTGCGTGCCGAAGAAGCCGCGCTGCGGGCGGGCGAGCAGCTGAGCCCACTGCCGCTGCCCGCGCGCGATGCAGCGAGCCGCGCGGGGCGTGCCGGTGCCCCTGTCTGGCGGCTGCTCGAGTTTCGCGACCACGTCCCCGACACCGAGCGCGCAGGCATCGAGGCAGCGCTCGAGGGCGCGGGGCTTCTGGATGCTTGGGTGACGCCCGGTGGCGACGTGTTGCACCCAGAGACCTCTGACGCGTTCTTGCGGGTCGGCCCCGCACGCGCCAGCTCGCTGCAAGATTGGCTTGCGCCGGCAAACCACGACGCCGTCGATCGATCGGTGATCGAGGCGCTCCTGGCGGCCATCGCCTGCGGTCCGGAGGATGACGCGGAGGCAGACAGCTGGCTCTCGCCGCAAGGGCAGTTTCGTCTCGGCCGTTTGCACGGCCGCTTTCACAAGACGCAAGCGCAATTCGTCGGCTGGGCAGCGCGCGAAGCAGCACGCCAGCGTCGCCTGCTGGAGCTCGAGCGTGCGCGCAACCTGCTGGAAGAGCAGCGCAGTGAGCTGCGCGCGCGCAGTGACGAGCTCGCCGAACGACGGCAGCGACTCGCGGATGAGCTGCGCGACACGCCCAAAGACGATGGCCTCCGCAGTGCCCACGCGCACTTCGCCGCGCTCGAAGCCCAACGGCGCGATGCCCAGGAGCGCTGCGCAGACGCCGAAGCCCGGCTCGAACGCAGCGAACGGCGCCTGCGTGAGGCGCGCGCGGAGCTGGAGGCCGATGCGCGCGACCTACAGCTACCGGCCGACCCGACCGCGTTGAACGAGATCGCGCAGGCGTTGACGCGCTACCTGAACGCCGCGCACGCGCTACGCCACGCACTCGACGCACGTACCCGATGCGCGAGCGAGCTCGAGCGCCAGCGAAGGCGCGAGCTGCGCGCACGCGAAGAGCTCGCGAGCCGCACCGGCGAAGCCAGCGCGCGCACACGTGAGCTCGCCGACACGCAAGCCCGCCTCGAGTTGCTGCGTGAGACCGCACTGCCGGCAGTAACCGAATTCCAGCGCAGACTGGCCGCCGTCAAGACCGCGGTGCGCGAGCACGACGAAGCCCTCGATCGAGAGCGCACTTGTCTGGTCGACGCACGCGGTCGATTCGGTGGCTCCGAGCAGCGCCGCGCAGACGCCCAGATCCTGCTCGACGCCCGCGGCACGGACCGCAAGCAAGCCGCGGAGCGAGTGCAGGGCTTCACCGTCACCGGTCTGCTGGCGCTTGCGCTGCCCGACCTGGAACCGCCCGATCGCAGCGTCTGGAGCATGGACGCGAGCCTCAACCTCGCGCGCCGCATCGAAGAGCGCCTCAGCCGCGTGTCCGCGGAAGATCACGATTGGACCCGCGTGCAATCCGCCATCTCGCACGACTTCACCGCGCTGGGCCAGGCACTGTCTGCACTCGGCCAGCGCACCGAGATGGAACAGAGCGACTTCGGCCTGTTGGTGCGCATCATCCACCGCAACAAGCCCGAGCGCCCCGACGTGCTCGAACGGCTGCTCGCCGACGAGATCGAACAGCGTCGCGGCATCCTCAGCGCGCGAGAGCGCGAAATCCTCGAGAATCATTTGCAGGCCGAGGTGGCGGCCCATCTGCAGCGCCTGCTGCGCGACGCCGAAGCCCGCGTCGAACGCATCAACCAGGAGCTCAAACGCCGCCCGACCAGCACCGGAGTCTTCTTTCGCCTCGACTGGGAGCCCTTGGCGGAAGGGAGCGAAGGCGCTCCTTTGGGACTCGACACAGCGCGTACGCGCTTGATCCGTCGCGCCGCCGAAGCGTGGTCCGTCGAGGACCGGCGCGTGGTCGGCGAGTTTCTCCAGGCGCGCATCGCCTCCGAACGCGCGAACGACGACACGAGCCCCCTGGCTGATCACCTGGCGCGCGCGCTCGACTATCGACGCTGGCATCGTTTCCGCGTCAAGCGCTGGCACGACGGTGCCTTCCGCCCGCTCGCAGGTCCCGCGTCCAGCGGCGAACGTGCCCTGGGCCTCACCGTGCCCTTGTTTGCCGCCGCCAGCAGTCACTACGAAAGCGCAGACTCACCCTATGCGCCGCGCTTGGTGTTGCTTGACGAGGCGTTCGCTGGCATCGACGACGAAGCCCGCGCGCACTGTATGGCTTTGATCCGGGAGTTCGACCTGGACTTCGTCATGACCAGCGAACGCGAGTGGGGCTGCTACGCGGCCCTACCCGGCGTTTCGATCTGCCAGATCATCCGCCGCGAAGGCGTCGATGCCGTATTCGTCTCGCGTTGGACCTGGGACGGTCGCGCGCGGCGTGCGCAGCCCGATCCGACGCGACGCTTCAGCACCCCCGAAGCCGATGCCGAATGAGCACGAGCGCATCGCGCGCCTGCTCGGCGGCGATGCTTTGATCGAGCTGCGGGGACGCCTGCGCCGGCGCTTCGCGCGCCTGCCCCAATCACCGATGCTCACGCTCGCGCGCCTTGCCCCGCACGAACGGCGCGCACTGGAGGGTCTGCTCGGCCGGCGTACGCGCGAAGCCGACTCGCTGCGCGTGTCGATCGCAGAGCTCGACCACGCCGTCCAGCGCGCGGGACTCGCTGCATCGTTTCGACACGCACTCGAGCTGTTGGACGGACCCATTGCCGACCTCATGGCGGATCGCGCCGCGAACGAGCACGCGTGGAGCTCGGCATTCTCTCAGGACCTGGACCCACGACTTGTTGGCTTTCTCGACAGCGCCGCCTCACGCGGCATCGTCAAGCGCCTGGCCGGCGGCAAGCCAGAGAGTGCAGCGCGTCTGCTCGAGTCAACGTCGCACGTGCTCGCTCGGCTGCCTGCGCCGGGTTGGCCGCGCAGTCAGCTCGCGGCGGACAGGCTCGGTGACGCCCATGCACTGGACCAAGGGCGCGCCGTCGCCACCCTCATCCTCGCGACGCTGCGCAATGACCAGGATGAAAACGATCGCGACACATGGGCGCGTGCCGGCGTGCTGGTCAACGAGCTCGCGGCTCCGGCGCTGGTACTCAACCTGCCAGCGGAACCGGAAACGCCCGCCGGCCGGCTCGCCCAAACCGCGCGCGAGCTGGGCTTGCCACTGCATCTGTCTTTGCGC
>DASVHQ010000082.1:0-45133 GCA_036382515.1 Polyangiales bacterium | reverse complement strand
CGCCCAGACGTACGCGTACACAGTCAATCGTTTCTCGACGGCCCATGACGCGCGCAGCACGTTCGTGACGGGCCCGACTTCAGGGTGTCATCCGTAGCCGGAGGGATCATGAGAAGTAGCCCCACAACGATCTTCGCGAAGCTACGGGCGGCCTGTGTCGTGCTCTGTCTTTGTGCGTCTGCGCTGCCGGCGCTGGCGCAAGCAGGTGACCCCGACATTCGTAACCTGCAACCCTTCGTGATGGTGATCGTCGACACCTCCGGCTCGATGGAGCGTCTGCCCAGCTGTGTGTGCACGACGCCTGCTTGCACCGAGTGCTTGCCCAACTGCGCGCTGACCAACGACACGAACCTCGCGGCACCCCCCGGAAAGAAGAACCGCTGGGGGTTCGTGCTCGAGGCGCTCACCGGTAGCTTCGTTAATTTTCAATGCACGCCGCTCGCTCGCACCGTGGCCAACGGCATGACCTACGACGCCGGCTATCCGATCCCTTACAACCAGCCGTGGGCCTGCCCCTCGTCGGGCTCGGCGTGCGCCAACTCGACCGCCACCGTGCTGCCGCTGCAGAACACCAACGGCGTGCTCGACACCTACGCCTCGCGCTTGCGCTTCGGCCTGATGACCTTCGACGGCATGGACACGTACTTCGGCGCAAACCCGTTGATCCCGGCTTCGGCCTTCAACGTCACGCTGAGCAATGCGCAAAACGGCATGTGGTCGTACGCAGGCGGGCATACCTTCCACTATCCGAAGTGCACCGAGGACTACATGATGGACACTGGCGCGCGCAGCACGATCGCGACCGAAGGCGCGCTGGTGTCCGTGAGCACCAACGCTTGCGCTAACCCGCCCTGCGACATCTACCAGATCAACGCCATGATCCAGGACACGCTGCTGCGCACGCGCCCGTACGGCGGCACGCCGATCGCAGCGTCGCTCGACGACCTCTACTATCACTTCAAGAACGACACGACCGACACCTTTGGCACCTGTCGTGATCGCTACGCGCTGCTCATCACCGACGGTTACCCCGACACCGACTACCGGGAGTACGGCTGCGACTGCAAGGTGCAAGGCAACTGCCCTGCGGGCGAAGATCCCAACGCCATGCATTGCCCGTACCCTCGCGCCGAGGATGCGGCGCACAACCTGTTCGCCGGCATGAACGGCGATCCACCGCAGCTCAAGCAGCTGTTCGTGATCGGCATCTCGATCGCCGACTCGACCGTGAAGGACGAGCTGAACCTGATCGCTGCGCAGGGCGGCAGCACCGAGCTCGACGCCGCCGGCAACACCGCGCGCTTTGCGGACGACTTCAACGTGCTGTCGGCCACCATGGACAAGCTGTTCGGCGGTCTGTCGAAGCCCGTCTCGCGCTCGGTGCCGGCCTTCGCCTACCCCGAGGAGAGTCAGGTCCAGTCGCACTTCCCGACCAACCGTCCGGTGCAATACCAGATCAGCACGGGCTTCCAGGTCGCGCTCGACCAGCCCGTAAACGGCATCGCGCCGCCATGGACGGGCATCATCGAGCGCCAGCGTTTCAGCTGCCCCGCCGCTCGTACGGTCCCCGACCCACAGCAAGATCCGATCTCCAGCGTGGACGGCGATCGTTACCAGGACGTGCTCAACGCCATGGATCCGACCACGCGCAAGCTGCGCACGGTCGTCCCAGCGTCCGCGGGCAGCGCGCTCACGCCGCAGGCTGCAGCGCTCGTGCTCACCGGCGCCATCGATCGCGGAACGACCTCCGTCGTGTGCCCGACCACCGGTTGCACGGACGTGGCTCTGAGCGACGGCTCCGTGTCTCCCATGATCCTCGGTCTCGCCACCACCGACACGGCGACACAGACCTTGATCCGCGATTGGATGTACGGCATGCCAGGCTCGGTGCGTGCGAACAAGCGCCTCGCCGACATCTATCACTCCTCGCCGGCCATCTTGGGCCCGCCTGGCTATGCCTCGACGGATCCTGACTACACCTCGTTCCGCATCGCCAACGCCCAACGTCCGCTCACGATGTTCGTCGGTACCAACGACGGCATCTTGCATGCGTTCTCCGTCGAGGACTACACCAACGGCAGTACGCACTACTCCGCAGGCGAGGAGATGTGGGGCTTCGTGCCGCCCACGATGTTGCCGAAGCTGAAGCTGCAGCTCGCCAACCACCAGTTCGGCATGGACGGCTCGCCTGAGCTCAAGGACGTGCTCCTCCCCGACAGCCCGACGCCCAGCTACCACACGGTGTTAGTCAGCGGCATGCGTGGTGGTGGCAATGCGTACGTCGCGCTCGACGTCACCGATCCCACGCACCCGTCGTTCATGTGGCAGTTCAGCGACCCGGACATGGGCCTGACCTATGGCCGGCCGACCATCATCCAGGCGCGCTTCAAGTTCGGCACCAACACCACTCCGGAAACGCGCGCGGTGGCGATCTTGCCCGGCGGCGTGGGCACCAAGAGCACGGTGGCGGGCACCGGTTGCACGACCGGTCTGCAGCAGCCCACCTTGCGCACTGGCAGCGGCACGCCGTATTCGACCCTGAGCGACACGGCCTTGGGCAGCTCGGCGCTCACGCATCGCCAGGCGACGCAGTGCTGGGCGCAAACGGGCAGAGCGCTCTATTTCATCGACGTCGCCACCGGTACGCTGATCAAGAAGATCTTCGATGCCGATGCGGTGGTGACCAACGGTACGGTGTTCGGGTCTCCGGTGACGGGTGCTCCGGTCGCCTATCCGGACGGAGTGGGCACGGTGGCGACCAACGGCTACGTCGTGGATGCCGACGGTCTGATCTGGCGCATCGACCTGAATGCGACCGATCCGGATCCCACACACGCGATGCTGGGTTGGACGGTGCGGCCGTTCCACGACATCTTCTGGGACGGCACCTCGACCGAGGGCGAGACGACCTACGAACGGCCCATGGTTTCCATCGACGACCAGCACCGGCTGGTGGTGATCGTCGGCACCGGCGATGGCGACAACTTCGACAAACCAAACGCACTCAATCGTGTAGCTTCGGTCACGGAAGTTACCAAGGTCGCGTCGCCGGCGTCACCAGACGACTACCAGGCGGCCATGAACTGGGAGATCCGCGTGCCGCCGGTCGGCGGCGCGGGTACCACGGCCCGCAGCTTCCTGACGAGCGAGTTGGTGACCGGCTCGATGGCGTTGTTCCAGAGCCAGCTGTTCTTCGCGAGCTTCGTGGCTGTCGTCAATGCGACCAACGCCTGCAGCTACGGTCGCGGCCGCTTGTGGTCAGTCAGCTTCAATCAACGCGACACCGCCTACCCCAACAGCACGGGAACCTTCGGTCCCTTGCTCGTCTCGGACACGGCCAGCACGCAGACCGACACGGTCACGGCATCGACCGACGCCAAGCTCTTCAACGTGGACATCCCGGCCGCCGAAGAGAACTTGCTCGTGCTCGGCCTCGGCACGACGCAGCGCCCGTCGTGTCAGGGCTCGACCGCGACCATTCAGGGGTACTTCGGCCAGGATGTGCCGAAGGTGTTAGGTGGCGGGGCGCCGGCCATCTTCCTGGTGGCGCAGGCTTCGTCCGACAATCGAGCGCGCACTCTCAACAACGCACAGCTGCAGCGCATCGAGATCCGCATGAACCGTGCCGCTTCCTTCACCAGGACAACCGGATGGGCTTCGAGCACCGATTGAGGACGCTTGCGACTCTTGGGCTCGTGGTCGCGCTTGGCGCGAGCAGCGCTTGCTCACACCCGGAGCGCGAGGAGAAGCGCAAGCTGCTCGCGCCTGCCCAAGACTTCGCACAGAAGCAACGCGAGGCCTGGCAGAAGATCCGGACCACCGACGACTCCGGTGCGCTCGTGCCTTCCGACACGAAAGTGGCTGGCGTCACGCTACCTCGCGGGCTCACGGCCAAGTGGAAGCGTCCGCACGAGTGGTTCTACGACGGGCCGTTCAGCGTGGAGCAGCTGGACACCTACTTCCGCAGCCAGCTCGAAATCACCACGGTGCACCATCCGAACAACGTCACGCACGAGTTCATCGCGGTCTGCCCCAAGGCCACGCCCGGGGAGCACCCGGTCACGCTGAGCATCTTCCCGGTGCCTGGCGACGCGCGTAGCTCTCGCATCGATTTGCGCGAGCCGGAGCCCCCGATGCAGCGCGTGCTCACGCCCGAGCAGGTGCAAGCACAGGTCGAAGCGCGCCACCGCGTGGCCGAGTGAGCAAGTGCGCAAGCCGCCGCTGATGGCGGCTGTGGTCAGAGCAGCTCGTGCAGTAGCGTGAGCAATCGATCGTTCTGCGCCGGCGTGCCGATGGTGATGCGCAGTGAGTCGTACAGCCGCGGCTGGGCGAAGTAGCGCACGAGCACGCCGCGCGCTTCGAGCGCAGCTTGCAGGTCGACCGCCTTGGGCGCCTTGCCCGGCAGCTCGGCCAGCACGAAGTTCGAATGGCTGTCGGCCACCCGGCAGCCCAGCGCACGTAGCGCTTCGGTGACGCGCGTGCGCTCTTGCCGCACACGCTGCCAGGTGCCGGCCGCGCTCGCGCGGTCCGTGAGCGCTGCGTGCGCGAGCGCTTGCGCGACCACGTCCACGTTGTAGCTGTCACGGGTCTTGCCCATGAGCGGCTCGATCAAGCTCTCGCAGCCGATGCCATAGCCGAAACGCAGGCCGGCCAGGCTGTAACCCTTGCTTAGCGTGCGCAGAAACAAAACGTTGTCGTGCTCGCGCACCATCGGCAAGAGATCGTGTGCGAGCTCGGGGTCGACGAAGTCGACGTAGGCTTCGTCGATCAGCAGCACGCCGCGGAACGCGCGCGCCAGACGCGCGAGCTGCGCCCGACCCGCGAGCCGCCCCGAGGGCGCGTGCGGGTTCACCAGCAGCGCGAGCTTCACGCCGGCTTCGTTCAGGCGCTCGGCGAAGTCGTCCGGCACGGCGAAGTCGTCACGCGCGGGCACGCGCACCACCGGGCTTGCGTTGATTTCCGCGAGCACCGGGTACAGGGAGTAGCTCGGCTCGAGCACGCCGATGGGTGCGCCGGGTTCCACGAAGGTGGTCACGACCATGCGCAAGAGCTCATCGCCGCCGTTGACCGCCACCAGCTGTGCGGGCATCACGCCGTGCACTTGCGCGGCGAGCTCGCGGAAGCGCTCGGCGCTCGGCTCCGGGTAGCGGCGCAGTGCCTCGGCGGAAACCGCGTGAAGCGCACGCATCACGGCGTCGCTCGGCGGGTAGGGGTTTTCGTTGGTGTTGAGCTTGATCGTGTCGGTCGAGGCGGGTTGCTTGCCCGGCGTGTAGCCGTGCATGCGGGCGATCGTGGGTCGTTCGTAGCCCATGGTGGTGTGGGGTCTCCGGTGGCGGCTTCGCGCTGGGGTCTAGCACAGGTGCTTGGTTGTCGCGAAAGGCGGGGTGCACGAGGGCGTGAGCTGATGGGCGCGCGGGCTGGGAGGGTCGCTGCCGGGCTCAAACAGTCCTCGGCGCGATTGGGTGTTCGCGTCGCAATGGGGGTGATCGGGCCTGCGGAACTCGCCCGGCAGCGACCCTCCCGGCCGGCGCGCGGCGTCGCTCGCGTGGCTCGGTAGGTCGCGCTTGGTGTCAGGCAGCGAGGTCACGCCACCGACACGTGCGGCAGGGCGTCTTGGCCAGCTGTGCATGCAACGTTGTGTTGCAACGTTGGCTGCTGCTGACGGCGGCGGGTTAGTTCGGCAGGAGGGTACGGCCCAGCCGGCAGAGCACGGGCGACGGGGTGCTGCGCTCGCGCTCGGGTTTGCGAGCGGGGACGCGGGCGGGTTGGGCGGTGCGTTCGTCGATGGTGCGGCGCAGTTGGGCGCGGGCTTCGTGGATGCGCCAGGCGATCGTGCCTTCGTTGGTTTCGAGCACGCTGGCGGCGGCCTTGTGCGAGAGGCCTTGCAGGGCGACCAGCGCGACGGTGCTGCGTAGCACGGGGCTGAGCTGATCGAAGGCGGCGACCAGGTGCGTGTAGCTCTCGCGTAGCTCGGCGGCGAGGTGCGGATCGTTGCCGGCGTCGACCTGCACGGCGATGTGCACGCGCACGTCGTCGAGGCTCTGCGTGCTGCGGCGCTTGCCGTCGCGCTTGGCGTTGAGCGCGCGGTGAATGGCGATGCGGTAGAGCCAGGTGAAGAAGTGCGAGCGGCCCTCGAAGGCGGGCAGGTGCTGGAAGGCGCGTACGAAGGTGTCCTGGGTGACGTCGTCCGCCTCGCTCGCGCTTCCGGTCATGTGCAGGGCCAGCGCGTAGATGCGCGGGCGGAAGCAGCGCACCAGCTGGTCGAAGGCTCGGCGATCGCCGCTACGGGCGCGCTCGACCAGTGCGGGGACGTCCACGCTGCTACCTGCTCCCGCCGTGCGCTGCTCGTCGCTCATCGTGCTGCCCTCTTGGAAACTTCCGGGCCTTCTAAGCTTGGGCCGCAGGTGTGCGCCTGCCCGATCTTTTCTTCTCCGGAGCTTTCTGGTGCGGGGAGGCGGCTGCCAGCCCGGCGAGGTGGTCGCCTTGATCCTCACTCCTTTCTCTGTTAGGTAAGCGGACCCCATACATGCCCATGTTCTTAGAAACCTTGGGTTTTCGGGAAAGACTCGGGCGTTTTCAATGGGGCAAAGGCCGGGGTGGTTCCACCCTGGTAGGGCCTAAACTGCATGGCGTTCGGCTGGTTTACCTCACACGACCTGGCAATCGACTTGGGCACAGCAACGACCTTGGTGTACGTCAAGGGTCGGGGCATCGTGGCTTATGAGCCTTCGGTCGTGGCCGTTCAGAGAGATGGCCGTGGAGGCAAACGCGTGTTGGCTGTGGGCACCGAGGGCAAAGAGATGCTCGGGCGCACCCCGGGCAACATTGAGGCCGTGCGTCCGCTGCGCGATGGCGTGATCGCCGACTTCGAGATCACCGAGGCGCTGTTGCGCTACTTCATCAACCGCGCCACCAACCGCAGGTGGGTGCGCAGGCCGCGCATCATCATCTGCGTGCCCTTCGGTATCACCGAGGTCGAGAAGCGCGCGGTGCGCGAGAGTGCCGAGAGCGCAGGTGCGCGCGAGGTGTACTTGATCGAAGAGCCGATGGCGGCGGCGATCGGCGCGGGGCTGCCCATCACCGAGCCCAGCGGCAACATGGTGGTCGACATCGGCGGCGGAACCACGGAGGTGGCGATCATCTCGCTGGCCGGTATCGTGTACTCGCAGTCGGTGCGCGTGGGCGGCGACAAGATGGACGAAGCCGTCATCGCCTACATGAAGCGTAAGTACAACTTGCTGATCGGCGAGCAGACGGCCGAGCGCGTGAAGTGCACGATCGGCAACGCATACGCCGACAACGAAGTGCGTACGATGGAAGTGAAGGGCCGCGACCTGGTCGCTGGCGTGCCCAAGACCGTGGTGGTCACGGGCGATGAGATCCGCGAGGCGCTGATGGAGCCGATCAACTCGATCGTCGATGCGGTGCTGCTCGCGCTCGAGCGGACTCCGCCGGAGCTGGCGGCCGACATCGTCGACAAAGGCATCGTGCTCACCGGCGGTGGCGCGTTGCTCAAGAGCCTCGACGTGCGTTTGCGTGAAGAAACCGGGCTACCCGTGATGGTGGCCGACGATCCGATTTCCGCGGTCGTGCTGGGTTCGGGCAAGGCGCTGGACCACATGGACCTGCTGCGGGAAGTCACGATCTCGTAGTTGACGCGAGCTCGCGATGAATCTCTACCGACGCTTCCGGGACGCAGCGATCTGCATCGTGCTCTTGGCGTTGCCGTTCTTCGTGCTGCGCTCGAATTTGAAGGATCCGGCGAAGACCAACTCGGTCGATCGCGCGATTCTGGAGGCGAGCGCGCCGATCCAGTACGGGGCCACCCAGCTGGCGCAGGGTGTGTCGGGGATCTTGCAGGAGTACGTGTACCTCGTCGAAGTGAAGCGCGACAACGAGCGCTTGCGCGAGGAGAACGCTCGGCTGCGCGAGGCCAACTACAAGCTCTTCAGCGAGTCTGCGGAGAATCGGCGGTTGCGGCGCTTGTTGCAGCTGCGCGACGAGCTGCGCGGCAGCTTGCTGAGCGCGCAGGTGATCGGCAAGGAAGTGTCGGCGTTCTTCCGTGTCACGCGCGTGGTGCTCGATCGCGGCGAGCGCGATCACGTGCGCGCGGGCATGCCGGTGCTCACCTCCGATGGTTTGGTCGGGCAGGTGCGGCGCACCTGGGGCCGCTTTGCGGACGTGCTGCTCACGGCCGACAAGACCAGCGCCATCGACGTGGTCATCCAGCGCAACGGCGCGCGCGGCATGCTCAAGGGCCTGGGCTCGGATGAGAGCTATCTGTGTCGCATCGAGCAGCTGTCGCGTGAGGACGAAGTGAAGGCCGGTGACTTGGTGGTGACCTCGGGCCTGGGCCAGCGCTTTCCCGCGGCCATCTTGGTTGGCACCGTGAAGGAAGTGGTCAAGCGCGAGTACGGTTTGTACCAGGAGGCGACCGTCGCCCCGGCCGTGCAGTTCTCGCGCCTGGAAGAGGTGCTGGTGATGACCGCTGGCTCACGCGCGGCGGCGGCGCCCGAGGCATCCGCGAAAGGCAAGCGCTAGACATGCGCAGCGTGGGCCTATTCCTGTTTGGCTTTCTGCTGCTCACCGTGCAGACCGCGTGCGCCACGCTCACGCCGATGCACACGTTTGCGCCGAACCTCGTGCTGCCGATCGCCATGTGCCTGGGCGTGTCGGCCGACGTGCACTTGGTGCGTGGAGCGGCTATTTGTTTTGCGTTGGGCTATCTGCTCGACGCGTTTTGCGGCAACCCGATGGGCTTGCAGACCTTCGTGATGGTGGCGTCTTTCATGCTCGCGCGTGCAGCCGCGTTCCGGCTGTTTTCGCAGGGGCCGTTTCTCTCCGTGCTGCTCACATTCGTGATGGGTGTGCTCAGTGGCTTCGGCGTGCTCGCGCTGCGCGCCATCTTCGAGCAGCAGCGCGACATTCTCAGCTACGACCCGCTGCACACCGCACGCATCCTCTTTCAGTCCGCAGCCGTGACCGCGCTGTTCGCGCCGCCGATTTTCGCAGCGGTTTCGCGGATCGACGGCCGCTCGGCCCAGAAGCCGGACGAACGACCGAGCATGGCGTAGGCTTTCGCGGGCCAAAGCGCTCGCGCCTGCCGGCGGGCGACCAGGAACAAGCTGCATGACGATGCTCTCAGTGCGCCGCGAGGTCGGCGAGTTCAAGAAGCGCTACAAGTGGATGGCGCTGTTCGTGCTCGTCTCGATCGGTGCGCTGCTCTTGCGCCTGTTTCAGCTGCAGATCATCGAGCACACGCGCTGGGCGGCCGAGGCCGAGAAGAACATCACCAAGGTGGTGCGCTTGCCTGCCACGCGCGGCGTGATCCGCGACAGCCAAGGTCACGTGATCGCGGACAACCGCCCCTCGTACAACGTGTTCGTGACGCCTTCGTTCATGGGCGAAGACGAGGTGAAGCAGATCTCGCAGCTGATGGAGCTGACCGAGGCGCAGAAGCAAGCCTTCCAGAGAATCCTCGACAGTGTTCCCGACCGCCGCCGCTCGCACCTGGTGCAAGTGTTCACGGACATTAGGCGCGACCAGTACGCGGCGCTCGAGACGCACAAGCGCGAGTTGCCCGGCACCGACGTGGTTGCGGTGCCCGTGCGCTCGTATCCATACAAGAGTCTGGGCGCGCACACGCTCGGCTTTCTCAACGAGGTGAACGCCGATGATCTGAAGACCCTCGCTGGCATGGGTTACGGCCCGGGGCACTTCGTTGGCCGCGCGGGCATCGAGCGTGCGTGGGAAAGCTACCTGCGCGGCAAGGACGGCGAGCAGCGCATGATCGTCGACGTGCGCGGACAAGAGCTGGACGACTCCGGCAAGCGCACGCACAGCAAGTCGTCGCGGCGCGAGCCGGTGCCGGGGCTCGATTTGCGCTTGACGCTCGACATGGACATGATGCGCTCGGTGGAGCGTGCGTTTCGCGGGCACCCCTCGGGCGCTGCGGTCGTGGTCGACGTGCACACCGGTCGCGTGCGCGCGCTCTTCTCCAAGCCTGGCTACGACTTGAACGAGATGTCGGGTGGGCTGACCAGTGAGCGCTCGCAAGAACTCAGCGACAATCCGTTCCGGCCGCTGATCGACAAGACCACATACGAGAGTTACTTCCCGGGCTCCACGTTCAAGCCGATCTCGGCGATCGCCGCGCTGCAGGACAAGATCCTCACCACCGCGCAGCACTACGAATGTCCGGGTTACTACGAGCTGGGCAAGCGGCGTTTTCGCTGCAGTCACGTGCATGGCGACGTCGACATGCGCAAGGCGATCTCGCAGTCGTGCAACGTGTACTTCTATCAGCTCGCGGAGCAGGTCGGTATCGACCGCTTGCAGCACTTCGCTCAGGAGTTCGGGCTGGGGCAGAAGACCGGCATCGGCATCAACACGGAGGCGAGCGGCTTCGTGCCGACGCGCAGGTGGTACGAGAAGCGCCACCACAACCGTTACCACCTGGGCTTCACGCTCAACACCGCGATCGGGCAGGGCGACACGCGCGTGACGCTGATTCAACTCGCCATGATGTACACGGCGATCGCCAACGGCGGAACGCTCTATGTGCCACAGCTGGTCGAGCGCGTGGAACGGCCGGATGGAACGGTGCTCGAGGAGCTCGATCCGCGCGTGCGTCGGCGCATCGACGTCGACCCGACCTTCCTGACCTACGTGATCGATGGACTCTTCGGCGTGGTGAACGATCCGAAGGGTACGGCTTACGAAGCACGCATCGAGGGCGGCGTGCCGGTCGCCGGCAAGACGGGCACGGCCGAGGTCTCCAAGAAGAAGCTCGAGCCGAATGAAGATCCGCGCCACGCCTGGTACTACCGGCGCTCGCATGCGTGGTTTGCCGGCTTTGCGCCGGCCGACAAGCCCGAGTTCGCAATCGTGGTGCTCGTCGAGCACGGCGGTCAGGGCGGCAAGTACGCCGCGCCGATCGCGATCCAGATCCTCCAGGAAGCGCTAGGCTCTCCCACACCTGACCCCGCGCACCGCCCGGTGCTCGTGGCGAAGAAACCGTAAGGATACATGGCGCTGCGTCGCGGATTTCAAGACAGCTTCGACTGGCCACTGTTCGTGACCACGGTTGCGATCGCCGTGGTGGGCGTGGTGAACCTGTACAGCGCTACCAGCGCTGCGGGCGCTTCGCTGCGCGACGTGTACATCCAGCAGATCTACTGGCTGACGTTCGGTGCGGGCGCGGCCGTGCTCGTGGCTGCGATCGACTACCGGCACTTCGAGCGCTTCGGCTGGGTGGCGTACGGCATCGGCGTGGTGCTCTTGGCGCTGGTGTTCTTGCTGGGACGTGAGATCCGTGGCTCGCAGCGCTGGATTCCTCTGGGCAGTTTTTCGCTGCAGCCCAGCGAGCTGATGAAGCTCTTCTTCATCATCGCGCTCGGCAAGCACCTGCACAACGACCCGCGCACCGAAGGCCGCACGCTCAAGGACCTGATCATCCCGGGGCTCATTCTCGCGGGCCCGCTAGTGTTGATTTTGGCGCAGCCCGATCTCGGTACGGCGCTGCTCCTGGTGTTCGTGTTCGCGACCGTGATGTTCTTGACGCATCTGAAGCTGCGCTCGCTCGTGACGCTGGTCGTGTCGCTCGTGGTCAGCGCGCCGCTCACCTGGCGCTACTTGCTCAAGGACTACCAGCGCAATCGCCTCACCTCGTTCCTGGATCCGGACAAGGACATCCTCGACACGGGCTGGCACGCGCATCAGGCGAAGGTGGCGATCGGCAGCGGCGGCTTCACCGGCAAGGGCTTCCTGCAGGGCACCCAGAACCAACACAAGTTCCTGCCCGACCAACACACCGATTTTCCGTTTCCGGTGTGGGCCGAGGAGCAGGGCTTCGTGGGCTCGGTGATCTTGATCGCTCTGTATCTCGTGCTGGTGCTCTGGGGCCTGAAGATCGCTTCCGAGGCCAAGGACCGTTTCGGCGCCGTGGTCGCCGTGGGCGTGTCGGCGCTGATCTTCTGGCAGACGGTGATCAACCTCGGCATGGTCTGCGGACTATTGCCGGTCGTGGGCATCACCTTGCCGCTGTTCTCGTACGGCGGCTCGAGCGTGCTCACGATCATGACGGGCATCGGCCTGCTCATGAACGTGTCGATGCGGCGCTTCCACTTCTGAGCGAGTCGCGCGGCGTAGCTGCGTGGGCTCGCGCTCGCGCTACTGACTGACGTTGTCGGAGAGCACAAGGCTCACCGTGCGGACCGCGCCGGCGCGCGACAGCGTCAGGGTGACGGCGTCTTTTGGATGCAGCTTCTCGAGCTGCAGGTAGAGGTCGGCGTTGTTGTGCACGGGGGTGCCGGCGAGCTGGGTGATCACGTCGCCGAGCACGATTTCGCCGGTTGCGGCATCACGCCGGGTCGGCAGGATGCCGACTTGCTCGGCCGGCGAGCCCGCGGCCACGCGCACGACCAACACACCGTCGAGCCCGAGGCGCTCGGCCAGCGTGTCATCGGCAAGCTCGACGCCGATCACGGGGCGCACCTCGCGGCCGTAGGAGATCAGCTCGGGCACGACGCGCGCGACCGTATCGACGGGAATCGCGAAGCCAACGCCCGCGGAGGCGCCCGACGGGCTGACGATGGCGGTGTTCATGCCGATCAAGCGGCCGGCGCTGTCGAGCAGCGGCCCGCCCGAGTTGCCGGGGTTGATGGCCGCGTCGGTCTGCACGACGCCGCGGATGGGCAGGCCGGCTGCGCCCTTTATCTCGCGGCCCAGACCACTGATTACACCTGTAGACAAGGTGTAATCGAGGCCGAAGGGGGAGCCGATCGCGAACACGTCCTGGCCGACGATCAGGTTGCGCGAGGTGCCCAGCGGCAGCGGCGCCAGACGCTTGGCCGCGCCGACGATGCGCAGCACGGCGACGTCGTTGCGTGCGGACTGTCCGACGAGGCGTGCGCGCCACTCGCTGTGGTCGGCGAGCGTGACGCGGGCTTCGTCGGCACCCGAGATCACGTGGAAGTTGGTCACGATGTGGCCGTGGGCGTCCCAGATGAAGCCGGAGCCGGTGCCCTTGGGCACCTCGAGCACGTTCGCGTGGAAGGGATCCTGGCGAACGTCGAGGGTCGTGATGTGAACGACTGACTTCCAGGTGTTGCGGAACAGCTGGATGCGTGACTTCTCGGCGGATGACAGGTCGCCGCGTGGGGTGATTGGCCGCGGTGCCGCAAGCTCCGGGACGTTCGCGGGCAGGACGAAGCTTTCGAGCCGGTAGGTGCGGTAGGAGAGGGCTGCAACGGCCACGAGCAGGGCCGCGACGAGCAGGCCCAGCAGGCGGATCCACAGCCGCAGGCGGCGCTCGGCGGCAGTTGGTCGGGCCGCGGGCGCGCGCGCACTTTGCGTGGGCGGGGCGCTGCCCGGGAAGGAGTCGCGTGGCTCGAGCTGGCTCGACATGGCGGCGAGGGCTGCATACTACGAGCGGGCGGGCGTGAAAAGCCGAGGCGTTGCGGGGCACGGCGCGGCGCGTCGTCACCGACGTCCAGGTTCGACCCTGCCCCGCTGCAAGCGCAGCCAGCTTACCAGAACCCCTGCTTTCGACCAGTCGAGGGTCCGGCGGGTGGATCTGCCCGCGTTTCGTAGACGCTGCCTGCATGATCGTGCATGCTCCGCGAAACCGTGGAAGCGAAGAAGCCCCACGTGCTCATCGTGGACGACGATCCCGACTCTCGGGAAGAGCTCGTTCACCAGCTCGTGGGTCAAGGACAGGCGCTCGAAGTGGCGGACGACGCCGAGAGCGGACTTGCGTTGCTCAACGCCGGCCGCCCGCAGCTCGTCGTGGTCGGCGTCGGTCACGGCAAGCCACCCGCGCTGGATTTCCTGGAGCGCGCGCGCAAGCTGGCCGGCGCGCAGACGGCGTTCATCGCCGTCACGCGCAGCACGCATCCGGAGGCGCTGGTCGAGGCTTTTCGACGCGGCGCAGATCATTGCCTGGCGTTCCCCGAGCAGGCCGAAGCGCTGTTCATGGTGGTGCGCCGTGCGCTCGAGAAGCCCGCGCTGGCACGCGAGGTCGAACGCGCGCGCGACGGCATCCTGGACATGTCGGCCGCGGGCCACATGGGCGGCATCCTGGGCGCGCACCCGCTGATGCAGCGCTTGCTCGACAAGGTGACGGCCGCCGCCCACAGCCGCGCCACGGTGCTGATCACCGGAGAGACGGGCACGGGCAAAGAGCTGGTGGCGGCCGCAGTGCACAGCCACAGCAAGCGCAACCAGGGGCCGTTCGTGCGAGTCAACTGCTCGGCGCTGGCCGAGACCGTGCTGGAATCCGAGCTTTTCGGTCACGAAAAGGGCTCGTTCACGGGCGCCGCGGCGCGCCGCAAGGGTCGCTTCGAGCAGGCCGATGGCGGCACGCTGCTGCTCGACGAGGTGAGCGAGATTCCAGCCACCGTGCAGGTGAAGCTCTTGCGCTTTTTGCAGGAGCGGCAGTTCGAGCGCGTGGGAGGCAACGAAACGTTGCAGGTCGACACGCGCATCGTGGCGGCCACGAACAAAGATCTGCGTCAACTGGTGGAAGACGGCCGGTTTCGCGAAGACCTTTACTATCGCTTGAACGTGGTGAAGCTGGACGTGCCGCCGCTGCGCGCCCGCCCGAGTGACATTCCGCTGCTCGCCGACCATTTCCTGCGGCGCTTCACGGCCGAGAACGACAAGCTGATCGCGGGCTTCAGCGAGTACGCGATGAGCGCTTTGCTGGTGCATCCGTGGCCCGGCAACGTGCGCGAGCTGCAGAATGCCATCGAGCAGGCCGTGGTGCTGTGCAAGAGTGAGCGCATCGAGCTGGAAGACCTGCCGCTGTCGCACGCGCCGAACGAAGCGGAGTCGATCCGCCTGATGATCCCGGGCGTCACGCTCGCCGAGCTCGAGCGTTTTGCGATCCTGCGCACACTCGACGCCGTGGGCGGCTCACCGAGCAAGGCGGCTGCAGTGCTCGGGATCAGCCGGCGCACCATCCAGTATCGGCTGCAGGAGTGGGGCCTGGCGCGCATGGCCAAGGGCGAGCGCGGCGACAAGAAGGGCGACGAGTCCGAGCTGCCGTGAGCGCGGCAGCCGCCGTCAGCGCGGGCCGGAAAGCCCGGTGCGAGTTCAGGGTGCGAGCGGAATGCCGAGCGTAGCCGCCGCGTATTCGCCGCCCGGAGGCACACCGTCGTACCACGGGTAATAGGGCGGCTTGTCCTGGCACTGCGGGCGGTCTTCCGACGGGCAGTAGATGCGCACGTGGAAGTGACTTTCGTGGCGGTTGCCCGAGGTGGGCTCGACCATCGCAGCGCGGGCGCGGGCGATCAGCCAGTCGGGCGCGCCGATCTTTCGCGCGTGTTCGACCAGGCGCCATTGCAGCGCACGCGCCACGAAGATGTACTGCACGCGCGCGTCGTCGTCGTCGATCAGCTTCGAGATCAGTGCCCAGTTGCGCGCGTCGTCGAAGCGCAGCTTCTGGCCCGCGTACCAGCCGGTGCCATGGCGGTTCATGTTGACGAAGGTCGGCGCGATCGCCGGCTGTCCCGTCTCATCGACCAAGTAGAAGCTGATGTCGATGTCGCGGCCGTTGCGATGCGAGTGGTGGCCAACGATCAGGCCGCCGTGCTCGGCCGAGAGCTCGCCGACGGATAGCCGCGCGCCCGGCAAGAGCTCGGAGACGCGCGCGGCCCCGCGCGTGACCAGCTGCACCAGCTGCCAGGTGCCGAAGAAGCGCTCGTGCTCGATATACTCGTCGACGTGGCGCACGAGGCCAGACTCGGGCAGACGCAGGCCACGCTCCAGATGTCCGCGCCACGGATAGCGCACCGACATGCTGCGCTGGTCGAAGGCCGGCCGCAGCTGCAACTCCGCGGCCTGACTTGCGCGCGCGGTTCCGTGATAGCCCGCAAGAGCGATCAGCACGTACAGCCATACGCTGGCACACAGCAGCGAAGCGCTTCTCGCCACGGATTCGAGCTTAGCCGCTCGGCGGGCGCGCGCAAAGCGGGGTGATCTGCACCGATGTGCGCGAACGTGCGCAGGCGGTTTGCCGCCAGCGCGTGCTCAGATGCGACGGTGTCGCAGGCTCGGCAGCGCCGCACGCACGCGTTGCAACGCGGCTTCGTCGATGCTCGCGAGCGCGTAGCCCTCGCCCTCGCCGCATTCTGCGAGCACGCAGCCCCACGGATCGCAGACCAGCGCGTGTCCGTACGAACGGCGGGTGCCGAAGTGATGGCCGGTCTGCGCCGCCGCGATCACGTAGCACTGCGACTCGATGGCGCGTGCACGTAGCAGCACGTGCCAGTGGTCCTTGCCGGTGGTGAGCGTGAACGCCGACGGTACGGCCAGGAGCGTGGCACCCTGATCGACTTGCTTGCGATACAGCTCCGGGAAACGCATGTCGTAACACACCGACAGGCCGAGCTTTCCGAGGCGCGTCTGCGTGACGACGATCTCCGTGCCCGGCTCCACGCTGGCGGATTCCTCGAGCTTGGTGCCATCCGGCAGGTCGACGTCGAAGAGATGGATCTTGCGGTAGATGGCGCGCACGCTGCCGTCGTCGCCGAGGTGCACGCAAGCGTTACGCACCTTGCGCGCATGCGGCGTGCGCTCGTAGAAGCCGCCCAGCACGAGCTCGCTGTGGGTTTGACGCGCTAGCTCCTGGAAGCGCTTCAAGATCGGGCCGCCTTCGGGCAGTGGCTCCACGATCGCGAACTTACCGTCCTCGGGGCCGAGGTACGCGAAGCACTCCGGCAGCACGACCAGCGCGGCGCCGTCGGCGATCGCGTCACGGCACAACGCTTCCGCGCGCTCGAGGTTCTGCTCGACGTCCGGCGTCGAGGTCATCTGGATCGCGGCAACCTTGGGCTTGGTCAGGCTCATGCCCGCAGACGTTGCCAGGAACGCTGTGCGAGTCAAGTGCGGCGGCGCGCGCGCACGGCGCTCACTTCACGAGGCTGAGCTGCGGTGCCGTGGCGAAGGCTTGCAGGTGACCGCTCTCTTCCGCCACGTAGAGCCAGCCGCGCTCGTCGATGCGCAGGAAGTCGGGGACCAAGTCGCAGCCGACGTCGGTGGTGAGCGCGCTGCCGTCGCTCGGGCGCAGCACGTGCACTTGCGCCGAGGGAACGAAGAGCGCGCCGTGGCGCAGGATCGGGTCCAGCTGTCGCGGCACGTCGTCGGTGAGCGGGTTGGCGAGCGAGCGCGCGAAGCGGGTCTGGCCGTTGCCGAGATCGAGCGCGGTCACGCGGCCGGCGGGGGTGTTGACGATCAACGCACCGTCGACCTCGAGCGCCTTGCCACCGTTGTCGAGACCTGGATCGTGACAGCTCCAGCGCTCACTGCCGTCGCGTGCGTCGAATGCCGAAAGACGCGCGTCGCGCGAGCCGCCCATGGGCAAGACCACTTGCTGGCCGGCGGTGAACGGTTCGCCGCTCGGGCACAGGGGTAGCTCGGTCGTCCACAACGGTTTGCCGGTGTAGAGCTCGATGCCGTGGAGATTTCCCGCACCACCACCGGGCTCGCCCGAGGCTGCGATCGCGACGTCCTCGAACACCGTGGGTGCCAGACAGAAGCGTGAGCGACCTGAGAAGCGCCACACCACTTCGCCCGAGGCGACGTCGAGTGCATCGATCGAACCGTCGCCGCAAGCCACCAGCAGCACGCGGCCAGCTTTGTGCAAGCGTGGCGCGCCGTGCGAACGCGCGCGGAAACGCCAGCGCGGCTCACCCGTGCGCAGATCCAGGGCCACCAGGTGCTTGCCGGACTCGCACACGATCGCGACCGGCGGTAGCTCGCCGCCACCGGCGCACAGCGCGAAGGGCGAGCCGTGCAGGCGCAGCGAGCGTTCGCTGCGCGCGTACACGTGGCCTTCGTCGAGATCGCAGAGCTCGGCGCCGCCTTCGGGCAAAAGGCGCAGCAGGGTCTTGCCGGCGAGCAGCGTGGTGGCGCGTGCTGTGGGTCGCGACCAGAGCACGTCGCCATCGTTGCGGTCGAGCGCGAGTGTGAGCTTCGGTGTCGCGACCAGCATGCGATCGCCGCACAAGAACACGCAGCCGGCGTCGAGCGCGTCGATCTCGGCGCTCCAGCGCTCGGTGTAGCGCAGCTTGCCGCGGGTCGGCAGGTTGGGCTCGTCGAGGGTCACGGGCGAAAGTGGTTCCGGTGACGACAGGCGCAAGCGCTCGGGGTGCTGGTTTTCGAAGCCGTCCTGGCTCCTGCGGCCGCGGATCATGCGACGCAGCGCACGTACTTCCGAGCGCAGCGCGGTGACACGCAGGTTGTGCGATTGCGAGCGGTCCACGGCCACCAGCTTGCGCACCAGATCGGATGCAAGGCGCAGGACTGGAAGCGCGGCGCTCGGCACGTCGAGCGCTGGCCAGGTCAGCGTGCCGTTGCGCTCCGTGCTCAAGCTCAGCGACACGTTGCCGCGAGCTTCGCGCCGAACTGTCACGGCGAAACCACCGGCGCACAGCCGCACGTGCACCGGGCGATCGGCGTGCCAGGCGTCGACCAAGGCGCGCACGGCGCACACCATGCGCTGCGCGGCGAGCATGATCGGCCCGCGCACGAGCGACACGCGACGTTCGCCCGAGAACGCCCACAGCTCTCCGTCGAAGAGCAACGCGTGGACGTCGGCAAAGGCATGGGTGTCTTCGCGGTCGCAGAGCGTGTGTGCCACTCGGGCCTCGAAGCCGAAGGCCAGCGGCACGTGAGCGCCTGGGCTTTCGAGGCTGCCGCCGGTGCAGCGCACGTGTGCCACTTCAGGCTGCGGGTCGGCACCCACGCGCGTCTGGGCTACACGCGTTGCGAGCGAAAGCAAGGCGCTCCTCGTCGTGGCATTGCTGCTGCTCTGCGCCAGGCTGCGGCTAGCCGACACGCAAGCGTCCAGCAGATCGGACAGATGGATGGCGCGTTCGCGTAGTAAGATCTCGGGCGTGTTCTCGGTGGCGTAGCAATCGACGAGCAGTTGCGGCCCGCGACGCACCAGCGCAAACTCGAGCGGCGCGCGGCCCAGCGGCAGGATCACCTTGCGCCTGGTGCCCTCGGCCAGCGCGATCGCGGCGGCGACGAGATCGGGCAGCGGTGGCAGCTCGTGCTGCGCCGTGGTGGCACCGACGAGCAAGCTTCGTAGCTCGTGTAGCGCATCACCGTCAGCTGCGTTGGCAGCGTCGGGCGCGAATCGAGTCAGGGGTGGAAGCGTTTCTTCGAACATCGAGCTTCGTGCGGTGACAGTGGGCCGCAGCGAGGGATGTTAGTGGGGTACATGTAGGTAGCGAAATTTGCGGAGCGTTTTCGTCGCCTGGCCGATTACTTGCTTGGGTTCGGGCACCTGTGGATCGACCTGACGGGCGGGTCCTCGGCCAACGCGGCCGTCTGATTCGCGCGGCGACACGGCTGCACGCTCAGCTGGCGGTGACGCGCTCGCGCGCCGCGCCAATCGCTGCGTCGAGCGCGCGCAGGAAGTGCTCGTCGGTGTGCTCTGCAGCGAGGTAGTCGCGTCCACGCTCGGCCAGGTCTGCTCGGCGCACGCTGTCTTCGCTCAGCCGCGCGATGGCCTGCGCCAGCGCTTCGGGGCTCTCGTCTGCGGCCAGCTCGACGTGCTCGCGCAGCGACAAACCAGCACAGGCATGCGGCATGGTCGCGCAGGCCACGCCGCGAGACAGCGCATCGAGCAACTTGATCGGCAGACCCCCCGGCGCGAGTCGTGGCACCACCGCGAAGTCAGCGGCTGCGTGCGCCAGGGTTCGCGCGGGGGCGCCACGCAGGCCGGTCAGCCGCAGCCGTCCAAGCACGCCGAGCTGCATGCAGCGCTGCACCAGCGCGTGTGGATCGCTCTGGGTGGCGACGAGCAGGTGCAGCGCCGGTGCGCGCGCCGCGCAGCGGGCGAAAGCGTGCACCAAGGTATCGATGCCCTGGTAAGCGTCGAGGTTTCCAGCATACAGCGCGACTTGCGCCGTGCTGCGGAGATCGAGCTGCGCGCGCGCGTGCTGGCGCGCCGCCAGCGTGCTCGGCGGGCGCACCGGCCACGGCGTGGGTACGTAGAACGCGCGGCGCCGTGGCGCGCTCGCACGCGCGCTGAAGTGTGCGAGCAGCGTCTTGGAAATCACCGCGACCGCGGGTGCGCGAGCCGACAGCTGTCGATCCAGCGCTCGGCCCGCGCGTGCGAGCGGCCGCTGCAGCAAGCGTGGCCCGTAGACCGGAAGCTCGGCTGCGAGATCGGTGTGCGCGAAGAACACCACCGGAGCCGTGCCAAGCGCGAGCGCGAGCGCGGCGGCCTCCACGTGATGCGCCACGATCACGTCGGGCGACAGGCGCTTGCACAGCCAGCGCAGCTCGACAGCCATGCGCAGATCGAGCGCGAGCTTGGCGAGGCTCGGCCCGGAACGCAGCGACGAGGCGTGCGGGAAAGCGCCGGTGCGGTGTACGGCAAAGTCGAAGTCACGCGCATAGCCCGCGCTTGCGTACGTGAACAGCTGGGCGTCGCGGCTGGCGCGAGTGCTGGCCTCGAGCATGTGCCGGATGGCTCCCTGCGTGCCCTGATAGGTTGGAAATGGCAGCGCGGCCATGTGCAACACGCGCGGCTGCGAGCTTACGCGGCTCATTCGATGTAGCCGAGGCGCCGCAGGCGGGCCTCGATGCGCGCGCCGTCGTCGGGGCGCGCGGGGGCGACGCTCGCGGTGGGCAGCGTGTGCTCGCGCGCCTGGCCGCGCAGCACCTCTTCGAGCACGCGCGCGCCGACGCGCGCGCCGTCACGTATCTTCATACGAGCGAGCAGCGTGGCCGTGACGTCGGCCATCGCCGCATCGACTTCGCCGTGCGCTGCGACCTCGGGCCCGGCCGCGACGAACAGGCCGCTGGGCCGATGCGAGCCCGGCAGCGAGCGGCCCTTGCGACCGAGGTATTCGTCGGCCGACAGTCGCCGGAACGGGCCAGTGCCGTTCGGTGCGCCCGCCGAGGGCATCAAGTTGTACGAGTAGCCAGCGCTCGTGGCGAGCTCGAGCAGCAGATCGGGCGCGCGACCGACGTGCGGGCCAGCGAACAGCGCCTCGCGCGCGTGCACGGCGCGGACCACTTGCTCTCCCGTCCACGGATCGCGCAGCGCAAGCAGCGCTTGCTCCAGCTGTGCACGTGCTTCTGGCACTGTGCTCGGCTCGAGCACGCCGCTGGGTTCGCGGCCGCGCAGGTTCCAGTGCAGCGCCGGGAAGTAGTTCAGCTCGTCGCTGAACACGCGCGTGTGCGGCATGTCGATCGCCGCGAAGCGTGCCCGCGACTCGAGCCAACCTGGCAGCACCGCGCCGAAGCCACGAAACATGCGCTCGCGCAGCTTCGGTGGCAGGCGGGTGAGCGCGAGCTCCTTCACGCCGCGCACGAGCGAGGGTGCGCCAGACTGCGCGCGAAAGCGCAAGAAGCCTGCGTCTTCGAGCACGCGGTTCAGGTAGAGCACCTTGTCGGACGCACCCCCCGAACCGTGATCGCTCACCAGCGTGACCTCGACGCCGCTGCCACCCGCGGCGTACACGAGCTCACCGACCGCGCGGTCGAGCGCCTGGTACACGCGAGCCAGGCCCTGTTGATCGTCGTGGCTCACGTGCGCAGGCCTGCGCGGCGAGCACGGATCGTGCAGCGACCACAGGTGATGCGCGGCGGTGTCGCTCTCGCCGAAGTACACCGCGAAGAGATCCCACGAGCGTTGCTGCAAGAGCCAGGTCGCAAGCTCGGTGCGCCGCTGCACGCGACTGACCAGCGCCGCGGGCAGCCGTGCGTGCCAGCCGAGTGAGTCGGCATCGAACTCGTCGACGTCGTCGAAGCGCTGTGGGCCAAAACGCTGCACGATCTCGCCGTGAAGCGCGGCAGGCCACACGAACGAGCGGTCGGCCTCGAACGCGACGGGCGCATCCCAGCCGCTGATGAACACGCCATGCTCGAGGCGCTCTGGCGGAAACGTGCCGGGGAAGAACAGACACGCGCACGACAGACCCAGACGATCGAGGCGCGCGGCGATGGTCGGCGTCTCGCGCACGCTGCCTGCCGTGAAGCGCACGCTGTAGCCGCTGCGCGTGGTGAAGTCGAAGACGCCGTGCACCCCCGGGTTTTCGCCGGTGAGCAGTGTGGTCCAGTTCGGCAGGGTGGCTGGTGGCTGCACCGAACGCAGTGGCGCACACACGCCGCGCGTCAAGAGCGCGTGGATGTGCGGCAGGCGCTGGGCACCGAGCTGCCGGACCAGGTCGAGGCCCGCTCCATCGAGACCGACGAGCAGGTGCCTGGCGCCGCCTTGCGTGCTCACACGCGGCTCCAGTCGGTGCCATGCAAGGTGTGGTCGGCCGCGATGCCCATGACGCCGCAGATGGTAGCCGCGACGTCGCCGATGTGTAAGCCAAGAAGCTCGCCGGTTGCGGGCAGGCCCGGGCCTGACAGCACGAAGACGCCGTCCCAGTCGTGGTTGCAGGCGTCGGGACCTGTGTCGTTGTTCGGCGAATGCAGGCTGCGGTGCCCCACCGTTCCGAGCGCGCGATACGAGAGATCGCCGAAGAACACCGCGAGGTCGGGCGGCAGCCCCTCGCAGCGCCGGTAGACTTGCTCGGGGGCGACGATGCGGTGCGACAGCGCTTCGCCGTCCGGTCCCGGGATCGTTGCGAGCTCGCGCGCAAGCTGTTCGCGCAGCTGCGCGGCTCCCTGCTCCGGCACGCAACCGCGAGGTTCGCGGCCCTGCACGTTCAGCATGACCCGCGCGTAGTAGCCGCCCTCGGCCCAGGCTCGCGTGCGCTCCCAGTCGATCGCGAGCCGATCCAGAGGTGTCGGCTGCGTCGGATAGCGCTCGAGCACGAGGTAGCCGTGCTCGATCAACCACTCGTTGATGCAGATCCCGCCGAGCAGCGGTCGCGCGCCGTGATCGCTCACCACGAGCACGGCGGTGTCGTCGTCCGCCGCCGACAGCAGCCGGCCGAGCTGCGCATCGAGGAACGCGTAGTACTCGCGGCCTGCGTTGGCGTACGGGTTGCCGGCCACGTGGCGCGGATCATCTATGTCGATCTGCGACCAGAACGCGTGATGCAAGCGGTCGGGGCCGATCTCGACCATCGCCAGAAAGTCGGGTTTGCGCGTGCGCAGCACGTGCTCGGCGATGTCGAAGTGCTGCTGGGTCATCGCGTACAGCTCCGAGAGCAGGCGCGCGTGCTCGTCGCTGCGATAGTCGTCGATGTCGGGGCGGTAGAGGCCGAAGCGCTCACGCAGCTCGGCCGCCAGCTCGGGCGGATGGGTGTGCGGGCTGTCGCCGTCCGGCGTGAGGAAGCACGACACGAGCTCGCCATGCACGGGCCTGGGCGGGTAGCTGGGCGGCACGAAGAGCACGGCCACGCGCTTGCCGGTGGCTGCGATGCGGTCCCAGACCATGGGCACGCGCAGGTCGCCGCTTTGCGCGAGGCAGAGCGCGTAGCTGCCGCGCACGCGGTTGCGAAAGCCGTAGAGGCCAAGCTCCCCGGGGTCGTTGCCGCTGAGCATCGCGGCCCAGGCCGGAACCGTGATCGGTGGCAGTGTCGAACGCAGCTTGCCGTAGCGGCCGCTGGCCATCAGGCGCGCAAGGTTCGGCATGGCGCTCTTCCAGCGCTCGAACACGAAGCGCGGTGGCGCGCAATCGAGCCCAACCAGCAGCAGCTTGGCCATGCGCGCGTTCTACACCAACGCGCGAGCGCTGCGGGAAGCACTTCGGGCTGGCCGCTGCGCGCGCACGGCGTGGCGGCGCAATCCGCCACGCCCCGTTGCGGGCGTTTCCGCAGCGCCTGGGCTCTTCAGCGGTCCTTGCCGATGATGGTCAGCGTCCCGCAGCTCACGGTCTTGCCACCCGCCTGCACCGTGACCTCACCGCCGTCCGAATCGCGAGCGACCTGCACCGACAGCCGGTCGGCCTGGCGCTCGAGCTGCCGCGCCACCTTGCCCGCGATGCGCACGACCGGTGCCTGGCCGAAACCGCTGCCGGTCACGTCCAGCCGGCCACCTCGCGGCGACTCCGTGTTTTCGAGCAGGCAGCTCGGCCCCGCTGCAGCCGGCTTGGCAGCCGACTTCGGCGGCTGCTGGGCGTGTACGACTGCAGCTGACGGCGGCATGCCACCGACCAGACACACAGCCAACGAAAGCGTCCAACCCCAGAGCGATCGTTCGTGCGTTCGTACCATGGGTCATCTCTCCTCGCCGGCCTGCGCGCGGTCGTACGCGCTCGGTCGGCCGTGATTCAGGACTTCATTCAAGTCATCGTCCGGAAGCGCAGGACGTGGCGCGCGTCGTGCACCAGTGCCTGCACCTCGGTGGTGAGTGAGCTCGCGAGCTGCTTGCGCGTTCCACAGAGTATACGCGGCCGGCCGATCGCGCACGCCAGGTGGGTGGCCGGGCGGCCTGCCACACGCGTCATGTGCTGCACGAAGGTTTCGTCCACGAACTCGGCGCCCGGCTGATACGCAATGCCCACCGGCAAGACTTCCACAGGCAGCCCACGCGCCGCCACGAACGCGCCTTGCTGGAACGGATGCACGTTGTCGCCGCGGTGCGTGGTGCCTTCCGGGAACACGATCACGGTGCGCCCCTGGCGCAGCCGCTCGCGGATCTGTCGCACCGCCATCACGCCGCTCATCGCATCGTCACGATCCACGAAGATGGTCTCGGCACGGCGCGCGGCCAGGCCCAGCACCGGCCAGTTTGCGAGGTCGCCGCGGCTCAGCACCACGCCACCGAACAGCCGCAAGAGCAGCAGGATGTCGAGCGGCGAGCGATGATTGGCCACGATCAGTCGCGCGCCGCGTGCTTCCCTGGGCACCGCGGTGGCGAGCGTGGCTTCGACTCCGAAGACTTGAAGTAACCCCGATGCCCACTGCTTCATCCAGCTCTGGAAGAGCGCGTGCTCCTCCGGCAACGGCGAGAGCTTCTGGTGCAGCGTGACGCCCGCGAGCATGCCCACCGTGAGCGCGCCCATGGCCACGGCCCGCCCACTGCTGCGCGCTGTTTCAAGCTTGGTCGGCATGCACGGTACAGCGCGCGGTGCAGGTCTCGGCGACGCTGACCGCGCTCAGCTTCGCCCCGGACAACTTGACGCGCTCCAGCACGAATTTCGCGAGATTTTCGCTCGTGGGGTTCTCGAGACCGGCCACGTCATTCAGACAGCGATGGTCCAAAAGCTCGTGCATCGGCTGCCAGGCGCGCGTGAGCTCGGCGAAGTCGATGATCCAGCCGAGCTTGGGATCGACCGGGCCGCTGACGTGCAGCGTCACCTGGAAGCTATGGCCGTGCAGGCGCGCACACTTGTGGCCTTCGGGGACGTGCGGCAGACGGTGTGCCGATTCGAGCGGAAAGGTTTTGGAGATTTCGGTGCGCACGGCTCACTTCACGGTCGCGAGACTCTGTTGCACGGCCGCTCGATCGAGCTCTCCTTCGCCGGAGAGTGCGAGCTGGTAGTGCTCCTTGGCTTTTGCTTTGTCGCCGCGGGCAAGTAGCACATCCGCGTAGCGCGCGTGCGCCTGCGCCGACCTGGGCGTGCGCTCCAGTGCCTTCTCGAGAAACGCCTGGGCCAGCGCGTTGCGCGAGACCTTGAGCGAGTACACGCCGGCCTCGATCAGCGCGCGCGAGCCGCCATGTTCGAGGGTGGACGCCACGCGATACTGCGCGAGCGCATCGTCGGTGCGATCGGTCTGTGCATAGACCCGCGCCAGCGTGCGCGCGGCGTCGGCGTCGGTGCTCACGCCGGCGAGGCCCAGCTTGAGCTCTTTCTCTGCGAGGTCCAGGTCATGCTTGGCTTCGAGCGCCATCCCCAAGCGGGCATGCGCCAGTGCGTTGCCCGAATCTTTCTTCAAGACCTCGCGAAACAACGCCTCTGCTGCTGCGGCGTCGCCGGCACGCAGGCGCGCCTCACCGAGCGCGAGCCGCGCTTGCGGCCAGTCCGGGCGCAAGGCGAGCGCCTGCTCCAGCAGCGTCACGGCCTCGGTCCCACCGACCAGCTGCCCCAGCTCGTACTGCGCGTCCGGCCACTGCGGCTCGCGCTGCAGCGCCTGTCTGAAGGCCTTTTGCGCGGCGGCCGCATCGGGCGTGACGAGATAGAGCTGGCCGAGCCCGAAGTACGCATCGACGGCGTTCGGATCGAGCGCCAGCACCTGTTGGTAGCTGTCCTTGCTGGCGGTGGCTTCACCCGACATGCGCTGCATGTCGGCGAGCGCGAGCAGCACCTCGGGATCTCGATCCGCCGTCGCGCGCGCCTTTTCGATGTACTCCTGCGCACGCGATGCTCGACGCCACACCAGGAAGGTTCGCGCGACACACACGTTCGACAACGCAGCGTTGGCGTCTTTGTCGGTAAGCGCTTTGCACGCGCTGCGTGACTTGCGGTAGTCGCCCGAGGCGAACTCGACACGGGCCAGCTCGTAGAGCGCCGGCAACGCTTGGCCGCGCAGCCGGGCGGCTTTGCGCAGGTCTTCGCGCGCCTGCTCCAGCTTGCCCGCGTGGATCAGGGCGCGGCCCTGTCGCGTGAGCACTTCGGCTTCCGCGGCCGGGTCGGCCCTCGCGCCCGCAGGCTGCGCACGCGCGAGCGGCGCGGCCGAGCACAGCGTGATGCACGCAGCGCACGCGGCCGCGCTGGCCGCACCGGCCGCGCTGGTCCAAGGTGCAAATGAGAAGCCAAGCATCTGTGAGGCGGGTTTCTTCATGGTGGTGTCGGAAGCCGGCCGCTGGCGCGACCGTGGCCACGACGTCCCTTTCCCCCAATTTCTTCAAATCCCACCAATTTACAAGGTACGACCGCCCCAATTGGGCAGGTCGCGCGGGCGAGTGGATTTCCCAGCAAGCCGGTAGTACACGGTAGCCGCATTTGCGAGCGCTCCTGCCGGGCGCCAGGTTCTGCCCCCATGCCCCCCGCTCCCCGCTCTGCCGTTTCCGTGCTCGCCGTGCTCACCGTGCTCGCCGGCGCGGCCGTCTGGCTGGCCGCCGCCAGCGGCTGCGGCGGCTCCGCGGCGTCCAGCCTGAACTACGGCGACAACGCCCGGCACGCCTACGCCGACGCGCTCGACTCCTTCTACGACAACAACTGCATCTCCGCCGAGCCCGCGTTTCGCAACGTGCGAAGGCAGTACCCGTACACGCGCTTTGCAGCCCTCTCCGAGCTGCGCGTGGCCGACTGCCTCTACCGCGACGGCAAATACGCCGAGGCCATCCAGTCGTTCGAGCAGTTCATTCGCTATCGGCCCTCGCACCTCGAGGTGCCGTACGCACGCTTCATGGTCGCGCTCTGCAACTACGAGCAGATCCCTTCCGAGTGGCTGCTCTCGCCGCCGAGCTACGAGCGCGAGCAGCACTACACGCAAGAGTCGTTGCGCATGCTGCGCCGCTTCCTGCTCGACTTCCCGGATGATCCGCTCGCGGGCCGGGCCAAGCGCATGGCCGAGCGTGCGGTGCGGCTGCTGGCGGCGCACGAGCTGTACGTGGCCAAGTTCTACATCCGGCGCGACCATCCCGAGGCGGCCGTGGGTCGCTTGCGAACCCTGGTCGCGACCTATCCTGGCAGTGGCTACGAGCCCGAGGGCCTCTTGCTCCTGGGCGAGACGTACCTCGAACTCGATAAGCCCAAGGAAGCCCGGCAGGCATTCCAGGAGCTCGCCCAGCAGTTCCCGAAGAGTTCGTACGCGGGCAAAGCTCGCGACCGGTTGGCAGGGCTCGGCGGCTGAGCGCGCGCCACGGCTTTGCAGCGGCCAGTTTCGCGCTTCTGTTGATTGCAGGTCCGTGCACACGGTACGCTTGCGCTTTGGATGGACTTCGACGACAAGCTCAAGCAGGCGATCGCGCTCGGACGCGAGCATTACGAGAAGCGCGAGTACGAGAAGGCCGAGCATTTCCTGTCGAAGGTCATCGCGCAGGGCGGCCACCGCTTCGCCGACCTGCACAACATGATGGGCGTGATCCATCACGACAAAGGTCAGCTGGAACAGGCGCGAGATGAGTTCCGTCGCGCGCTCGATCTGAACCCGCACTACACCGAGGCGGCGCTCAACCTCGCGGTCACTTACAACGACTTGGGTGAGTACGACAACGCGCAGCAGGTGTACCGCGGCGCGATCACGCGCGACGTGCGTGGCGCCGAAGAGATCGATTCGTTCGCGAAGGGTAAGATCGCGAACATCCACGCGGACCTGGGCCAGGCCTATCTGGACGTGGGCATGCCCAACGAAGCGGTGCAGGAGTACCGCAACGCGATCCGGCTGTGCCCGCACTTCGCCGACCTGCGCGTGAAACTGGCCAACGTGTATCGACAGATGGGTGACCTGGTCGCGGCGCGCTACGAGCTGGAAGAGGCGATTCGCGTGCGGCCCAGCTACAACCCGGCGCGCATCGCGATGGGCGTGCTCTTGCTGGTCAGTGGGCAGCGCCAGAAGGCGAGCGAGCTCTGGGAAGAGGCTTTGCGCCTCGAGCCCGACAACAAGGCGGCACAGATGTACCTGCGGATGGCTCGCAACCCACCAGCAACCAGCGATCCGCCGAAGGCTTGATCGGACGCAAGTGGGGCTTTTCTAGCCGGGCTGCTGGCGGGGTGGCCGCCGTACCCGTCTCCTTTCGACCACGCCCAGGGATCAAGCGCGATCCATCTCAGAGGATCACGGGACGCGTTCGAGTTCGACCTCGGCGTCGCACGTATCGTCTGTGAATCGCAGCTGGCAACCCAGGCGCTCGTCGCTCGCCGCCTCGTAGCGAGCGAGCACCGAAAGCTCCCAGTCGTCGGGCGCATGGATCAAACGGGCTCCCGCGACCACGCGCACCCGGCACGTGCCGCAGTTGGCGGCTCGGCAGGCCATGGGCAGGGTTGCGCCGGCTTGCTCGTCGAGCACATCCATTAGCCGTTCGCCAGGCGCGACCTGGAACTCTAGCGAGCCGGGGTGCCAGCGCAGGCGCATCAGTGAGCAGCTTCCCATGTCGACCGGAGCTTGTCAGTTGTCGCTCGCGTCATGTTCCCATGCGCGGCCGAATGTCGGCATGTGTAGATTCCGTACAGAAACCTAGCTAGGCTCACCTCCCTGCGCCTTCGTGCGCCCGCGCCGGCCGCTTTCGTCACCCGCGCGTGCTCTGTGCTCGTCGCGCGCAGTCACACTTGCCGCATTTCTGCCTCTCGACTTCGGATACCTTGCACGATCCCTCCGGCAGCATCTGAGGAAGACCCCGAATGAACCAATCCACGCTCGATATTTTGCAGGGTGAGCTCGAACGACTCTTCGATCTCGACGCGCTCTTGCGCCTGAGCACCGAGATGCTCGGCTTCGATCCAGCCGTCGTCGGTGGCGCCACCAGCAAGGGCACGTTCGCGCGCTCGCTCGTGGGCTACTGCGGCAACGAAGACGCGCTACCGGCGCTGGTCGATGCGATCTTGCTGACCTCCAACGACGCGAGCAGCGGCCTGCGCGACGTGCTCAAGAGCTTGGCCAACGGCGAGCTGCCGCCGGGCACGAAGGTCGGCGCGCTCAAGGTGGTGCGCAAGATTGGCGAAGGTGGCCTGTCGGTCGTCTACCTCGCTGAAGCTGATGGCGGCGCGCAGGCTGCGCTCAAGGTGATTCGCACCGAGTACGCGCGCGATCGCGCGGCGGTGCATCGCTTCACCACGGCCTCGCGCGTCATGCAGGCGCTCAAGGCGCCGGGGCTTGCGCGGATCCTGGGCGTGGGCAAGCTGGCCGACAGTCGCCCGTGGGTCGCGGCGCAGCTGGTCAGCGGGCAATCGCTCGCGGAGCGCATCAAGCGCACAGGCTGCATCCACATGAACGAGGCGCGCCCGATCTTCGAGGGCGTGCTGCGCGGCCTTGCGGCACTGCATACGCGCGGCCTGTTCCACGGCGACATCAAGGCCGAGAACGTGTTCGTGGTGCGTCCCGACGAGAGCGGGCGCAGCGGCGATCTCACGGGCGTGCTCGTGGATGCGGGCACCGATCGCCTGTTGTCGCGCGTGGCCTCGAAGGCCGATGTCACCGGCACGCTGCCGCTGATCGGCACGGCCAAGGCGCTGGCGCCGGAGCAGGCACGCGGCGCCGAGCCCGATGCGCGCAGCGACATCTACGCGATGGGCACGCTGATCTACGAGACCTTGGCGGGCCGGCCGCCGTTCGTGGGTGAGAGCGCGATCGACGTGATCGCGCAGCACCTGTCGACGCAGCCGGAGCCGCCGTCGCTGCATGCGCGCAAGGGCTGGGTGTCCGACGCGATCGACGACATGGTGTTGCGTGCGCTGGCCAAGGAGCCGAGCGAGCGCTACCAGAGCGCAGCCGAGTTGCTCGAGGCGCTCGAAGCCGCGGCGCGCAGGCCGGGCAAGAAGCGTCCGCTCGACGAGATCGCGTTCAACCAGGCACGCAGCGCGCTGCTCGCGAGCCCCGGTGACGAGGCTGCGGCCGACGCGGTCGAGAGCCAGGCGCGGGACTGCGGTGCGTGGGACCGTGCGGCGACGGTGTTTTCGGAAGCGGCGCGCACGGCGGGCGACGGACTTGCCAAGCTCGCGCTCTTGTTCCGCGCGGCGCGCATCTACGAGACCGACCTGAAAGATGCGCTGCGGGCCGAGGCTGCGTACCAGCAGATCCTGGAGTTCGATCCGGGCAACGAGATGGCGCTGCGTGGTGTCGAGGCGGCGCGTCGCGCGTCGTCGGACTACCAGGGCCTGCTCGAGATCTTGCTCGAGCGCATCGATACCGAGGCCAGTGCCGAGGTGCGGATGTCGATGTTGCACGAAGTCGCCACGATCTACGAAGAGAAGCTGCTCGATCCGAACAACGCGGTCGTCGCGTGGGTGCAGGCGCTGGTGCGCGACCCGAGCGACAGCCGTGCGCTGCGGGCAGTCGAGCGCTTGGCGGCGACCAGCGATGCGCGCATGAGCGAGGCGATCGAGACGCTGAGCGGGGCGGCGCAGGAGAGTCACGCGGCGTTGTTTGGCGACGAGCACGGCGCGCACGCGGCGGCCGAGCAAGCCCTGGCGCAGGCCCAAGATCACCTGGCGCAGATGCAGGCGTACGTCACGCAGCAGGCGCAGCAGCGCGTGCAAGGCGGACGCGAGGCGCGAGCGCTGCGCGGCGATCAGATGGGCGCGGCGCAGCAGCAAGCCGATCAGGAGCAGGCGGAGCTGGAAGCGGCGCAGGCGCGCCACGGTGAGCTCGCGCTGCGTGTGCGTGAGCTCGCGCAACAGGCCCAAGAGCAAAAGAGCGCGCACGAGGCCGCGCATGGGCACGCGGAAGCGGCCGTGGCTGCATACGAGCAGGCCGAGGCCGAGCTTGGCGAAGCGCCGAGCGAAGCGCAGCAGAACCAGTTCAGCGAGCTGGCCGCGCAGGCCGAGCAGATGGTGGAGGTGGCGTCGAACCTGGAAGCGGAGACGACGGCAACGCTCGAGCAGCTGACGCAACTGCAGGACGAGCTGGCGCAGAGCGAGAACGAGCTCGGTCTTTTGCAGGCGCGCTTCGATGCTGCGAGCCAGGAGCTCGAGAGCTTGCAGGGTGATGACTTCGAGCTGCTCGACGAGGCCGACGACGGCTCGGCGCTCGCACTCACCGACGAGGAAGCCGATCACCTCTCGCAGGCCGAACAGCAGGTGACGCAGGCGCACGAGGCGCTGAGCGCGCTGGTCGGCATGGACGAGACCGAGCGCGCGGCACAGCGCAACCAGGATCTCAGCGACCTCGTGCAGATCTACGTGATCATGGGCCGCTGGTACGGCACGCGCCTGGGGCGGCCGGACTTCGCGCTCTCGTGCTTCACGCAGGGCTTGTCGATCGAGCCCGATAACGAAGCCGCCTTCGACGGCATCATCGATCTGTACCGCGCTTCGCAGGCCTGGAACGAGCTGGCGTCCACGCTCTTGTCGCGCGCGGATCGTGGCGTCAATCCGGTGAAGGCCCGCTCCTGTCGCGCGCAAGCCGCGGTGATCATCGCGCAGAAGCTGGGCGACGAGGCGCAGGCCCGCACGCAGCTGGAACGCGTGCTGGCCGAGGATTCGGCGCACGAGCTGGCGCAGGAGACTCTCGGTCGCATCCTGGCGAGCCACCAGGACTTCCCTGCCTTGGCCGCGCTGCTCGAACGCCGTCTTTTGGCGCTCGACGACGCAGCCAAGGTGGACACGCGGTTGCAGCTGGCCGAGCTCTACGAGGATCGACTCGGTGATCTGGAGCGCGCCGAGTCGCACTACGCAGGCGTGGTCGAGCTTGCACCGCGCCGCTTGGATGCCTGGAAGGGCCTGGAGCGGCTGCACTCGCGCAAGGAGAACTACGAGGGCTTGCTGGCCTCGCTGCGCGCACAGGTGGAGCTTGCACCCACGCCGCGCCAGCGCATCGGGCTGTTCGAGCGCATCGGGCTCTTGCTCGAGGAAGAGTTCGTCAATCCGGCGGATGCGGTGCTGTGCTTCGAGGACATCGTCTCGCTCGACCCCAACCACGACGCGGCCAACACCGCGCTCGCGCGGCTGTATCGTCAGCTCTCGCGCTTCGAGGACGTGGTCGAGACGCTGCAGCGGCATGCGACCGCGGCCGGCGACGACAAGCGCAAGGTCGAGCTGATGCTGCAGGCGGTGCGGGTGCTCACCGTGGACATCGGCTCGCCCGAGCGCGCCATGGAGATGTGCGAGCGTATTCTCGAGGTCGACAGCGAGGAACCCGAGGCGCTGTCGGAGCTGGCACGCTTGAAGTCCACCGCGGGCGACGTCTCGTCGGCGCTGTCGGCGGTCGAGCGTCTGGCCGACAACGAGCAGGATCCGCACAAGCGCGCCGAGCACTGGGTTCGCGCGGGCAAGCTGCTGGAAGAAGCCGGCGATCGAGACGCCGCCATCAGCCGCTACAAGAAGGCGCTCGACTCCGACCGCACCACTGCAGCGGCGGCCGATGCGCTGCGCGGCATCTACGCGCGGCGCGGTGACGCTCATGGCGCGATCGAGATGCTGATGCACGCGATCGAGATGAGCGACGGCGAGCTCAAGCGCGCGCAGCTCTTCGCGGAACTCGGTGCGCTGTATCGCGAGCGCCTCGAGGACGACGAGCGCGCCGAAGACGCGTTCAACACGGCGCTCGAGCTCGATGCCACCTCCACGATCGCGCAGGTGGGCCTCGGCCAGATCGCGTTCGGCCGCGGCAAGCACGAGGAAGCGGCGGATCATCTGGGTGCGGCGCTGGGCAAGCTCGACGACCTGCCCAAGGATCGCGCGGCCGAGGTGTGCTTGCAGGCCGGCGAGAGCTTCAAAGCGCTCGAACAGCTGGACAAGGCGCTGGACGCCTTCAAGCGTGCACGCGACTACATGCCCGACGATCTGGGCGTGAACGAGCGACACGCGCAGCTCGTGAAGGAGTTGGGCGACGCCAAGGCTGCCGAGCGCCTGTACGAGCGCATCTACTCGAAGTTCGAGAGCGAGCTCGACGTGGCGGAGAAGTGCCGCGTGCTGCGCGCCTGGGGCGATACGCAACTTGCCGCCAAGCACGGCAAGCAGGCGATCGACACCTTCAAGAAAGTGCTCGAGCTCAAGGCCGACGACGCCGGTGCGCTCGACGGCCTGACGCGCGCTTACGAAGACGCGCGCAACTGGACCGAGGTCATCAACCTCTTGCAGCTGCGCTCGCGCAAGACCACCGATCCCGAGCTGCGCTTCAAACTGCTGGTGCAGACCGGCGACGTGTTCCTGGAGAAGATCCGCGACCGCGACGCCGCCGCGCAGACCTACGTGATGGCGCTCGACCTCGAGCCCGACAATCGCAACCTGCTCACCAAGCTGATGGGCGTGTACTCCGACGCGCAGGACTGGTCGCGCCTGATCGAGGTGATTCTGCGCATCGCGGAGATGGTGCAGGCGCCCGATCAGCTGGCGAAGTACTACAACACCGCGGCGACGATCGCGCACCAGGAGCTCGGGCGCTTCGACGAGGCGGCGAACTACTACGAGGAAGCGCTGGCCAATCTGCAGCCCACCGCGGGCCAGGCGCAGCTCAAGGGCCTGGTCGAGTGTCTCACGCAGAACCAGGACTGGGAGCGGCTGGAGCGTGCGTACGAAGCGCGCGCCGAGCGTATGCGTGAAGCGGGTCTGCCCGGCAGCGAGGTGGCTGCGGTGCTCGATGCGCGCGCGCAGGTGCTCTCCGATCGACTCGGGCGCACGGGCGATGCGCTGGTGCTCTTCGAGCAGGCGCAGAGCCTCGACCCTCAGAATCGCCAGCGTCGCGAGATGCTGACGGCGGTCTACACCAAGGAGCCCAAGCGCTACTTCGCGCGCGCCGTGGCCTCGCATCGCGAGCTGCTCGCGGAAGATCCGTATCGCCTCGAGTCGCTGCAGGCGCTACGTCGCGTCTACACCAGCGGCAAGCGGCCCGACGAGTCGTGGTGTCTGTGTCAGGCGCTGCGCTGGCTGCAGATGGCCGATGTCGACGAGGAGAAGTTCTTCAAGAAGTATCGCCTCGCGAGCTTGCCCAAGGCGCGGCGCGCCCTGGACGAGGAAATGTATCGTCGCTACGTGTGGCACCCGGCGCAGGAGCCTGGGCTCACGGCGATCTTCTCGACGCTCACGCCGGCGATCATCGCGACGCAGAGCCAGTCGCTCGAGAGCCTGGGCGTCGATCCGCGCAACTACACCGACCCCGCCACCGATCCCACGGCGATGGGGCGCATGTTGCAGCACGTGGCGGAGCTCACGGCGACGCGCTTGCCGACCGTGTACCACTGCCCGAACGATGCGGGTGGTCTGTCGTTCCTGTTCTCGTCACCGCCCGCGATCGGCATCGGTCAGGGTGCGCGCGCGGGCGGGCCACAGCAGGCGCTGGCGTTCGTTGCTGGCCGGCACGCGAGTTACTTCCGCTCGGGCCACTACATTCGCCAGCTGATCCCGACGGGCACGGGTCTGCGAACCTGGCTGTTCGCCGCGATTCGCCTGGTGTCACCGAAGTTCCCGATCCCGGCCACGATGGAGGGCTCGGTGAAGGAGTGCGGCGAAGCGATCCGTGCACAGCTGACCGGACCGCAGCGTGATGCGCTGCGCAGCATGACGCAGAAGCTGCTCGAGGCTGCACCCGAGCTCGACATGAAGGGCTGGATGGCGGGCGTGGATCTGAGCGCTGACCGCCTGGGCTTCATCGCGAGCAACGACCTGAAGGTCGCCAACGCGGTGATCGAAGCGAGCCCCGAGGACGCCTCGGTGGTGTCGCGCAAGGACCGACAGCGCGAGCTCTTGGTGTACAGCGTTTCGGAGTCGTACTTCGAGCTGCGCAAGGCCGTGGGCATCGCACTGGGCGCCTGAGGCGCCCGAGGCCTGCCGAACGGCGTGGGTCCGCTCTGCCCTGGCCATCGGCCGGAGCGCGTGGGGCGGGCCGCTGTCGTGGCCGTTTGGGGTGTGCTAGTCTCGCAGGGCGTTCGCGCACTGCATGACCGTTTCGCCTAAAGAGGCAGCGATTTCGCTCGCAGCCATCAGCGACACGCCCGAGCACGTGAGCGCGGACATCGAGGTCGCCGAGCCGGAGCTGTTGCTCAAGCTCACGGGCCCAGCTTCGGCGCGGCTCGCACGTTTCGCGCGTGCGTGCGGGGTCGAGGCGGGGTTGCGCGGGCAGACGATTCGCCTGCGCGGGCCAGCCGAGCGCATGCGCCTGGCCGAGCGGGCGCTCGCCGAGCTGCTCGACGTGATCACGCGCGGCGGTGAGGTGCGCGACGCCGACATCGCGGCGGCCGTGCGGTTGCTCGTCGATCACCCCGACATGAAGCTGCGCGACGTGTTTCAAGACGTCGTGATCACCGCCGCCAACGGCAAGCAGATCGCGGCGCGCGGTCTCGCACAGAAGTACTACCTGCAAGCGATTCGCGACACCGACGTGGTGTTCGGCGTGGGGCCCGCCGGCACCGGCAAGACCTACCTGGCGATGGCGATGGCCGTGCAAGCGCTGCAGGCGCAGCGCGTGAAGCGCATCGTGCTCACGCGGCCGGCGGTGGAGGCGGGCGAGAAGCTCGGCTTTCTGCCGGGCGACCTGACCGAGAAAGTGGATCCATACCTGCGGCCACTCTACGACGCGCTGCACGACATGTTGCCGGCGGCGCGCGCGAACGCGCTGATGCAGCGCGGCGTGATCGAAGTGGCGCCGCTGGCGTTCATGCGCGGTCGCACGCTCGAAGACAGCTTCGTGATCCTCGACGAGGCGCAGAATACCGTGATCTCGCAGATGAAGATGTTCCTGACGCGCGTGGGGCCGCGCTCGAAGGTCGTGGTGACCGGCGACGTGACGCAGGTGGATCTGCCGTCGGGCCAGCGTTCGGGGCTGGCCGATGCGATCGAGCTGCTCGCCGACATCGAGGGCCTGGCAACTTGTTTCTTCGGCGCGGACGACGTCGTGCGTCACCCGCTGGTTGCGAAGATCGTGCGCGCGTACGACGAGCGCGACCTGCTGCGGGCGCGGGGCCATGGCCGTGAATCTTGACGCCCTGCAGAGTGAGCTGCAGGCCGATGCCCGCTGGTCCGAGGCGGAGTTGCGTCGCATGCCCGAGGGCCTTGAGGTGCAGCGCGGTCGGGCGCGCGTGCTCTTGATCGAGGGCGAGTGCGTGCTGTCCGAGCCGGCGCTGCTGGAGCGCGCGGTGCGCGGCGACTTCGGCCTGCTGATCGTGGGTGCAGCGCCGGCGGGCCTCAAGGAAATGCTCAAGCCGGGCTCCACCGTGGCGGTGCTCGACGACGGCGCCGACGGCGATCAGGCGTTCCTGGCGATCGACGGGCTGCTCGAACGGGTCGAGCTCAAGCAAAGCGCGGCCACGCGCGTCAAGGAGCTGAGCCGCTATCGCTACGAGCTCGACGAGCTGGTTACGATCGCGCGCGCGCTCACCCAAGAGCGTGACATCGACAAGCTGCTGGGCCTGATCCTCGAGAAGAGCCGCTACATCACGGGCGCCGACGCCGGCAGCCTCTACGTGCTCGAGCCCGAGCCGAGCGGCGATGCCCCGTTGCGCTTGCGCTTCAAGCTGTCGCAGAACGACTCCGTGCAGTTCGCGTCGCGCGAGTTCACGATCCCGGTGTCCACGCGCTCCATCGCGGGCGCGGCTGCGCTGATCAAGCAGCCGATCAACATCGCCGATGTGTATGCGCTCGATCCGAGCAAGCCCTACAAGTTCGACGAGAGCTTCGACAAGCGCGTGGGTTACCGCTCGGTGTCCATGCTCACCATGCCCATGATCTCCGCCGAGGACGAGGTCATCGGCGTGATCCAGCTGATCAACCGCAAGGTCGATCCGCGCGGCAAGCTGCAGACGCCGGAAGACTTTCAGCGTGGCGTGCTGCCGTTCGACGCGCGCAGCGAGGAGCTACTGACCACGCTCGCCGCGCAGGCGGGAATCGCCCTCGAAAACGCGCTGCTCTACGAGGAGATCCGCACCATCTTCGAGGGCTTCGTGCGAGCGAGCGTGCAGGCCATCGAGCAGCGCGACCCGACGACCAGCGGTCATTCGCTGCGCGTCAGCGTGCTCTCGTGCGCGCTCGCGGAAAAGGTCGACGCCTCGGTCGCCGGCCCGTACGGCGAGACACGCTTCTCGCGCCGGGACTTGCAGGAGCTGCAGTACGCCTCGCTCCTGCACGACTTCGGCAAGATCGGCGTGCGCGAGCAGGTGCTGGTGAAGGCCAAGAAGCTCTACCCGCACCAGAGCTCGTCGATCCGCGCGCGCATCGAGTTTGCGATCAAGACGGCCGAGAACGCCACGCTCAGCCGAAAGCTCGCGCTCGTGCAACAGGGCGCCGACGGCGCAGCGCTGCTCGCGCTCGACGCCGAGCTCGAGCGCTGCAAGGCCGAGCTCCTGGCAGCGTGGCAGACCATCGAAAAGGCCAACGAGCCCACGGTGCTCAAGGAGGGTGATTTCTCGCGCATCGCGGAGATCGGGGCACTCAGCTACCTCGCGTTCGATGGGCAGCCGACGCGCCTGCTCAGCGAGGACGAGGTGATCGCCCTGCAGATCCCGCGCGGCTCGCTCAGCCCGACCGAGTACGACGAGATCCGCTCGCACGTCGTGCACACCTACAACTTTTTGTCGAAGATCCCCTGGGGCAAGTCCATGGCCCAGGTGCCGATCATCGCGGGCGCGCACCACGAACGCCTCAACGGCACGGGCTACCCGCGAGGCGCCACGAGCGTCGCGATCCCCGTGCAGTCGAAGATCATGACCATCGCGGACATCTACGACGCGCTCACGGCGCGTGATCGGCCCTACAAACGTGCGTTGCCGGTGGAGAAGGCGCTCGAGATCCTGAGCTTCGAGGTGAAAGACGGGCACCTCGACGCCGATCTCGTGCAGATCTTCCGTGAGGCGGAAGTGTTCAAGGTGGCTGACAAGGACTTGACGTACTAGCGCGTCCCCGCCCGAGCGCGCTCGTTCTGGTGTAGCATCTCGGCCATGGGGGCGGAGCCACGAGCCGAGGCTGTGGACGGGGTCGACTGGCGCGCACGGCTGAGCCGCCGCGCGGTCCAGGTACTGGCGGCTGCGAGCGTGATCGGCGTCACGCTCATCCACTTCACCAAGCCCTCCGCGCACCTGCTCACGGCCACGCACTGGTACTTCCTACCGGTAGCGGTGCTGCTGTGCGCAGCCACGTTCATCCGCAAAGGCGGCTGGCGCTGGCAGGCACGCATCGCCATCGGCGGAGTGCTGGCGCTCGGCTGCGCGGGCGCCGCGACCGTGGGCCTCCTCGGCGGTCCAGCTGTCGTGCTCTGCGTTGCGCTCTTGCTTTCCGCGCTCTTGCTCGGCCGCAAAGCCACATGGGCGACACTGACCCTGATGGTGCTGGGTGTTGCGCTGATCGCTTTCGCGATGGTGACCGGACGGATCGCGGCTCCGACGCCGACCGACGTGTCATTCGTGCGCGTGCAGCCGTGGCTACGCAGCGGCGCGATGGCGCTGATGATGCTCGCGGTGATCGCCATGACGGTCGCGGTCGTGATCGAGAACCTCGAAGCCGCGCTGGCACGCGCGCAGAGCGAGATCACCGCACGTGAGCGCGCAGAGCTCGAGCGCGCGCAGGCGCTGCGCATCGCCCTCGAGGCCCAGAAGCTCGAGACCGTGGGTCGGTTGGCAGCCAGCGTCGCCCACGATTTCAACAATGCGCTGTGCGTGATCGACATGTGCAACCAGCAGCTCGCGCGGCCGAGCGCTGGCTCGGACCAGCCCGCGTTGCGCGAGATGATCGGACAGGCGGTGACGCAGGCATCGTCGCTGGCGCGGCAGCTCTTGCTGCTGGCGCGAAAGCACGTGCCGGCGCCGAGCCGGGTTGCGCTGCGCGCGTTCGTCGAGGAGCTCGGCGGCACGCTGCCGCGCATCTTGCCGGTTGACGTGCAGGTGCAGATCGAGGCGGGCGACGACGCGCTGGTGTTCGTCGACCGAGTGCAGCTGCAGCACGCGCTCTTGAACCTCGCCATGAACGCGCGCGATGCCATGCCGCACGGCGGGAGGCTCGTGCTGCGCGCGCGCACCGTGCATTTGCCGCGGCCACTCGAAGCGATCTCCGGCACGCTGCTGCCCGGCTCCTGGGCGGTCTTCGAGGTGGAGGACACCGGTACGGGAATGGACGAGCTCACGCGCGCACACGCGTTCGAGCCACTGTTCACCACCAAGCCCGTGGGCCACGGCACGGGTCTGGGGTTGTCGAGCGTGCTGACCGCGATGGAGCTGAGCGCGGGCTACGTCACGTTGTGGACCGAGCGAGGCGTGGGTACGCGCGTCACCCTCTGGCTGCCCGTCGTCGGCGCTGGACCGGTCGATGCGTCGCCCGTCGTCGATGCAGCACCGATCGATCTGCGCGGCCGCACCGTGCTGGTCGTGGAAGATACGGCGAGCGTGCTGCAGCTGGTGCGCGAGGTGCTTGTGGGCGCGGGCTGCACGGTGCTCACGGCGAGCGATGGCAGCGAGGCTCTCCGCCGGCTCGAAGAACACCACGGTCCGATCGACGTGCTCTGCACCGACGTCGTGATGCCCGGAGCCCCGGTTCGGCAGGTGCTCGCCCGCTTCAGGCAGTTGCATCCTGCGGCGCCGATCTTGATCGTCTCCGGCTACGTCGCCGACGAGCTGGCCTTGCGCGGCATTGCCGAGGGCCGCTATCGGCAGCTGCCCAAGCCTTTCACGGTCAGCGAGCTGCTGCACACGGTCGGTGAGTTGACCAGGCCCAAGGCCGCTCGGTCAGACCACTCGTGACGCACGTTGCGGGTGGTTTCACTTCTCGCGGTTTGGCGGCATGCTGCGACGGCGTACGAGGAGCCATGACCGCGGATGTCCTGATCATCGGTGCTGGGGTTTCGGGCCTGTCGTGTGCGCGTGCGCTGGCGCGTGCGGGCAAGAGCGTGCGCGTGCTCGAGCGCTCGCGCGGCGTGGGTGGTCGATGCGCCACGCGTCGCATCGACGGTCAGCCGGTGGATCACGGCGTGGCCTTCCTGCACGGCCGTTCGCCCGGCTTTCTCGAAGCGGTGCGTGCGGTGCGCGCCACGCGTATCGAAGGTTGGCCCTCCATCGTGCGAGGTGAGGGCACGCCATGCCAGCCGCGAGCGTTCGACCCGCGCGAGAGCCGTGTTGCCCTGCGCGAGGGCATCAGCATGTTTCCCAAGAGCTTGGCGACCGGGCTCGATGTGACGCTGGACGTGAACGTTACGGCCCTGCAGCTCGATGCCGCCTTCGGGATCACGGTGCACGCGGATCAGTGCGGCGAGGCGCTCATGTTTCGCGCGCGCGACGTGGTGCTCGCGCTCGCGGGACCGCAAACCGAAGCGCTGCTTTCGACCCTGCCGGATTGCCGGCCCGCCGAGACGGCGCGCGCGCTGCTCGCGCTGCTGCCGAGCTTTCCCTGCGCCACGCTGATCGCAGTCTACGAGCGCAGCGCCGGCGTACCGCCGTGGCACATGTGGTATCCAGAGTCCTCGAGCTCGGTGCTGCTGGTCGCGCACGATTCGTCCAAGCGTGCCGATCCCGAGCACACGGTGCTCGTGGTGCAGGCGCGTCCGGCCTGGTCCCGCGTGGAGCTCGGCAGGGGCGAGAGCGAGTGGGCCGCGTTGCTGCTGCATGATGCCGCGCAGCTGCTGGGGCCGTGGGCCGACCGCCCGATCACCCTCTCGGCCCAGCGCTGGCGCCATGCCCGGGTGGGCGCAGAGAGTGAGCTTGCGGCGCCGCTCGTGCTAGATCTCCCACGTGGTTGCCGGATCGGGGTCGCAGGCGAGCTGTGTGCACCGGGCGGTGGCGTGGAAGCAGCGTGGCGGTCGGGCGAAGAGCTGGCGCGTCGTTTGCTCGATGAGGTGTGACCATGGACGAGAGCAAAGCGCGGCTGCAGGCGATCGTCGACCGCGACACCGAGCACGAGTGCTCGGGCTTCGGCAAGCAGGGCTTGTGTGTGCGCGCGGTCGCCGTCGCGGAGCTGCCGACGCGCTTCGGCGACTTTCGCATTCTGGCGTTCTGGAACAACCGCGATGCCAAGGAGCACATCGCCGTCGTGCATGGCGACGTGGTGGGTCACGAAGACGTCGCGATTCGCGTGCATTCGGAGTGCCTGACGGGCGATGCGCTCGGCTCGGTGCGCTGCGACTGTCGTGACCAGCTCGAGGCGGCGCTCTCGCGTCTTGGTCAGCTGGAACGAGGGCTGTTGCTCTACCTGCGGCAGGAAGGTCGCGGCATCGGACTCTTGAACAAGATCCGCGCTTACTCGCTGCAAGATGGCGGGCTCGACACGGTCGAGGCCAACCTCGCGCTCGGCTTCCGCGACGACGAACGCGACTACGCCATTGCCGCGCACATGCTGCGCTCACTCGACGTGCGCTCGGTGCGCGTGATGACCAACAACCCGAACAAGCTCAAGCAGCTGCAGGCGTATGGCATCGAGGTGGTGGGCCGCATCCCGCATGTGCTGCCGCCGAACGAGCACAACCGCTTCTATCTCGAGACCAAAGCCAAGCGCTCGGGCCACTACATCGACTTCGGTGGCCACCCGCACCTGCGCGAGCAGGACGATGCGGTGCAGGTGGAAGGCATGCCGCTCGATGCGCCGCAGGAGCTGAGCTGAGCGCGCCGGTTGGCCAGCGTGCTCGCCGGGCTCGCGCTGTCCGGACAGCTCCACTTCCGGAGGCAACCGGCTGGCGCGAAAACCTGCTCGCCTTGTAGTACGCTGCCGACTTTCGCATGGCACAGCAGCGCATCTACGACGGGGTCTGGGACTTGGTGGGGCAGACGCCCTTGGTGCGCTTGCGGCGGCTGCCCGACCCGAGCGGCGCCGAGGTCTGCGCCAAGCTGGAATCGAAGAACCCTTCGGGCAGCGTGAAAGATCGGCCGGCGCACGCGATGTTGTTGGCTGCCGAGCGCGCGGGGTCGGTGGCCAGCGGGGCGACGATCGTCGAGGCCACCAGCGGCAACACGGGGATCAGCCTCGCGATGCTGTCTGCCGTGCGCGGCTATCGCTGCGTGATCGTGATGCCCGAAGACATGTCCAGCGCACGTCAGGCCATTTTGCGTGCCTATGGAGCAGAGGTGATCCTGACCCCGGCGCACCACGGCATGCGCGGTGCGGTCGAAGAGGCGGAGCGCATCGTGGACCGCACGCCGGGCGCATTCATGCCGAGGCAGTTCGAAAACCCGGACAATCCGCGCGCCCATGCCGAGACCACGGCCGAGGAGATCTGGTCAGCGACGCGCGGTGAGCTGAGCTGTGTCGTGATCGGTGTGGGGACGGGTGGGACGCTCACGGGTATCGCTCGCGCTCTGAAGGCGAGGAAGCCCGCGCTGCGAGTGTATGCGGTCGAGCCGCGCGCCAGCGCCGTGCTCTCGGGTGGCAAGCCGGGGCTGCATGGCATTCAGGGCCTCGGTGCAGGCTTCGTGCCCAAGATCCTGGACCGCAGCTTGATCGACGAGGTGGTCACGGTCTCCGATCCCGAGGCCGAGCGTATGACCACGCGGCTGGCACGCGAGGAGGGCCTGCTCGTGGGGCCGTCGTCGGGCGCCAACGTGCATGCAGCCGTCAAGGTCGCGCGGGAGATGCTTCCCACGGAGCGAGTTGTGACTATCCTTTGCGACACGGGCGAGCGCTACCACGCCTGAGCACGCGTCAGTGCTCGCATCATCACGTCACAGGGGCAGAGCGAAACGGATGCGGAACACCTCGGGGCGCGCATGGCATCGGTTTCTCGGCTGCGCGCTCTGGTGCCTTTGGGTCTGGGTGGCGCAGCTCGCGCCGGCGTACGCGCAGCCCTCAGCTGAGCAGCCCTCGCCTGCGCAGGCTTCATTTGGGCAGTCGTCATCCGCGCAGCCCGCGTCGTGCATCGATGAAGCGATCCGCGACGAGCTGAATGCTCGGCGGCGCTACCGCGGCGTGCAGAAGCGCTCGTTCCAGAAGGCTGGGCGACACGAGCTGAGCGTGCTGGGCGGCGTCTACGCGGCCGATCTGCTCTCGTCGTCGTACCTGGTCTCTGGCGCTTACACGTTCCACTTTACCGAAGACCTCGGCCTCGAAGCGAGCTTCGGCTACACGAAGGCGGACTCGGCGCTGGTGCGCATCGTGCAAGCCGACACGAGCTTCACGGCCCTGCGCCTGCACAGCGACGTGTACATCTACGAGGGCCACCTCTTGTGGTCGATCGCCTACGGCAAGCTGCGCTGGTTCTCGGGCACCGTGTCGCGCTTCGATCTGTTCCTCGCGTTCGGTGGCGGTGTCACCGACAACCAGAGCGCGCAGGGGCTCACCGGCAGCTTTGGCCTGGGCATGAAGTACTTCTTCGGCGACTGGTTCGCCGTGCGCCTGGACCTGCGAGATCAGCTCTTGCAACAGGAGCTGATCGGGCACTCGCAGATCGTCAACAACCTGGCCGCCACGCTGGGCCTGTCGGTGTTCTTGCCCTTCGAATCGTGAGCCAAACCATGTCGGCAACGCACGCGTCCACACAGCACGGGTCTTGCAGTCGGTTGGCGGCGCTGCTGCTGACGGCGGCGGCCCTGCTCGCGCTGAGCGGCGAGGCGCAGGCCAAGCCCAAGGCCACGCGGCCGAAGACCGAGCACGCTGCGGCGGCCGATGCGGCCGCGGAAGGCGCGGGCGCTGCGCCGGCTGCGAGCGCGGAACCGAGCGCGGCCGGCAGCGCGGGGGTCGACGCGACGCAGGCTGCGAGTCCAGTGGCCAGCCCGCAGCCAACGGCGGCGGCACCCTCCGGCCAGGCCGAGGGCGCAGGCGCTGGAGCACAGGCGCAACCGGCCCAGGCCAGTGACCAGTCGCGCGCGAGCGGCGGTGCGCTCAGCGCAGCAGCGGTCTCACCCGAGGAGAACACCAAGCTCACGGGGCTGCGCAGCGAGCTGACCACGCTGATGGACGACCTGGTCGAGGCACGCTCGCGAGCCGCTATTCTTGGCAAGACCCTGTTCAAGACGCGGCTTTCGGTGCACTTGCAGAACCTGGCCGGGCCTGATCCCGTGCTCGCCAAGGTGGTGCTCGAGCTGGACGGCGCACTGATCTATCGCGGCGATGCGGCAGCGCTGGGCGGGGACGAAGCGCGCGCGGTGTTCGAAGGGTTCGTGGCACCCGGGCCCCACGTGCTCGGCGTGGAGGTCGAGCAACGCGCGCGCGACGATGCAGCTTACGGCTACACCCTGCACGAGAGCTACCGCGTGCAGGCGCCGCGCGAGAAGAAGACCGAGCTCACTTTGGTCCTCGACGACGACTCGGACATGGCGGGGGACTTCCCCGACGACGGCGACGGCAAGTACGACGTGCGGGTACGCCTGCGCGCCAAGACGCGAGCGTGGAACGAGCGGTGAGGTCGCGGTGAACAGGGCTCGCCACGCGCTTGGGCTGATGCTGCTGCTGACGGCGGCGGGCGCAGCGGGCCGAGCCACGGCCCAGGCGGCGCCGGCTACGAGCGCGTCCGGTCGGCCGCCGGCCGGGCAGCCCCGCGCCGCACCCGCGCTCGGCACGTACTTCGAGGCCCTGCGCAAGCGGCGGCTCGTGCAGGGCGAGACCGCCAAGGTGGAAGAGCTGCGCAAGCTCCTGGCTGCGGGCGAGCGTGCCGAGCAGGCAGGGCGGCACGAGGATGCGGCGCTGCTGCTCTTCGAGCTGGTCGAGAGCCCGCGTTTTGCCGACTACGCGGGCGAGGCTGAAGTGGATGGCGCTCGCTACATGCTGGGCACGGCACTGCACGAGCTCGGTGCAGAAGAAAGCGCGCGGCGCTACCTGCGCGCGGTGCTAGACAAG
>DASVHQ010000081.1:0-54205 GCA_036382515.1 Polyangiales bacterium | reverse complement strand
CGGCGCCGTCCGTCGCTCTCGACCAGAGCCTCCACCACTTGCTTGCGTTTGCCCTGGGTGATCACCTCGAGATCGTCCGCGCGGTAGTGCTCGGCGAGGTCCTGGGGCCAGAGGTCCAGGTCGGACTTCCCAATGATCTCTTCGTTCTTGCGTCCACACGCCAGACCGAAGGCTTCATTCGCTGAGATGAAACGAGAATCGAGGTCTTTGGACCAGACGAGATCCGGGACGTTGTCCAGAACCTCCTGGAATCGGCGTTGATCTTCCGCGAGCACTGCTGCGAGCTTCGTGGACTCAGTCACGTCGGTGAAGAGGCACGCGAACTGTCCCTGTTGGGTGCGATACGCAATGACCTCGAAGTCGCGGCCCAGCGTCGCGGAATGTCGGCGGCCATGTGTCGGGTCACCGGTCGACGCAACCCGACCGCAGCTCTCGATCCAGGTTTGTCCGAGCTGTGGCCAAACTTCGCGCGCGGTCTTGCCGAGGACGGCCTCGGCACGCAGGCCCGTCATGCGCTCAAAGGCTGGGTTGACGTACAAGAACCGGTAGTCGAGCGCGCGGCCCGCCGCGTCCCAGATCATCTCATGGAGCGCGAAGCCGTTCGGCATCGCGTCGAAGAGCGACCGGTCTTTGATCCCACGCGCACGCGCCGGCTGAGGATCCGACGCGGTCGAGCGTAGCAGGTGTGCTGCTGTCATCGAGCGTCCCCTTGTGAGCGCCGCGAAGTCGCGCAGATCCCTGGGTTGGAAACCGTGGCGTGCGGCGGGTACCCCGGAACTCTTGGAGCCGGTCGGCAGTGTACACGGGCGCACGCTGCGGCGCCTCGTCGCCGCCCCTACGTGGACACGAATGCAAGCGTGCAGATGATCTCCGCCAATCGGCCGGTCGCGCGCGAAATTGAGGTCGCTTTCTTCAGCTCCACCAGACGACAGGTCCGTTCAGCGTTCGATCGCGCGGTCCGGAGGCGGTCCGGAGGCGAGAGCTTGTTCCAGCGCAACACGCAAGCGCCGATGCGCGCCGATGTCAGGCTCGCAACCGGGGATCAGAGAGCCAGCTTGAGCTTGCCGCACAGGTCTCTTTGATCCTACTACTCGGCAGCCTCCGGTATCCTCCGCCCGAGTGACGTTCGCCTTGCGCACGACCTCCACGGTGGGGATGTTAGGGAATCAATCATGCGTGTCTTGGTCATCGAAGACGACGAAGCCATCCGCGAGACGCTGGCGCTCGTGCTCAAGGCGTGCAACTTTGGGGCGGAGCTCGTGGCGGACGCTGAACACGCGCTTGCGTCCCTGAAGGCCAACTGGCCTGACGTCATGCTGCTCGATCTGACGCTCGCAGACATGACAGGCGAAGAGGTCCACCGCAGAATCGTCAAGAGTTTCGACCGAAGCCCGCCCACCGTCGTGATATCCGCGGCGCGCGACGGCGCAAGTCGGGCCAAGGCGATCCCAGGTACCTGCTACCTGCGCAAGCCGTACACGATGGAGCAACTGAGCGAAGTGATCCGGGCAGCGGCCCACGGCGCACCACAAGTGTAGATGCGCTGGCGCAGGGTTGCGGTCGGTCGAGTCGCTCGCCTCAGTGTTGCCGAGCGTGTCGCCGAGCGCGCGACGTGGGCCATCGCCGATCAGAAACTCGCGAGCGCGCGCACCCCGAAGGTGTTTCGCCCGAGCATCGGCGCCGCACGCAGCGTGAACGCAGCGGGCTTGACCGCGGCAGCCGTGTTAGTGGCACGGCGTTCGGGCCCCGCCAGCAAGCCGCCGACCACTTCGAGCGCGCCCAGACCTTGCAAGATTCCATCGACGACCAACATGAACTTGGCCGTCGTTTCTCCGGCGCAGCCGTGACAGCTGCCACGGTCTGCGAGATCCATCCAGGGGCCTGCCACTGGAATGTACAGATTTTCGTCGCTAGGCCTGTCGCTCACGAACGCGACCACGGCCGACACGCCGTACGTCAGACCCAGCATCATCACGCCGGAATACAGCAGCGTCCTGTCCGGGCCGCGCTGGTAGTCACTGCGCGCAGGCGCAGGGCTACTGGTGACGATCACCGTCTCGTCCGCACGAGCCTCATTAGGCAACGCCAACCCAAACCCGCAAAACACGCTCAGCACGGTCAGCCACGAGATGATTGTTTTCATGGTCTCCCCGCGGGTTTCAACGCCGCCGTGGCAGTGCGCGGATCGGCTCCCCCCAGCTGCCTCGCAAGCTTCGAGCCAGTTTCGCCGCGCATCGGTCGAGCGCCGCGGACCCGTGCTTCTCCGCAACTTCGGAGCGCGCCGAGCCTGCCTTGTGGGACAAGCTGTCCCAGCCGGGGCGCCATGGTTGCCTCTGGCGGCCGTCACTCGTGAGCCGCGCCAGGCGCGGACCCGTCATTCTGAAGGTTTGGCGTTCGGCGCTTCGGCTGCGCCGATCGGAACGGCGCCGCCTCGCGCAAGCAACCCGAGCGCGTCGCCAATCTTGTCGACGGTGAGTGCAGCGCGAACGTGGTCCCGTGCGATCGCGTACTCGGGCATCGAAGCGTGTTCGGCTTCCGCCGGCTCCTGCACGATGGAAATTCCGCCAGCGGTCGTGACATCCAACAGGCCCAGCATCCCGTCGTGGCCACCGCCCGTGAGCACCACGGCCACCACGCGCGGTCCATACTCGAGCGCGGCTGACGCGAAGAGCGGATCCACCGCCGGCCGCGTGTGATGCTCCTTGGGCCCCATGTCGAGCGCGATCTTGCCCTTTGCGAACGTCATGTGGCAGTCGGCCGGTGCGACGTAGACAACCCCGTTCTTCAAGGGCTCGCCGTCACTGGGTTCGACGACCCGTAGCGCGCTTTTCAGCCCGATCGTATGTGACCAGTCCCGCGTGGAAAGGGAACCTCGATGAATCACGACGCCCACGAACGCCGGCAGGTCCGCGGGCAGCCGCGAGAGCACCTCGATGACCGCCCGGATCCCTCCCGCCGACGCACCGACCACGATGACGTCTCGCACGCGCCGTTCCGGGTTGATCAAGATGCTCATGCGCCAAGCTCCCTCGGCGGCGGCGCCAGCGGCAGCGTGAAATAGACTGTGCTTCCCGCGCCTTTCGCACTCTCGGCCCAGATCCTTCCGCCGTGCCCCTGCACGATGCACTTGGAGATGTAGAGCCCGAGCCCCAGGCCGCGTCGATCGTTCTTGTTGAGTTGACGGAAGCGCTCGAAGATCGCGTCCAATTGATCGGTGGGGATTCCCGAACCGGTGTCGCTGACCGCGAAGCGCAGCTCGTCTGCGATGCGTGCGACGTGGACCGTGACTTTGCCGCCGGTCGGAGTGAACTTGATCGCATTGCTAAGAAGGTTGACTAGCACCTGCAGGATCCGCGCGGGGTCGAGGACCACGGGTGGCAACGGTTGGATGATCTCTGCCAGCACGGAGATCCCGCTGGCCAACGCGGGCGCTTGAAACGTATCCACCGCCTCCCGCACGACGCGAGCTGCGTCCAGCAGCTCGCGGGTGACGGCCAGAGTGCCAGCGTCGATGCTCGCGACATCGACCAGGTCTCCGATCAGGCGGCTCATCCGAACGCCCGAACCCTGGATACGCTGGGCGTACTTGACGAGCTCCACCGCATCGGCGTCTAGCGACAGTCGCTCCGCGATCAGTCCCGCGTACAAGACGATCGTATTCAACATGTTCCCGAGATCGTGGCTCACGATGCTCAGAAACTCATCTCGGGTCGCCAGCGCTTGGTCGGAGCGAGCGCGTTCACTGAACAGGTCCTGGTTCGTTTCCTCGCGCTCGCTTGCGAGCAGAGCAACGTGCGCAAGACGTTCCGCTCGCAGGGTGTGATCCGCGCTGGCTCGTTCCTCGCGCAGGATACGATCCTCCAGCGCTCTCTCCCTCTCCATCGTCTGGGGAAAAGGCGCGCTCTGTGCAGAGGTCGTGGAGCGTCGATCGGTCTTCGTGCGAGCCGCCGAAAGCACTTCGTCGGCGCGTGCCCGAGCCCGGGCGATGACGGCATCGGCAGTCTGGTCGACGGACACCTGCCGGTCGGCCAGCGCTTGATCCGTCAGGTCGCGTTCCACGCGCAGGCTCGCGTCGGTCTGTTTGCGCTCTGGGCTCGGCTCGTGGTCGTTCTTGGGCATAGCTGGCGAGCCGCCTGTTGCAAGGCTCGTACCGCGCATTACCGCTGTGATGTCGCAGCCGAACACCAGCGTCCACCGGCAAGATTGTCCCGTTGGGACAATTTGTCCGTCGCGTATGAACAGCTGCCACGCTACGTTGTAGTAACGCGCTGGCCTGCACTCGCAGCGCTTGGGTCGCGCCTCACTTGGACTTTGCCAGCCAGCCGCGCACCTCGTCGTCGATGACGTGCACAGCGCGCCGCTGAAATGGGCGCAACAAGAGCGGCACATCGAGCCAGATCACGAATCGATCGGACATCACCGTCAGCCCGCCACGCAGCTCCATCGTCTTCACGGTGAACGTGATCTCGGCCTGGTTTTCGGTGGGCCACGCGCACGTGGGCGCGTACTTCGAAAACTGCTGCGCGTACGAATCGATCGCGCGATGCGCCAAGGCCTGCGCCTCGGTGAGAGACAAGTCGTGGGGGGCTGCGTGTTCCATTGAGGCTCGCCATGAATCGGGGGGCGTTCCGAGCTGACGGTGAATAGCTCGTGCGAACGGGTGTCGGCACGTCGGCGCCCGGCATGAGCGGCACGTGTCACGGCATTTTCGCCGGCGGGGCTGGGGTCGGAACGTTGCCCGGCACGGGCGCGTAGAAGGTGGGCGGCGCGGGGGTTGGCACGTTGCCCGGCGCGGGCGCGTAGAAAGTGGGCGGCGCGGGGGTTGGCACGTTGCCGGGTTGGTCGACGTGCGGCGGCGGCAAGCCACGCTTGGGTGGAGCCAATGGATCGAGTGGGCGCTGCAGTTGCGCTGGTGAACGCACTTGCGAGCCGTTGGGGTTCGGCAACTGGAGCTTGACGCTCGCCGTCACGACCAACGGCGCGTTGTCGACGGGTTGCGCGAAGTGAACTGCGGCGATCAGTCGGCACACGCACGCCAGCTCGTCGGCGTCGAGACCCGAACCTTCCGCGTCACAGCGACTGACACCACCACTGGGCATCACGTACGCGGTCACGCTCAGGTCCGTCGTGTTCGGCACTGCGCCCGCGGGACGCGCTTTCAGGCAGCTGCTCGGCTCACCCAGATTGCTCAGCAGCTCCGCAGCGAAGTCGCGCCTAACGGCATCACCCCGCTTTGCATTCTCCGCCAGCAACGATGGCGCTGACGGGGTCGTCGGTGCAGCCGTCCGCGGCTGTGCATTTGCCGCTGGAGCTGCGGATGGCGCTCCGCTGACACCACCCCCACGCAGCGCCGGCTGCAAGCCGCCAGGCGTCTTGCCGCACGCACACGCCAGGCACAGCCATGTGCCGACGACTACGAGCTCAGAGTGGCGCATCGTACCCATGCTCCTCGACTCGGCGCAGCCTCTGTGCGCTGCGTGGCCCACAATTGCGTTCGTACGACCGCTGCAGCGAGCAGCTCGCACTTACTTGCTTCGCCACGAGTGCATACGACGTGCCATCCGCTGTTGGCGCGACGCTTCGCCGAGCGGTTCGAGACTCGTCGGTCGACGCTCGAGCGCAAGCGCAACGGCGTGCGCTCGCTCGCCGGGCACGAGATGCGCTACGCGGCTTTGGAGTGCTTGCGCTCGACGAACGCGCTGATGCGCTCGATCGACCCGAAGTTCTCCGGGACTATTTCCCGGTCGTCGACGTGCACGGCGAACTCGCTCTCTACGAAAGCAAGCAGCTCAAGCACGCCGGTCGAATCTACGATCCCTGCGTCGATCAGAGAGGCTGCGTCATCCAACGTCTGCGGCTCTGGTACGTAGAAATTATGCACGATGAAGTCGCGAACTTCTTCTTGAGTGCTCATGGTCTTCAAGCTCCCGCGCGAAGCTAAGCACTCCGATTCAACACGCTAGACCCAACCACCGACGAACCACCGGCCCAAACTCCGTCTGCTTGCTACAGCACAAGCCACCATCGCTCGCGAGAGGGCTGTCTTCCAGAGCGTGCCCGCATCCCCTTCGCCTGTGCGTCAAGCAGCGCTCGCGGCAGGCCCTGCATTCAAGAGTTGCACCAACAGCCCGAGCAGATCGGTCTTCGTCACGATCCCCACCAGTCGATCGTTGTCCACGACCGGCAGGCAGCCGATCTTCGTGCGCAGCAGCAGTTCTGCGGCGTTGGCGATCGGCGTCTGCGGAGTCACTGTGACGGGATCCCGTGTCATCACTCTGGCCACGAAAGTATTCTCCTCCTGTTCCTCGAGGAACTGCCCCCGAGTACGCGAGACCGGGTCGTCGAGCAGCAGCTCGGTCACCGTGAGACGCAGCATGTCCTGGTGACTGACGAGGCCCACCAGCCGGGATCCATCCACCACCGGCACGTGCCTGAGCTGCAGCCCATCCATGCGCTGCAAGATGTGCTCGACGTTGTCCTCTTCGTGCAGCACTGCGACGTCGCGCGTCATGATGTCGGCCACTAGGCATGGGATGTTCATGGTTCTTTCCATCTGGGCCGGCGAGGGCCACGGCGCCATGGAGAATCACGAAGTGGGCCAAGGGCGAGTGCCCGGTTCGTGACCGCTTCTCTGCCGCGGTCGAGGCCCGGTCGTATGTAGGCTGGGCAATTTGTGCGTGAGCCGGCAGTCGAACCGAGGCAGATTGTCCCGAATTCCTCGGGAACCTTGCTCGACACCGCCGTTTCACGCTGGCACGCGCGATGCTCACTGCCTCCGACATGAATGTTCAATTTCGAAAGCAGGTTGCCTCGAAGTCGCTGATCACGCTGCCACAGCGGCGCACCGCCCTCGCCGAGCAGGTCGCTCGGATCGATGGGCAGCTGCAACGCTTCGTGCGAGAACAGCCGCTGCTGGCGGCCGGCATGGCTCTCAGCGCGGGCTACCTCTTGGGCCGCCTGCTGGCGAGGCGGTAACACCATGACCCAGACGCTCGATACACGGGTCTCGATGCTCGTGGAACGCTTCGAAGATGCACACCACCAACTCTCGCAGCATGCCAAGGAACAGCCCTACGCTGTGCTGGCGGTGGCCGCTGGACTTGGCTTCATCCTGGGCGGCGGTTTGAGCTCTCGCTTGATCGGCTCGTGGCTGAGTGTGGGAGGCCGGACGCTGGTCTCGCGCCTCGCGCTCGATTGGCTCGCTTCGACGGTCGAACGCAGAGCTCCCGAATCGATCCACTGAAGCTTGCCAAGCCGACGAACCGAGGTCCGTGGCCTTGGCGTGCCTCGCGCTGCGGGCGTCACGCGGCGGCGCGAGGCGCATCGGGCACGACCGCCCCGAACATCGCGTCCCATGCTTGACGCAGCCGTGGCGCGGGCGTGGCTGTGTTTGGCGTTGGGGCTGCGCGCAGACGCGCGGCCGGTGCGTATGCAATGTCCAGGAACTCGCAGAGCGCGCTCACGAAGGCGTCGGGCTGCTCGTGATGCAAGTAGTGCCCGCAGCCCGCGAACTGCCGAAACACCACACCAACGAGGCTTTGCGCGAACGCCGCGCCTTGGGCCGCAGGAATCAGCACGTCGCGCTCGCCGAAGTACACGGCTATGGGCGGCAGCACACCAGCTTCGTGCGCGCGCTGCATGAAGAGCCGGCTCTGGCCGCGCCAGTCGATCACATCGCTGACCGTGCGAGCGAAGGCGCGCGCCGAGCCGTCCAGAGCATTCATCGCGCAGCGCTGAGCGATTTCATCATCCGAAAACAGCGCGCATGCACGGCGCAGTGCCAGACGCGTGCCGAGCGCCATGAATGGCTGACCGAAGCGCTCGACCACATGCGGCACCGTGGCGAGTCGCAGCCAGAAATCGACGTCGCGGCCGAGCCCGCCGGGTGCGACCAGCGCGAGGCGCCGAATGCGTCGCGGATGCTCAAGCAACAACATCTGGGCCACACCGCCGCCGAACGAGTGACCAACGACGTCCGCTTGCTCGATGCCCAGCAAACGCAGCCACGACGTGATGATGGCCGCGTGCCATGCGAGCGTATAGCTGGCGTCGGGTCGCTCCGACAGGCCGCAGCCTGGCAGGTCTGGCATGATCACGCGGCGATGGCGGGCGAGCAATGGCGCGATGCGGCGCCAGCTCAAGTGCGAGTCATTGATGCCGTGCAAGAGCACGATCGGCACTGAAGCGTTCGCGTCGCCCATTTCCACCCAGTGAATGCGCATTCCGTCGACCACCGCATCGAGGTGGCGGGTCTGCGGGTCGGTATCGTTCGGATATTTCATACGCTTCACGCAAGTGCCCGCCACGCGGCGCGGGTGAGCCGTTCGAGAACGTCGCGGCAGCTGCAACGGCGCTTGGATCGCATCGAACCATCGTGCTTGGGTACTGGTGCATCATGCGTGCCATGCTGACGAGCCTCGGTCGACCGCGCGCGCCGGCCAAGACGCCTCACGCGCACGAGCGTCTCGCCCAACTTTGCCACGCGCGGATGCGTGCTTCGCGGTCAGGTCGCGTCCGTCGCGCGCTGCGCTGCCCGCTGTGCAGAACGCTCAGGCCGCGCGCAGCGCCGATGCGCTGGGGCCCGCAACCAGATGCAGCTGCGTGTCGCGGTCGAGCACGCACTCGGTGAGAGCCTCGGCGATCGCCTGCATACCGATCGACGCGGGCCCGTCCTTGGGACCGCAGTCAAGCAGCACGCTGGTCGGGCCCCCGTGGTCGGCGATGCGCGCAAGGATGGAGCGAATCATCTGCGCTCGGCCGAGCAACGCCGGCCCGTCCCAACAAGCGCCGCTGGTGAGCACGACGCGCCGTAGCCGGTCGCCGTCAGCGGGCAGGCGCTTGAGCCGCGCTTGGACTCGATCGCAAAACTCCTCGCGACTCTCCTCGCCGTGCGGCACGAGCAGCACCAAGATGTGCTGCGGATCGCGCCAGGCACGCGCCCAGTCGATCCAGCGAGAGTCGCGCTCGGCGAGTAGAAACAAGGTGTCGGTCATCTCGGTCCATTGCCTAGCAACAAGCGGGCCGCGCGTGGCCCGGTCCGGTCATGGCCGCCATGCCAGCCCCCTGCGCGCGCTGCCGACGCAGCCGCCCCAACACGGGGCGCACAAAGATCCCACGTTGGCACTCGAGCGATCAGGCGCTGCACAGGCGCTGCCCTCACGTCTGCGAGGCGCTCGTGCCGGCACCGTAGACGTCGGCTGAGCCATGCACCCACCGAACCGGCTCTACCGCCGAATAGGTGTGGACCTCTCGTAGCGCAGTGCGATGGTGATCGCACCACCAGTGCGCGCCCGCGGTCTGCTTGCGGGTCTCGAGGCAATCGGTGCAAGCCGGCTCGGCGCGATCGGAGGCTCGCAAGCCCTCGTACGCGATCGGCCGCGCGGTGAGCACGGGGCAGTGGGCCGTGCGCACTAGCTCTTCCGCAATTGAACCGAGCGCCACTCGGAGCACTCCGTTGTGGCCGTGCGTGCCGACGACAAGCAGATCCGCCTGGATGTCGATGGTCAGCTGCAGGATGCCGGCGACGGGTTGGCCGAGTCGGATATGAACACCGAGTGCGAGGTCGCTGACGTTCTCGAAGCCGTCGGCCTGCGCCGCGACATAGGCGCGCATGCGCGCCGGCAGCTCGCCGAGAGCCACATCCTGAGTCCGCATCCGGACCGAGCGCGTGCCGCCAGTCCTCGGGTCGATGATGTGCACCGCGTGAAGCTCGCTTCCGCTGTGCTCCGCTGCAAGGCGCAGCGCTTCCTTCACGGCGGCTTCGCACGGAGCGGAGAAGTCGATGGCTACGACGATGGTGTACGGGTGATGAGAATTCATGTCGGTCATGGACTGATGGCTCCCTACCGCTCACCAAGCACACGCTGTGCCAGATCAAAGGTGCGCGTCGCGTCTCAGCACGGCGGTCTCGGAGAGTCGGCACGCGGCTTGCTCTGCCCGTTACCCGAGCGAAGCGACCACGAACCAATGGCTGGCGAGTGCAGCTGGCGAGTGCAGGAGGAAGACCCATGTTGCGAAGCCTGAAAGATCTCGAGCGGTACACGATCAGCGCCAGCGATGGCGAGGTTGGAAGTGTTGTGAACTTCCTCTTCGATGACCAGTGCTGGACGATTCGCTACCTGGTCGCCGAGACCGGTGGCGTGTTGGGTGGGCGGCGAGTGCTCATCTCACCGATTTCCTTCCGCAAGGCCGAGTGGTCGACGCGCCGCTTCCACTTGGCTTTGACCGTGGACAAGGTGAAGAACAGTCCGAGTGTCGATGTCGACAAGCCCGTGTCGCGTCAGCACGAGCAGGACTACTACCGCTACTACGATTACCCTTCCTACTGGGGCTATTCGGGAGTGTGGGGCATGGGGCAGTCGCCTGGTCTGCTGACCGCTGGCAGCTGGAACGAGACCGTGGCTCAGCAGACCGAGGCTGAGTCCGGTGACATCCATTTGCGCAGCGCACGAGACGTCCGCGGCTACCACATAGAGGGGAGCGACGACGCGATCGGCCACATCGCAGACTTCATCGTCGACGATGAGACCTGGGAGATCCGCTACCTGGTGCTCGACACCAAGAACTGGTGGTTCGGCAAGAAGGTGCTGGTTTCGCCGCTCTGGGCGAGGCGCATCAGCTGGGAGGAACACAAGGTGTTCATCGAGATGTCCCGAGCCGAGATCAAGAACAGCCCGGAGTGGAACCCGAACGCGAGCGTCAATCGCGAATACGAAGCGCGGCTCTACGACTACTACGGCCGCCCAGTCTACTGGGAGGGAGGGAACCCTCCGGTCGAACCGCCGACACCGCATCAGCCCGCGAGCGCTGCGCGGTGACGCGTGCTGGTCAGTATCGACGCCCCGACGCACTGGAGGCTGCTGCATGCACTACCCACCCTTCGTAAGTCCTCGATCTCCATCCTATGAGCGGGCGACCTCGCGCGTCACGAAGGCAGCGTAGAGCGCACGCACAGCGCGCTCGTAGTCCTCCGGTACGACGCCCACGATGATGTTCAGCTCGGAAGCACCCTGATTGATCAGACGCACGTTCACGTTGGCGTCGCGCAGGGCCGCGAACAATTTGGCGGCGATGCCCACCGTCTTCGCCATGTCCTCACCGACCACGGCGATCAGTGCAATCTGCGGCGTGTACTCGAGCTTGTCGGGTCTGAGCGTGCTCTGTATCTCGCTCAGCACCTGCTCCACCTTGTTCTCGAGCTGCGAGACCTCGATGATCACGCTGACGCTATCGATGCTCGACGGGCAGTGCTCGAAGCTCACGGCGTGGCGATCGAGGATGCCGAGCAAGCGGTACACGAAGCCGACCTCCTTGTTGAGCAGATCCTTCTCGAGGCTGATCATGGCGAAGGCACGCTTGCCCGCAATCCCCGCGATTTCCGTGGCTTTCTCCACCTCGGGGCTCAGCGTCGTGACGATGCGTGTGCCGGGATGCTGCGGCTGGTTGGTGTTGCGAATGCAGATCGGAATGCCCACCTCGCGTACGGGCGAGATGCCTTCGTCGTGCAGCACGGAGGCGCCCATGTATGAAAGCTCGCGGATCTCCGCGTAAGTCACCTCCTGCATCGGCTTGGCGTTTGGCACGATCCGGGGGTCAGCCATGAGCAGACCCGACACGTCGGTCCAGTTCTCGTAGAGCTCGGCTCCGACGGCGCGCGCCACGATGGCGCCCGAGATGTCGGAGCCACCGCGCGAGAACGTCGTGACCTGCCCCGTTTGATCGCGACCGTAGAACCCTGGCAGCACGTAGCGCTTCGACGTATCGGCCAGGCGCTCTGCCAGCAGAGCGTAAGTGGCAGGATCCACACCGCCACCGGCCGTGAGCACCACGCAGTGCGCTGGGTCGACGAACTCAGCTTCGAGATAGGCCGCCAGAAGCAACCCGCTCAGGTACTCGCCTCGCGACGCGACGAAGTCTCTCGACGCGCCCTGCTCCAGCTGGTGCTCGAGCACGCCGAGGTGCTCTGCCATCTTCGCGTCCACGCCGAGCTCGCGCTCGATCTCGAAGAGACGCCCGCGCACATGACCAAAAGGTTCAGCGTAGGGCGTGCCGAGAGCGGCGCGCTTCTGACACAGGTAGAGCAAGTCTGTGAGCTTGGCATCACTCGGATTGCGCTTGCCCGGAGCCGACGGCACCACGATGCTGCGGCGCGGGTCCGCAGCGAGTATGGCGCGCACTTTCTTGAACTGACCGGCATCCGCGAGGCTCGTGCCCCCGAACTTGCAGACGATCCGAGACATCGCGGGTCGGTCCCTTACTTGGCTGTTGCTCGAGCGGATCGGTGCGCTCTCAGAGCGCTTCGCTCACTTGCCTGGCGACGGCTTCGACCTTCTCGACCGCGTCGTGCACGAGACCTTGCGCGAGCTCCGTGAACTGGTCGCGACGCTTGTCGAGCCACGAGCTTGGCTTGCGCGTGCCGAGCACCGCGAGCGTGATGCCGGCTGCCACGGTGAGAACCGCGGCACCGATCGCGATCGGACTGCTCGGGATCAGCTCCTCGATGCTTTGCTCCAGCTGCCGGCTTCGTGATCCCGCTTGTTGCAGGACACTCTGGACCAGCCGGCTCACGGGGCTGGTCTGCCGACGACGGTTGCTCATGATGAGCCAAGTCGCCCCCGCGCCAAGGCCGAGGCCGGCGCCCACGAGCGCAATCGGAATGGGGTTGTCTCTGATCGCTTGCCACACGGAGTCCATGAACGATCTCTCGCTGTCGGGCTGGGCCGTCGCACTGGGCGGCTCCTTCACCGGCTGCGATTGACCGCCGCCTGTGTCGTGGGCCTGGCTCGGTCTTTCGTCCCGAGTTCCGAAGCTGTGCTGTTCGGCTGACTGCTGATGCATCGGAGCGCCAATCATCGATTTCGCACCGTTGCCTCCTTGACGGTCGTGCGGGCGGTCGTGGTGGTCTGCGGATTGCTTTGAATGAAATTTGTTTCCCATGGTGAGCGTTGCCAGACGCAAGCAGCGTGCCACGCGCTGCACAGCACCTCCTTCCGCGCGCGCTCAGCTGATCGGTCGGTCGACCGCGCGAACGACCGCGCTGGCCGCGCCGCAAAGCTGCTCCTCCGGGACACTTTGGCCAGGCAAATCGGTCTCGTCGTGGGGCCCTGCCGACTACAGGGACACCGCGGCTTGGGCTCGATCTTGCAATGACCCGTGACGACTGCTCTTACACGGGGGCTGCTTCATCTTTACTTCAGCTTCGCGGGGGACTTGAGTGAGCTCAGGCGGGGGGTGAGCTGACTCGGGGGAATCGTTGCCGAGGGCATTCGTGAAAGCGAGTGCCCTCGGCCACCGGCTACACATTCGACCCCTCGCCCAGCGTGAGCGCTGCCAGCAGCGCGTTGTTCCTGGCGGTGTCCGGCGTGTCGTAGCGCCGTGAGCCCCAGATATGCGCCAGCGAGTTGATGCAGAAGACCGCGTGATTCACTGCGATCGTGCTCACCACGAACTTCCAAACCATGCCTGCGAGGCCGGCGATCGCGTAGCAGAGCAGCGCGTACCAGATGCATCGCGATGAAGAGCACGAGCGTGACGCGCGCGAGCGCACGCTGAACGAGGCTCGGTGGTGGCTACGCCCGGCGGCGGGACGGGTGACGTGAAATGGGGCGGCAGTGCGTCGGTTGCGGTGGTCATGGCGTCCCCGGTCATCGAGCACGGGCGCTCCTTGGGCCGAGCCAGGCAAAACATAATCACTGGAGCAACAGCGTCAGCTTGCGTTGATACGCTCCACGCTGCCGCCTCTTCGAGTCGATTGGAGGGTGTTGACCGAGCGCACGCGCCGGCGCGGCCGCCGGATGCTCCCCGTCAGCGCGCTGCGTCGTCGCACGCACAACTGCCCCGTCGGACGGATTGGCGCCGCCAACATGGCTGGAGCGATGCGCGGCGCGCATTAACGATGGCATTCGCGCCAGCGCAGGCTTGGCGATCATCTTGCATTGCGACCCGTGATGATGACCACGATGACCATGAAATCCAAGAGCTACAACTTAGGAGCCGCGCTCCTCTTACTCTCACTTGCCAGCGCCTGCGGGCCGTCGGAATCGGCGCGTACGATGAGCGGCACAGCCGACGCCGGAGGCGGAGCGGCTGGCGCTGGGAGCGCATCTGACACCGCGCTCGGCGCCGAGGCGCTGCGTACCGCCAAGACGGGCCTTGCTGTGAAGCTCGGAACCGCCGGCAACTTCGTGATCCTCGCGAAGAGCGGAATCTCCACGGTGCCGAAGTCGGCCATTACGGGAAACATCGGTGTTAGCCCCGCAGCTGCCACCTACATCACGGGCTTCTCGCTGACCGCGGACTCCACCAACGTGTTCTCCACGTCTCCGCAAGTGACCGGTAAGGTCTACGCGGCCAACTACGCGTCGCCCACTCCGGCGAACCTGACGACAGCTGTCAGCGACATGCAGCTTGCGTTCACGGATGCAGCGGGGCGTGCAGCCAAGGTCACCGAGCTGGGTGCTGGCAACATCGGTGGGATGACCCTGCCGGCGGGCGTTTACAAGTGGGGCACTGGTGTCTTGATCCCGGCGAACGTCACGCTGCGCGGTAGCTCGACGGATGTCTGGATCTTCCAGATCGCGCAGACGCTGACCATGAGCAGCGGCACGCGTGTCGTGCTGACGGGCGGTGCGCTGCCCCAGAACATCTTCTGGCAAGTTTCCGGCAAGGTCGTGCTCGGCACGACGGCGCACATCGAGGGCATCGTGCTGGGTCAAACAGCCATCACGCTGCAGACCGGCGCATCGATCAACGGCAGGCTGCTCGCGCAGACGGCTGTCACCCTCGACGCCAGCACAGTCGTCCAACCCGCCAAGTAATCGAACCCGTCACACACCTCGCACGATTTCTCCGGTCCAGCGACCGGGGAAGTCGTGCGTTTCTCTTTCAACATCCAGACGCGCGGTGCATTGGCGCGTTCGCCGCGCGCGTCCCGCCTCAGGCGGCGTGGACCAGGTTGCCCAGCAGGCTCTTGACGTGCGCACACAGCACGCCGCGATCCAGGGGTTTGCTGAGGAAGAAGTCGGCTCCTGCGTTGAGAGCGCGCAGCCTGGTGGCGCGATCACTGAGCGCAGTGATCATGCAGATGACAATGTGCCTCGTGGACGGGTCGCCCTTCAACTTCATCGCCACTTCGTAGCCGCTCATGTCTGGCATCATGACGTCGAGCAGGATCAGGTCCGGCGATTGCTCTGCCGCGGCCATGAGCGCCTCCCGCCCGCAGTCGGCGGCTGCGGTGAGAAAGCCTTCGTGGGCGAGGATGATGGCCAGCACTTCCCTGTTGGCGTCGTCGTCGTCGACGATCAGGATCCGCGCAGGGCGCACGACTATTTGGCGGCCCGGGCTCATGCTGGCGCCAGCCGAGCTGCGACGGTTGCCAGGAATTCTTTGTAGTGCATGGGCTTGGCGATGTAACCATCGCAGCCTGCGGCTCGAATGCGTTCCTCGTCGCCCTTCATCGCGAGGGCCGTGAGGGCGATCACCGGGATGCCGCGCGTCGCGCTGTCTTCCTTGAGCAGCACCGTGGCTTGCAGGCCGTCCATGCCGGGCAGTTGGATGTCCATGAGGATGAGCTCGGGTTGCTCGCGGCGTGCCAAGGTCAAACCCGCCTCGGCATCCGTCGCGCTGAGCACAGTATGGCCCACCGACTGCAGCAGGAATACCGCCAACGTCATGTTGGTGGCGTTGTCCTCGATGACGAGCACCTTGGCCATGTCAGGCGACCACCTGGCGGCCCGACGTGGCCCGCCGAACTTCGGCCGTGAAGCGTGCACGATCGAAGTCTGCCTTCTCCACGATGGCCGCCACATACCCATTGAGCGTGGCGCGGTCGTCCGCCGTGACCTGCTTGGCGGTGACGATCAGGATCGGAATGCCAGCGGTGTCGGCGTGGCGACTGAGCGCCGCCACGACGTCGAAGCCGTTCACCTCCGGCATCATCAGATCGAGCACGATCAAGTCAGGCAGCTCCCGCCGCGCGATCTCGATGGCCTCACGGCCGCCGTGTGCACGCAACACGGTGCTGGCCAAGTCGACCAGGCGCACCGCGACGAGCTCCACCGCCTTTGGGTCGTCATCGACGACGAGGACTGTGAGCGGGTCGGTCGGCTCGCGCGGAATCAAGCCCAGCTCGACCAGCGACTGATACAGCTCCTGCCGGGCGATCGGCTTTTGCATCACGGCTGCAGCGCCGAGAGCGAAACCTTTGTTCCGGTCCGCCACGATCGAGATGATCACGACCGGGATGTTCTTGAGCTTCGGCACTTGTTTCAGGCGAGCGAGCAGCTCCCAGCCGTCCATTTCAGGCAACATGATGTCCAGGGTGATCAACGACGGCGGCTGTTGCATCGCGTGCGTCAGCGCAGCCTCGGCCGACGTGGCATGCAGCACCGTGAAGCCCTCGGCCTCGAGCTGGACGCGGATCAGGTCAGCGGACTTGAAGTCGTCTTCGACCACCAGCGCGGTGCGTTCTCCGGCGCGCGTTTCGGCGAAGGGCGCAGCTGACGCTCTGACCGATCTGAGCACCCCTTCCTCGGCGGTTCGCAGCGGTAGCCAGACCGTGAAGCACGAGCCCTTGCCCACTTCACTCTCGACCGCGACCACGCCGCCGTGCAGCTCGGCCAGGAGCTTGACCATGGCCAAACCCAGGCCCGTGCCCTCGTATTTTCGCGCCAGGCCGCTGTCGATCTGACTGAAAGGCTTGAACAACTGGTGCAGGCCGTGGGGCGAGATGCCGATCCCGGTGTCGGTCACGCTGATCTTGAGAAACTCGGGGAACTCGTTGGCGGCCACCGGGAAGGTCCGCCCTACCCACGCGCCAGACAGCTGGCCAACCTCGGCACACGGAACCCGACTGGCATGCAGGGTGACTTGTCCACCCTCGGTGGCGAACTTGACCGCGTTGGAAAGCAGGTTGTAGGCGATCTGCTTGACCTTGCGCGCGTCGGCTTGAAACGAACCCAGCTCATCGGAGGCGTCCACAGCCAGGCGCAAGTGGCGAGCCGCAGCCTTCTCCTTGACGATGGACAGGCTGTTCACGAACAGCGACGAAATCTTCACGGACTCCAGGTCGAGCATCATCGTGCCCGACTCCACCTTCGACAGATCGAGGATGTCGTTGATCAGGGAGAGCAGGTGGTTGCCGCTGCTGAAGATGTTGCCGATGAACACGCGCTGTTTCTCGCTCAGCTCACCCATTAGGCCATCTTTGAGCACTTCGGAGAAACCGATGATGGCGTTGAGCGGCGTCCTGAGCTCGTGCGACATGTTCGCGAGAAACTCGGACTTCATGCGACTGGAGGCTTCCAGCTCCACGTTCTTTTGGTGCAGCGTTTGTTCGTAGCGTTTCAGCTCCGTCACGTCGCGCGCAGCCACGAACACGCCCTGCAGAACCCGATCGCGATCGTGGAAGGTGGTCGCGTTGTAGGAGACCATCGTGAGCGTGCCATTGCGGGCGCGCGCGGTGAGCTCGTAGTTGGTGACTTCGCCTTCGGCGAGCACACGATTGATGCCGGCCTCGGCGCGCGCCGGGTCGGTGAAGTAGTTCTTCAAGGGCGCACCGATCAGCTCGTCACGCGTGCAGCCGGTCAGCGCTTCCATCTGCTTGTTGACGTCGCTGATGATGCCGCGCGGGTCGGTGGCGATCAGGGCATCGATGTTCGATTCGAAGAGTGAGCGCGTGTAGAAGTGCTGGTCGCGCAGGCGCTGGTCGAGCTTGGTGCGTTCCTCTTCGATGCGCTTGCGCGCGGTGTTGTCGGTGCCGATCAGCAGATAACCGATGATGGATTCCTGCGCATCGCGCAGCGCCGTGACGGAGACCACGGCAGGGAAGCGGCTGCCATCCTTGCGGATGTAGGTCAGCTCGTAGATGTCCTCGATGCCGCGAGAGGCCTTGAAGACCAGCGCATCGAAGCCCGGCGCGATCGTGGTGCCAAGCTCGACGCTGAGCGCGGTCGCACGCGCGATCACTTCCTCGGGATCGGAGATGTGGGCCGGCGTGACGCGGTTCACCACGTCGGCAGCCGCATAGCCAAGCATGCGTTCAGCGCCGACGTTGAAGATTTGGATCACGCCCTTGGCGTCGGTGGCGATGCTAGAGAAGTTGGCGCTGTTGAAGATGGCGCTCTGCAGAGCCCCTGTCTTCAGCAAAGACTCCGCGCGCCCAGCATCGAGCTCTTTTTCAGGGGCGTCCGGATTGCCAGCCGAAGGAACTTCAACCACACGGTCTCCAGTCTTGTGATGCCATCAGAGCAAGAAGCGCACGAAGAGAAATACGTCGAGCAGCCCGGAGACGAAGTCACGCCCGAGCCACAGTCCCGGCGCTAGCTCGAGCCCGAACGTGATCGGCAAGCGCGTAAGCCGCGCGTCGAGGCCAAACGGGACGCGGGCGCCGCCGAACAACGCGCCATCGTGGCATCTGCCTTGCGGGCGATACGCCGTTCCGCACCAGCTGCTCTCGACGCCGAGGACCGGGCCCACGCCGAGATAGAGATCGAGCGTGAGGTCGGACTTGTTCGACAAGAGCTGCGCCACGCCCCAAAGGAAGTCGGCATGCAGACGCAAGCCCGGACCGACGCCGACGCCAAAGTCCCAGGCGTTGGCCCCGCCGTTCCAGTGCTTGAGCGTCAGGCCCGTGGGCTCGCCAAGCATCAGGCCCAGGCCCCAGCCCGGCGGCTTCGATACGGGCTCAGCTCGAGCCGGCGCCGCGAGTGCCGAAAGCGCGGCCGCGAGCAAGGCCGCCGCCAGTAAGCTGCTGGATCGCATCCTCATCGCGGTTGTTTCGTGCAAGCTTCGTGCCGCGCCCCATGTCTCGCAGGCGAGGCGTCAACCGTCGGCGCTGGCGCATAAGTGTCCCAACGCGCCGATGTGTCTCAGCGCACAGCGGCCAGGTGCACCGGCTGATCGGCCGGCTTGGCGAGCCGCACGACGCTGGCGGTGCGGCCGAATCTCACGTGTTGCGCGGGCGGCATCGAGGCGACGCGATCCTGCCAGCAGGAGGCGACGTCGACGAGAGCTCACGCACCTCACTCGCCGAAGCTCAACGGCATCTCTGGGGTCGGCTCCTAGTTGTGCAAGCGCGGCGCGACGCGGGCCCAGCTCTTGTCCGACAGGTACTGCAGCAGCGTCGGAGAATTGGTGTTGCCGGTCGCGGCGAACGAGGCGCCCTTTGGGTTGATCCCCGTCAGCATCGAGAAGGTCGCGTAGGCGTTCACGGCCGTACCTTTCTCGGTCTGATGCAGACTTCCGCCGTTGAGGAAGTACCGCACCTCGCCCGGGGGCAGAGCGTTGTTCACGTCGTCATAGATCAGGCCGACGGGGATCACTGGAATGTGCAGCTCCTTGCCGATCTCGTCGTAGGCCGACGACAGCTGATCGAGAAACGTCGGAGCCGGCTGGCCTTCATCCCACTTGAAGTCCCACGTCATGAACAGCATGACGCTGCCGCCACTCGCGGTGACCGCGTGATAGTAGGCGCGCACGGCGTCCTGAAACTGTTGCTTGTGGTCGACCGGCTCGAACTCTTCGCCCTGCAGGATGAAGACCTTGTACTTCTTCGAGGCGATCGCGTCCTGGCTCTGCTGCTGTTGGAAGAACCACTGCAACGGATTGTTGCCAGCCACGATGTGCGAGCCGGTCTTGATCGTGATCTTCGGGCTCACCGCCTGGCCAACCGCGGCCACCCAGTCGGGCAAGTCAAGGTTCTGCGCGTCGAAGAAGCTGTTGCCGACGAAGAAGACGGCAGCGCCGTCGTCGATCAGCCAGGAAGGCCGCACGACGTTTCCCGCGTCGGCGTCGGCAGCTGCCGAGTCGTCGGCGCGAGCCGCGGCGTCGGTCGGTCGCGCGTCAGCGGCGTCGCTCTGGGAGCTTGCGGCGTCGTGCGCGGCGCTAGCTGCACCGTGCACGACGTCGCTGCTATCCGCGACGCCCTGCACGTGCCCGTCGAACCCCTGGGCGGCGTCCTGCTCGGCACTCACAAACACCCCACCCTCCGCGCTGCTTGCGTGGCCGTGCACGGCACCATGGCTGCGCGAGACGGCCGAGCCCCCGCCTGCGCAGCCGACCGAGAGACCGCCGATCAGCAGGGACGAACTGACTAACCACCATGACCGCTTGATTGCTAGGAGCATCGGACACCCTGCCGGCTTCGTCCTCGGCCGGCCCGAGTGCGAGGCGATCTCGCTTCACTGCCCAGGCGCCGCCGAGCGGGCTCACTGTCTGAGCTGACGTCCGCCGCCGCGCTGCACCAACTGGATCAGCACCACGACCACTGCCGCCACGAGCAGGACGTGGATGAAGCCGCCCATCGTGTACGCGCTCACGAGACCCAAGGCCCAAACTGCCAACAACACCACTGCGATTGTCCAAAGCATGATGACCTCCCGGTCGGTTCACTTGGTGACGCGTCCTGTTGCACTGCTCTCACCCTATGCATGCAGCATGCCGAGTTCTTCATCGACACGTCGTTCCGGGTCCTGAAGCTCGGTGTGGCGTTCCTCTTGCAGAGGAGGTTGACCTGCTCAGTCGCACGCACTTCGCGCGCGGGGCAACACGGGTGATCTATGTCGAACCAACATCAGCCAGCTCAGAATCCGCCAACCCAGGTGAAACCCAAGCCCAAGCCGCCGAGCGTGGAACCGGACGCCTCCACGCGCGACACGGAGCGCACCCCGCGGGCACCGCAGGCTGGACAAAGCGGGCAGCAGGACAAGCGCGATCCGAATGCACGAGACCCGCTGCACAGCTCGAGCGGCCGGTAGCGTGATGGGTGCACCTACCGAGGGTGCTGAGGGCCGCCCTCGGTAGGTGTGCTCGGCGCCACGCAGCGATGCGCGGTCAGGCGCTGAGCAGCCTCATCGCAGTTGACGGTATGCGCGGCTGTGCAAGGGCTCCGCCGGGCGACGCGGGCGCGATGGAGCGCTGGCGGAGGCGAGATGCGCCAGAGCGAGCTGAAGAAGTTGATCGTCGAGGTGTTCTTGGCGTCCGTGGAGGACCCGCGGGTCGAGCGAACGCGCGAGGATCGTTGGATTCGCTGCTGGCGATGTCGCTGCTTGCGTTGATCAGCGGCGCCGACGCGAGCGACACATCGGCCCCGCTCACCGTGCTGTGAAGCCGACCGCCTCGAGCTCGTTGAACCCGCTGCCGCGCACCTGGCCGCAGGGCGCGACGTGGCGAAGCGCCACGCATGGCCCGGCGCAACAATGGACTAGCGCGTGAGTCGCCACCGCGTTGCGCACACGATCAGCACGAAACCTTCCGGACACCGCGCGCGGGCTCGCGGAAGTCACCGGCTCGAACGCTGCAAGAGGCTGTAATTGCTTGCGACTTTGGGTGGATCTCGGCACGTCGACGGCGCTTACGCAGCGTGGCCCCTTGGCGCAGCACACTGTCGCAACTATACCTCGCGTGGTCGCGCGCCCAGCGTCGGCCGCAGCAGGAGCTTTGCATGACGATGCGCGCTTGGTTCCGGGACGATCAGCTGGCTGTCGAAGCTCACGGCCGTCGATGGCGGCGTCGACATCGAATACAATACCTTCGCCACGCTCGGCGGTCTCGCGAACCTGGCGAGCATCGGCAACTCTTTGATGGTGTACCAGAACGGCGCGCTCACGAACCTCGACGGTCTTTCCAAGCTCGTGAGCGTCGGTGGCTATCTCAACGTCTCCTCGAATGCCGCGCTCACGAGCATCGACGGCATCGTGGCGACGGCCACCGGCCAGCTGGTGACGCTGGGCGGCGCGCTCACCGTGCAGAACGGCGGCCTGACGCAATGCGCGACGGCCGCGCTCGTCGCGTCTCTACAGACGCACGGCTATGCAGGCTCGACGACGACCAGCGGGAACCTCGCATGCGCCAAGACGTGTGTCGGTACGCTGTGTCAATGACGGTCGCCGGGTTGCTCGCGCCCCGGTAGGTTTGTTCCGCGCGATGCAGCGATGCGCGGTCAGGCGCTGGGCACCCTCGTCGCAGTTGACGGCATGCGCTGCTGTGCAAGGGCTCCGCCGGGCGACGCGGGCGCGCGTGAACCGCACGAACCGCGCTACTCATCGAATTGTCGCAGAGTGGTTGAGCTCATCTGGATCGCTGGGCTACCGTCCGTAGTCTGTGACCGCCCCTCATGCCGCTCCGCCTGCCCGCGTGCACCTGCTCTTCGGTGTGCCACGCGAAGTGGTCATGCTCGGCATCGTCAGTTTCCTCACCGACCTGAGCTCCGAGGCAATTTTCGCTGTTTTGCCGCTGTTCATGACCGGCGTGATGGGAGCCAGCACGGTCGTGCTCGGGACCATGGAGGGCCTCGCCGATTTCTCTGCTTCGTCGCTCGACATGGCGTCAGGCTACCTGTCCGACCGGATCGGCAAGCGAAAGGGCCTCGCTGTCGTTGGCTATGGGCTCTCGTCGCTGGCGAAGACCGTGCTCATCCTCGCCAGCACCACGGGGCAGATCTTCGCTTTCCGCGTCGTCGAGCGGCTCGGCAAGTCGATCCGTGGCGCACCTCGCGACGCATTGCTCGCCGCAGTGGCGCCCAAGGAGAAGCGCGGCGCTTCCTTCGGGGTGCACAAGGCTTTCGACAAGGCGGGGGCGATCTTCGGACCGCTGATGGCGTTCGCGCTACTCGATCACTTCGGCCAGTCGTTAGGGTCGTTTCGGAAGCTCTTCCTCATCGCGCTGATTCCCGCGTTCGCCTCCGTGGCCGTGCTCGTTGTATTCGTCCCCGAGCGTAAGGCTGCCGCCTCGCGACGGATGCCGCTGCGTGACGCTCTGCGCACCCTTGGCCCTGGCTTCCGGCATTACCTGATCTCTGCCGGCCTCTTCTCCGGCGCCTACTTCAGCTACGCGTTTCTGATGCTCGCCGCGGCGCGCGCGCACTTCGAGAGCAAACACGTTGCGTTGCTCTACGCGCTCTTCAACGTCTCGTTCACGCTGCTGTCGGTGCCGATCGGGCGGCTCGGCGACCGCATCGGACGCCGCACGATCATCGCCGTTTCGTATGGCCTGTATGCGCTCCTCGCGGTGGGATTCGCTCTGGCGACGTCGAAGATCGCGGTGATCTTGCTGTTCCTCGTCTATGGAGTCTTCTACGCCATCGACGAGGGACAGACCAAGGCGTACATCGCCGATCTCGTCCCCGAGAAGACGCGCGCGACCGCCATCGGTACCTATGGCTTCGTCACGGCGATCATGTACCTGCCAGCATCGCTCGGTGCCGGGCTGCTCTGGAAGTCGTTCGGCCCCGAGGTCACCTTCGGCGCGGCGGCCGGCGTCGCGCTCGTCGCGCTCGGGTACTTCCTGGTCTTCCAGCCCCGGGCTGCGCCGCAAGCCGTTCAACAAACCTGATCCGGCACGCATCGTGCACGTCGAGGTGCTTGGTTTGGTCCGCCTGCCACCACACGGCGGGGTGCGCGACCAAGCCGCCGCAATCGTCCGTGTCCACAAAGGAAATACGAATGACTACTCCTCGCAAGGTCGCAGTGATCATCGGCAGTCTTCGCAAAGACTCGCTCAGTCGCAAGCTCGCCCAGGCTGTCATCGCCATGGCACCCGCCTCGCTGAAGTGCGAAGTCGTCGAGATCGGCCAGCTGCCGCTCTTCAACCAAGACTTCGAGGCGGATCCGCCACCGGTCGTCCGAGATTTCAAGGCGCGCCTGGAGTCGATGAACTCAGTGCTGTTCGTCACACCTGAATACAACCGGTCGGTGCCTGGCGTGCTGAAGAACGCGTTGGATATCGGCTCGCGTCCCTACGGCAAGAGCAGTTGGAACGGGAAGCCAGCCGCGATCATCAGCGTGTCGCCAGGTGCTATCGGCGCCTTCGGTGCCAACCATCACCTGCGCCAGTCGCTGGTGGCTCTCGACATGCCAACGATGGGGCAACCCGAAGCCTACATCGGAAACGCAGCCGCCCTCTTCGACGAAAAGGGCTCGCTGGTCAACGATACGACTCGTGGATTTCTGCATAAGTTCGTCGACGCTTTCGCGCTCTGGAACGAACGCAACGCCGCGCGTTAGCTGCGGATCTCGCCTGGGCGCCGCCGCTCCACCCGCGGCGCCGAGCGCTCCGCCGCCGCGTCCGCTTTCACTTGCGCGCGTGCGAGGTGTCGGTCGGGTGCAGGCCGTCGAGAAGCGCGGCTAGCTCATCGAAGCGCAGCTCCACGCGGTGCTTGAATGCATCCCAGCTCGACGCGCTCTGCGTCTTGGCCTCTTCGAGATCGGCGCGAAGCGCGTCGCGCTTGTGTTGCAGGTCGCCCAGCTGGCGCTCCAGCTCGGCGCGCGCTTGCGGGGCAGCTTGCTGGATCGAGGCGCGCGCGTCGTTCACGTCGGCGTCGATCTGGTCCATGCGGCTTTGACACCACTGGCGAAAATCATCGCGTGCTTTGCGGATCTCTTGCTCGGCTGCAGCCGTGGCCTGCGCCTTTTGCCGATTCGGCTCGCGCAGCGCTTGCAGCTCGAGCCGGTTGGCTTCGCGCCCGGCCGCGGCGGCTTTGCGCGCTTGATCTTCTGGTGAATCGGTACAGGCCGACATTCCCAGCAGCAAGGTCAGCGTGACGATCCATCGCGAACGAGTTGTCATGAGTCCCTCCTGAAATGCAGCAGCTGGCTGCGATCAACGGGTGTCGGCGCTTCGAGTCTGAATACCTGTCCAACGGTACAGCGGGCACATACCCAAGAACCCAGTGACGAGCGGGAACAGGCCGATCAAGCCAAGCCAGCTCCTGGCGACGAGCCCGACGGCCACGATCGTCAGGCCAGCGACCACGCGAATGGTGCGGTCGAAGCTACCTTCGTTGCGGACGATGTCCATGATTGCCTCCCCAAACGCGCCGTGTGACGCGTGCGAATACTCAGGCTCGCGATAGAGATACAAGCAAGCGGCGTGCCGCTCGACGAGGACCGCCGTTTACGCGGCGCACGGGCAGCTGCATCGCGCCCTGGTTCGTCGTCAAGCCTTGCCGCGAAACGGGTCGACGAGCTCGCGAGGCGACGAAACCGGTCGCGGCCGGGGCGGCCGCCATGCGGCTTCGATGACCGCGTCCAGGTCGTCGATCAGGGAGAAGAATTCCTGGTCCTGGCAGAAGCGAGGATGCGCCTCGATGACTTGGCGCAGCCAGACGATCGTCTCCGCGTGAGCTCGCTGACCGCGCCGGCGCGCCGCATCGTACTTGTCCAGAAGTATGACCAGCTTTTCCGAACGACCGAACGACGCGCTGTCGCCGATGTATCTCGCCAGACGGGCGTCGGTCACGAACATGGCGTGTGGGTTCACGTTCTCGAGCAGGTGGTGCGTGGCGGCGGCGGCCACAGCCTGTGGAGGTACGCCGTCACCGCGCAGGATTTGCAGCGTCCAGACGCTGTGCAGATCCCAAAACGCCCGCATGTGCATGGCAGGATCGAGCCCGAGCGTGCGGAATCTCTGAACGCGGCTGCTGGCATCCGCAGGGAAGTACGTGTCGAAGAACGCGCTGGCCGACACCGTGCCATCGGGCACGTGCTCCACGGCAAACATCTCGGCGACCAATCTCTGGCCATCCGTGCTTGCATCCGCGGGCCCGCTCTTACCGATGTCCGAGAACAGACTTCCGATGACCACGGTGTGTCGCTCCAACGCGGTAAAGCGTTTCCCTGGCTTGCGCGCGTCGTAGTAGCGGAATATCTCCTCGGCGAGCTCCGCCGCGTGCTCGCAGTCCCGAACCGTTTCGGTGAGCTCGGCCAGAAGTCGCATGCGATCGAGGATCGCAGGGCGGACCAGGTCGAGATCGAGACCAGAGCGGGCAGAGATGGCTCGGAGGCGTTCAAACGGTGTTTGCGCCCGGGTTGCGCGTGGTGTGAGGGTGGCGTCCATCCGCATGCACCCAAGCACGAACAGAGCCAGCGTGGTCGCCTCAGCCCGGCAGCCGCTTCGAGCTCGCCATTCAAGCGCCGATACGCCCTCAAACAGGCACGCCCGGGTAGGTATTGGCAGCTGGCTCACGGAACGACGACTGCAGGCGCCGAAACCAGCACACTCCGCAGCGGCGCCACAAACCGCCCCGGCGAGACATTAAGTCCCTGCCGCTGTTGCGTCGCCGTCGTTTCGGGGCTCGGTCTCGGTTGTAGTTGGCGGTCACCGCTCGCAGCGTGCGAGGTCGGAGGCCTGCGATGTCGGCAGCCGCTCCGACAGTTGGCGCAACGCGGTCCGCAGGCCCTCTTCGAACACCGGATGGTAGAACGGCATCCGGAGCAGGTCGGGGACAGTCAGTGAACGCTCGATCGCCAACGCGAGCAGGTGCGCGAGATGTTCGCCGGCCGGAGCGCAAAGCTCGGCACCCAACAACAGGCCGCTTTGCCGATCGGCGTACACGCGCAGTATCCCGCTGTCGCGCTGTGCGATCCGCGCACGACCTTGATGTTCGAAGTGCGCTTCTCCGACGCTGACCTGCGAAGTGTCGAGCTCGACGAACCTCTTGCCGATCATCGCCACAGTCGGTTCGGAGAAAACGATCGCGAGCGGGGTCCGGCGCTTCCAGCACGTGACACGCTCCGCGGTCGCATTCAGACCGGCGATGTGACCGTCGTCGGAAGCTTCGTGCAGCACCGCGGACCGTCCGTTCGCGTCGCCGACGAGAAAGACCGGCAGGTCTCCGACCTGCAGCGTACGCGGGTCGACCTTCGGCACACCCGCCGAATCGAGAGCAACGCCAAGGGCCTCGAGCCCCAGCCCTGCGATGTTGGGGCGACGCCCGAGCGCAACCAACACGCGATCGACCACAGCGTCAGAACGCCCTGCACGCACGCGTACGCCAGTGCCCTCGGCGGAGAGCTCGGCCTTGTCACCCAGCGCAACGGAGAGCTCGCGCCGCAGCATGGCGATCGCCACGGCATTGACCTCGGGATCCGTCAAACCGGCGACCGTGAGGCCATCTCCCATCGCAACGACGTCGAGCCCGAGTCGGCGTAGCGCGAGGGCCAGCTCGACCCCGAGCGCGCCCTGTCCGACGACGGCGATCCTGTTGGGCAGCATCTCTTGCTCGAACAGGCTGTCGGTCGTCAGCAACCGGTCGCCCAGTGCAAGCCACGGCTTGGGCACATAGGGCGTGGAGCCCGTGGCGATGATGATGCGGCGAGCCCGAAGCTCGGTACCATTGACGCTGACGCGGCCACCACCAAGCAGTCTTCCCCGCCCACTGATCGCGCGCTCGCCGAGTGCGTTCGTGACGTCGAGGTTGCCCGCGACAAACGTGTCCCGTAGTGCTCGCACTCGGCGTAGCACCGCAGGTATGTCGATGGATAGGCCGCTGCTTCCGGAGATCCCGAGCTCGCCAAACGTGTGGCGCGCGTGAAACGCGTTGGCGGCTGCGATTAACGCCTTGGATGGCATACAGCCAACTCGGGCGCACATGGTGCCCCACGGGCCGTCGTTGATGACGACAACGTGCTGGGTGCGCTTCTGCACCTCGCGCAGCGCCGACAGGCCTGCAGTGCCCGCGCCAATGATGATGACGTCAAGCGGATCGCGCACGGAAACCTCCGGGTGTCAGGTGAAACCAGCAGCTGCGCGGCGCCGGTGCGACGGAGCACCGGCGCCGCATGTCCGCTTCAGTTCTCAGTGCGCCACTGCTGCATCGCCTGAGTGCCCGGGCGGTCGATGTGGACCTTCTCGTCCACCACAGTCACCCAGCTCACAGGGATGAAGTGGTGCTTGCCTGTCTTATCCTTCTTGAGCTTGATGCTGTCCTGGCCTTCCAGGTGGTCGACCACCGCGAATTGGCCATTCTGTGAACAGACGACAGGCATGTCGGGTTTGATTTGTTGGACGTTGATCATGTGTTCTTCCTCTCGCACTTGATGGTCGTGGGCAGCGGAGGTGCACCAAGCGTGCCGCTCCAAATGCAAGCGACCGGCGGCCTGCGTTCGACAACCCAGCGTCGGGCTTTGCCGCGCACGCAGCCCATCATCGGCGGTTCACCGCGGCGACGAATGTGAGGCGTGATTCCGCGCACGATCGCTTCGGCACCGGCCGCGCATCGCAGTCGTCTGGCCGAAGGCGCTCAGCTGGCCAAGCTTGACCGATTCGGTGCTGCCGGCGCGCGGCGCCTGTCAAGAGCTGCGCTTGCGCTTCGACGACCCAGCTCGCTTCGAAGACGTCTTGCGCGGCACCTTACCGCCGGCCCTGCGCGCCTCGGCAAGACCGATGGCAATCGCTTGCTGGCGGCTGCGCACCTTCTTGCCCGAGCGACCCGAGGTCAGCTGGCCGCGTTTTGCTTCGTGCAAGGCCTTCCCCACTTTTTCAGATGCCAGCTCGCCATACTTTCGTGCGGTCGACTTTTCTTTAGAGGCCATGCTGAGTCTCCTTGGCCAACGAGAGCCGCACACTTCATGCCATACAGGGCGGCACGCTTGATGCGCTGTGATTTGCCCCTAAGTTCTACCCCGAATGCCGTTCTACCATCCGGTCTTCGAGGAGGGTCTGCGGAGCGCTTTGCGCTAACAGCCTCGAAGGCGCGCTGGGACGTCCGTGCATGTGATGGGACACAATACCGAATTGCCTGGTCGCGGCGCTTGCTGCGCGCGTGCGTGTGCGTTCAGGGCGGGCAGCCCGCTTCGTCGGCACCGCTCGGGCAGTCTGCCATCTTGTCGCAGCGGAAGTAATCGGGCACGCAGGCCATGTCCGCGGCGCAGAAGAACGCGGTGCCGGTGCACTTGGTACAATCGAGCTCGTCCTGGGCGCTTGCGCAGTCGGCATCGCCGTTGCAGCGCGCAGCGGCAGGCACACAGACCTTGTCCGTGGTGCACAAGAACGCCGTGCCGCTGCACTTTGTGCACGCCATTTCGTCCGAGCCGTCCTGGCACATCGTGTCGCCGTCGCAGCGTTCCGCAGGCGTCAAGCAATAGCCATCCTTCGCACAAAAGAACGAGCCTGGCGCACAGGCCTTGCAGCCGTTTTCGTCGCTGTAGTCTTTGCAGTCGTCCACGCCGTCGCAGTGCTTGGCGATCGCGATGCAGCCGCCGCCCAAGCACGAAAACTGGGAGGCAGTGCAGCAGGCCTTCTCGTCCGAGCCATCGCTGCAGTTGCGGGTGCCATCGCAGAGCAGCTTCGCTTTGAGGCACACGCCGTCTGCCACGCAGGCGTGCTCGCCGAGTCGTGCGCACGTCTGCATCAACGCCGGATCGCCAGCATCGGCTTCAGACACGGATCCGTCGTAGGGAGCCTGCTTGGTCGCCGCGTCGTTGCTGGCGCCATGAGCGGACGCGTCGCTCGCCGCGCCGGCGTCGGTGAGGGGTTTCGGGGCGCTCGTGCCAGCTGAGCAACCGAAGAGGCAGAGCGTGGCCACCGCAGAAGCAAGACACGTACACGATCTGGAAGCGGACATCATGGTTCTAAGTTGCCTCTTGTTCTTGCCGACCCGCTGCCTGCAAGGAAAGTCCCAGCCGCGGCGCGAGCATCGTGCGAATGACCTCGGGCCACGCGTATTGGCGCGCGGTCGCTCGGCCGGCACGGCGCATGGCGCTCTTGTAGCCCAGGTCCGCGTAGAGCAACTGGTAGAGGCCGGCGAACTCCGACGGATCGGAGGTCTGCAACACCAGTGCGTTGCGCCCTGCCATCGCGTAGTCCTCGCCCGTGCAACCGGTGCAAGCGATGCCGCCCACCGCCATGGCTTCGAGCCCGACCAGGCCGAAGGGTTCCTTGGCACTGTTCGCGAGCACGGAATCCGACGCGCGGAATAGCGCTCGCCGGCCGCTCGGGTCGATGTGGCTGGTCAGGTTCAACACGTCGACATCCCTGCAAGCACCGAGGGCGCTGACCATGCCGCGCAGGTCACCGCTCACGTTGCGGCGGTTCACGACGCGCAACCCCGCGTGCTGCATGGCTGCGAGCACTTCCTTGCCGTGCGGCTCACGACCACCGCGCGCTATCAAGAGCGGCCTTCGCCCCAAGCGCTTCAGCTCCGCGATGATGTGCACCGAGCTGAGCCAGTTCTTGTCGGGATCCCAGCGCGCCATCTTGGTAATGGCGATGCGGTCGGCGAAGCTCTTGCGCAGCTGCGCGACGGCGGAGCGATCCGGCGGAAGGTACGCGTCCGGCGAGAGCCCGTTGGGGATGACGATCGCCTCGACGCCGGAAGCATGCATGAGTTGCTTCATGTAGCGGCTCACGGTGGTCAAGCACGCCGCCTGCGCCAGGCGCGACCACTCGATGCGCTCGAAGCCGAACACGTTGTTGGCGTTCCAGAACAGTTGCGCCGGCTCACGCAAGCAGGCCTGCCGCAACAAATGATCCACGTGCAACACGGCATCGGCGGTCTGCCATTCTTCCGCCATGATCACGGCGCGTCCGCCGCGCCGGAGATGCGGAAGGAGATGCTCGCGCACCAGTACCGGTGGCAGCGAAGCCGCGTAGTCCGAGCTCTTGTGCTCTTGGCCGTCGTAGACGTTGACCGGGTGATGACGACTGAGCCACTGGCACCACCTGTGCAAGTGCAAGCCATCGCGCACTTCGTAACCCGGCAGCTCCGGGTCACCAACGAACCACAGATGCGTCTCATGCCCGGCGGCGATCAAGGCTTCGCACAACCCGCTGACGCGCGTCTCGAGACCGCCAACACGAGCGTACGCATCTGGGCCCTCGAAGGAGAGCACATGGAAGTGCGTGCTTTCTGGCACACCCAGTGGGCCATGCGCGTGGCGGTCAACGCTGCGCTCGACGGTAGAGTCGAAGACCTCGAACACTTCGCCCGGGCGTAGCGACGTTCGTGCGCGCGGGTTGACCGCAGCGCGGGTGGTGGGATGGGAGAGAGCCGGGGTTACGAGCGTGCGGACGGCGCGGAGCGCGACGGGATTGGACATGGAGGGGATCCCTTTGGCGATGGGGCTTGCGCACGCAACATTTGTGCCTTGCGCGGATCCCTCGGTTTGCGCCGAAACTTGGCCGGCCCTTGGCGCGTCGCGTGGGACAAGAATGCACGTGAGGCGTCTTTGTCGAGCCCGCGCCCGTGGAGCGGGTGCGCAGCTGGGTGCCGAGGCCGCTGACGGGGAGCCAGCTTGAGGCGTCCACGGGGAATGTCACGCTCGCGTCAGCTGCCCCGGGCTCCCGATGTGTTCGGTCGCAGCGAGGTTGCGCGGTTGCGGCAGGCGAGCACCGACCTCGATCACCGCACGAGGTTCACGCTGCCCCACGGCGTTAGACTCGGCGTGGCGTTCGCGCAAACGCAAGCGACCCGCAGCGGCCAACTTGCCCCAGGGTAGCAGCTCGTCTCGGTGCACCCACCCTGGAACCGCGGCCGTGCTGACCGGTGACGACCTCGGCTGCACACGCCACTGCGCTTCGCTGATCGCGACCTGACTGGCGCCGCGTGAGCCGCGCGGCTGCAAACGCGAATCACGCACATGTGGTCCCCGCGCAAGCCCGCGCTGGCACGCGCGATGCACCGCATGACGTTCGAAAGGTCCAGTGACCATGAACGACGTGATGCTCTTGAAGGAATCTTTCGAGCCCCGAACCTCGGGGTCCTACATCCGGTACCGCGAGCCACGCTCGGGGGCAACATGGGTACACCTCGCCGCAAGCTGGCTCGAGCATCGACAGCATCGCGCTGTGGCTGCCATCGCGAGCATTTGCATCGCGCTGATCGCGGCCGTGGACTCACAGGTAGGAAGAACCTTCCCGCTCTTCCTCTTCTATCTCCTCCCCGTCGGTGTGGGCGCGTGGTTTGCCTCGCGCCGCGTGGGTTTGTGGCTGTCGGTGTGGAGCGCGAGTCTGTGCGTCGCTGTCGAGCTGATGTCGTGGCCGGCGATCCGACCGGTGTCTGTCGCATGGAACGCCGGGACGCGCTTTGCTTTGCTGGCGGTCGCGACGCTCTTGCTGTGCACGCTGCGCGACCAGCTCGCGCGAGAGCACAAGCTGGCGCACACGGACTCGCTCACGGAGCTATTGAATCGCCGCGCGTTTGGGAGCCTGCTGGAGCGCGAGGCCGAACGCGCGCGCCGCTATGCCCACCCGATCAGCGTGCTCTACCTCGACCTGGACGACTTCAAGGTGGTCAACGACTCCCAGGGTCACGGCGAAGGCGACCGTGTGCTGTGCGAGGTCGCTCGGTTGCTGCTTGCATCCTGCCGCGCCAGTGATGGCGTTGCGCGCATCGGCGGTGATGAGTTCGCAGTGCTCTGCCCCGAGGCCGACGAGTACGCTGCCGCCGCGGTGGCCCGTAAGGTCCACACTGGCATCAGCCAGCTCTTGGAGAGTGGGAGCCAGCTCACCATCAGCATCGGTGTCACCACTTTCCTCGACGTCCCGAATGACCTGCGTCAGCTGCTGCGGAGGGCCGATAGCTCGATGTACCTGGCCAAGCGCGGAGGCAAGAACCGCGTCCATCACACGGTGGTTGCCCGTGGGTCCGAGAGCACGAGCAGCCGCGGCGAGGGACTCTCCAGCGCAGGCTGAGCGGGCGTGCCGCGCACGCTCACCACCGCGACGGGTGGCGATGAGCGTGTCTCAACGATCGCTGACCAGCCACGCAGTGGACTGCTATGTCGACTGCTATGGAGCAGGCTGCGTGACAGTGCTTGCATCCAGCGACACCGCTGTTTGCGCCAGCAGCCTACCGTTGATCGAAGCGCCGGTCCGCAGCGCGATCGACGTTTGGCAGAGCACGATTCCCTCGAAGTGCGCCGTGGTGCCGACCGCCACCTTGCCGGCGACTTGCCAGAACACGTTCTTCGGCAGCGCGCCACCGCCGAGCACGACCTTGGTGCCGTTGCTCACTGTCAGGTCCTTGGCGATCTGGAAGATCCACACGTCCGTGGCACTGCCGTTGAGCGTGACATTGGTGGGAATCAAGAGGCCGGTGCCCCACTTGTACACGCCCGGAGCGAGCGTCTTGCCGCCGATGTTGCCTGCACCGAGCTCGGTAACGCTGGGCGCGCGCCCCGCCGCTGCGGTGAATGCAAGCTGCATGTCGCTGACCGCCGTGGTCAGCTTCGATGGCGTGGGCACAGCGTAGTTGGCGGCGTAAACCTTGCCGGTCACTTGCACAGAGGTCGAGAACACTTTGGTGGCATCCGCGCTGAGCGAGAAGCCCGTGATGTAGCTGGCGGCGGCAGGGCTGACGCCGATGTTGCCGGTGACGGCCGAGGTCGGCACGCTGGAGATCCCACTCTTCGCAAGGATCGCGTAGTCGCCGGCGCTACCCAACTCCACGACGAGCCCCGGAGCGACGCCAGCGTCGATCCCGCCGTCGACGCCACCGTCGTGCGTCGCGTTGCCGCCGTGATGCGTGGCGCTGCCGCCGTCGTGCGTGGCGCTGCCGCCGCCGTGCGCGACGCTGCCGCCGCCGTCAGCCGTCGCACTCGCGCCGTCGGCGCCGGCATTTCCGCCCTCACCGGGCAAGCTGGCAGCATCCGCGGCGGCTGACCGAGCGTGCGATGGCGCACAGGCCGACACCAAACAGAGCAGCAGAAGCCCTGCGGCGACGACGGCCGCGGCGAGCGAGAGCCGCAGCACAGTCGCTGCGGTGGCGCGGCGTGTCGATTCGATGTCCATGATGAGCCGGATCCTTGAATGAGAATGATGGGTGGGTGCTAGGCGGTTGCCGGCGCCGGCGCAGGCGCAGGCGGCGCGCTCGGCGGGTTGACCCACTTGGAAAGCTCGAGCACGGCGTCCCTCAAGCGGTCGATGTCGATCGGCTTAGCCAGGTGGAGCTGATAGCCGACGGCGAGCGCGCGGCGGCGGTCGGCGTCGGACGCCAAGGCCGTGAGCGCGACCGCCGGGATCGCAGGACCGCCGGCCTCGTGCGCCCGCAGCTTGCGGATGAAGGCGTAACCGTCCTCCTGTGGCATTGCGATGTCGCACACGATGACCTGCGGCTTGAACGCATCCACGGCGGTCATTGCCTCCGCGGCCGATCCGGCGATCTCGACCTTTGCCCCCGTGAGTCGAAGCACCTCGAGGAGCGCCTCACGAGTCCGGAGATCGTCGTCGATGACCAGCACGCGCAGGCCAACCAGCGCATCGTAGTGCTGCGTCCTGCCGGGACGGTCGAGCGCCGCGGCGCGCTCCGAGGCACGAGCCGACTCGACCTCGGCCTTGTTGGCTGCGCTCGCCACCGGGAAGGTAACGGTGAACGTGGACCCGCGGCCCACACCCGGGCTCTCGGCCCCCACCTGCCCGCCGTGCATGTCCACCAGGTGACGCACCAGCGCCAGCCCGATGCCTAGGCCGCCGTAGGTGCGCGTGATCGAGCTGTCGCTCTGAGAAAATTGCGCGAACACCTGCGGCAAGAACTCCGGTGCGATGCCGATGCCGGTGTCCGTGACCCGCAAGCGCGCCAAGCCATCCTGCCCGTCGACGACGATCGTGATGTGTCCATTACGCGGCGTGAACTTGATCGCGTTGGTAAGCAGGTTCGAGACCACCTGTTGTACGCGCACCTGGTCCGCCCAGATGGCGTCTAGCTCAGGGGCGAGCGAGACGCGCAGCGCCAGCGCCTTGGTTTCGATCTGCGAGCTCAAGCCTTCGAGCGTCGAGCGCACGACACCGCACAGATCCACCGGGCTACGTTCCAGCGTGAGCTTGCCCGCGACGATCCGAGACACGTCGAGCAGGTCGTCGATCAGCTGCGCCTGCAGCCGAGTGGAGCGTTGCAGCGCTTCGCCCACGCGCTTGAGATCCGCCGGCTCCGCCACGTCCCCGCTGGACAGCCGCTGCGCGTTCAGCAGCATGCTCGACAGCGGGGTGCGCAGCTCGTGCGACAAGGTGGCGAGGAAGTCGTCCTTGGCGGTGTTGGCGCGCTCGGCTTCGGCGCGCGCGCCTTGCGCCTCGGTGACGAGCTGCTTGAGTGCGTCGATGTCCACGAACGACAGGATCACGCCGTCGATCGCATGCTCCGAGGTGGTGTACGGGCGGATCTGCATCCGATACCAGTGCCCGGCTCTGTCCTGCACTTCCAGCTCTTTCACGGTATTCGTCTCCATCACCTCGGAGATCTGCTGGTTGAGATCGGCGACCTCCACGTTGAGCTTGATGTCGTCGAGCGGGCGCCCCACGTCCGTCTGCATCACATTCAACACGCTGCGCGCCCTGGGGGTGAAGCGCCGGATGCGCCGCTCCATGTCCAGCATCAGGACGGCGATGTCCACCGTGAGCGCAAAGTTCAGCAGATCGGTGTTGACCTGCGTGACTTCCTGGTTGCGGCTGCGCAGCTCGTCGTTGAGCGTGCTCAGCTCTTCGTTGACCGACTGCAGCTCTTCCTTCGCGGTCTCGAGCTCCTCGTTCATGCTCTGCAACTCTTCGTTGCCGGAGACCAGCTCCTCGTTCGACGCGCCGAGCTCCTCGGTCGACCGGCCGTGCTCCTCGATCAAGCTGTGCAAGTACTCCTTGGTGGCGGCGAGCTCGTGCTCGAGCCGCAGGCTGCGCCGCCGTTCCGTCGCTGCGTCCGTCGCATCGTCCGGCGAGCGTGCAAGCGGTGGCTCTCGCACTGCGCTGCGGGCGGGCTCTTCAAACAACACCACGAACAACGGCTCCTTGGTGTCCGGCAGACCGCTGAAGGGAATGACCACCACGTCACAGGTCTTGTTCGGTCCGTCCTGGTCGACCTCGACTCCAGCGGCCTTCACGACCGTTTGGGCCTGCTTGGCTTGCGCGAGGGTTGCGCGCAGGACCGCGATCAGCCCGCCGCGCGCCATGCCGATCAGGTTGCTCTGCGGCTGCCCGGATGCGGCTTGCAGGTACGAGCCTGTCTGCCCACGAAAGAGCAGTACGTCCATGTTCTCGTTGACCAACACGCCCGGCGGGGAGTAGCGAGCCAACAGCAGCCGATCGAGGTGCTTGGCAACCACGGTCCCCGGCTCCGGCAACGCACCGCGCGCACGGATGGTCGAGCGTTGCGCCGGCGCCTCGGCCTCGGCGCGAGGCGCAAAGCGCAGCGTGCTCGCGGCCGCGGTACGCATGAAGATCTTGTTCGATATGTCGACCTCCGAAAACAGCTGCTTCCACCCCGCGATGTTCTCGCTGCGCCCCAGCACGAGAAAACCCGGCTGATTGAGACAGTAGTGCAGCGTCCGCAACACCTTGGTCTGCAGCGCCTGCTCGAAGTAAATGAGCACGTTGCGACAGCTGACGAGGTCGAGCTTGGAAAAGGGCGGGTCGCGCACGAGGTCGTGGCGCACGAAGACGCAGCGTTCGCGCACATTGCGGTTGATGCGATAACCGCCGATCACCTTGCTGAAGTAGCGCTGGCGCCGCTCGTCGCTGATCCCCTGCATCGTGCTGTCGCTGAACACGCCGGCGCGCGCCTTCTGGATCGCCAGCTCGCTGACATCCGAGCCGAAGATCTGGATGGCGTGCGAACCTATCGATTCGCCCAGGAACTCGAGCAATGCGATCGCGAGCGAGTAGACCTCTTCACCGGTGGAGCAGCCTGCGGACCACACACGCAGCGTGCCTCCGTCCTGCTTGTGCTTGAGAATTTCCGGGAACACGTGCGTGCGCAGCGACTCGAACGTCTCCGGATCTCGGAAGAACGAGGTGACGTGGATGAGGATGTCCTCGTACAGGGCTCGGACCTCCTCGGGCTCCGCCTCGAGCAACGTCAAGTAGGCGCGCAAGTCAGGCACGCGGCGCAGTGCCACGCGCCGCGCAAGACGCCTGGCCACGGTCGAAAGCTTGAACTCGCTGAAGTCGATACCGAGCGTGCTGCGCACGAGCGCGAAGATGTCGTCGCGCGCGTTCGCGTCGGTGTCTGAAAGCTCCGGCTCCTGGTCCTCCCGGTACGGGTGATGGCTCAGCCTCACGAGCTCCTCGGCAAGCTCCGGGATGTCCATGGTGTAGTCCACGACGCCCGCGTCGATCGCGCTCTTCGGCATGCCCGAGAACTTCGCCGAATGCGGATCTTGAGCGAAAGTGATGCCGTTTTCCGCGCGGATCGCGCGCAGGCCATCGGTGCCGTCCGAGGCCGTGCCGGAAAGGATCACGCCGATCGCGCGGCTGCCGAGCTGCTCCGCGAGCGAGCGCAGGAAAAAATCCACTGGCAGGCGCGCTCCGGGACCGTCAGTCGGCCGCGGAGACACCACGAGCTGACCCTCCTGGATCGCGAGGTCGGTGTCCGGCGCGATCACGTAGACGCGGTTTGGCTCTATCAGCATGCCGTGCTGCGCTTGGTGCACGGGCATGTCGGTCGCCTTGCGGAGCACTTCACTGAGCAAGCTCGGGTGCGTCCGATCCAGGTGTTGGATGAGCACGAACCCGAGCCCCGTGTCCGGCGGCAAGCGTTGCAAGAGCTGCGTGAACGCCTCAAGGCCTCCGGCGGATGCCCCGATACCGACGACAGGGAAATCGGGGCGAGGCTGGGAACTGACGACATCGGCCATTGCGTGGTCCTGGAGCGCGACGAGCGCTCGGCGGGCGGTGCGAGTTGTCGTGACGAAATCGCGTTGGCAGGGCACCCCCGCCCGCCAACGCGATTTCCTGCCACGTGTGTCGCTAGTTCGTGGGAGTGGTCTTGGGCTGCACGACAATCTCGACGCGCCGGTTGTTGGCGCGACCCTCGGCCGACTTGTTGTCGGCGATCGAGCGCGAGTAGCCGAAGCCCTGCGACGTGACGCGGTCGGCTGCGATGCCGCGCGACACGAGATAGTCGCGCACCGCTTGAGCGCGGCGCTGCGACAGATCCTGGTTGTAGCTCTCACCGCCCTGGGAATCGGTGTGGCCCTCGACCACGATCTTGGAGTCCGGATCCTGTTGCGTGAGTGCCTCCGCGACGCTGTTCAGCTTGACCTGCGCCGAAGGCAGCAGGTCGGACTTCGCGGATGTGAAGAGCACGCCGCCCGAGAGCGTGATCACCATGCCGCGGGCCTCTTGCTTCACCGAAGCGAACTTGGCGAGATCGGCGGCCGCTTGCGCAGCGCGCTTCTCGGCGGCCTCGCGCGCCACCCGTTCGGCCTCGAGCTGCTGAGTCTGGTTCTGCATCGCCTGACCCTGCAACGCCAGCTTCTGATTCGCACGGCCGAGCTGCGCCGACGTATCTTTCACCTGCATGGTCTGGTCAGCCTGCATCCCGCTCAGCGTGTCCTGCTGGCGTTGAGTCGCCTGCGTCGCATGCGCACGCGATTCGGCGATCTGTGCGCGTCGATCGGCGACGTAGGCCAGATCCCTGGTCTCACGCGTGTCCCCGTTCTTCGCAAACGATTGCTCCGCAGACTCGATCGCCTTCTGCGCCGTGTACAGGTCGGCAGGATTGATCTTCGCTGCGTCGCCATGCTGCGCTTTGTTGTACGACATGCGGGCCGACACCAGATCAGGCGGCGGCGCAGCAGTGGCGCAGCCGGCGCTGGCAAGGGCGAGCACGAGACCCGTGTTCAAAAGGTTCAAGCGGTTCATCGGACTGCTCCTTGTGCGACGTTGGTGGCGCGTTGGGCGTCGGCCTGGTTGACCGCCTTGGCCTCTTCCACACGCGCTTGGTCTTCGCGGGTCAGCGCGATGGCAAGCTCGGCGTCGGCCTTGGCGCGCGTCAGCAGACGCTCGGCAGCGCGGTTGTCGTCGTTCTCCATGGCGGTCTTCGCCTGCTTCAGCTGGTCCTCTGCCAGCTTGAGATGAAGCTGGGCCTTGGGGTTGTTCTGCGCACCTAGCTCGTTCGCGCTGCGGTCGGCTGACTGGACGTCGGCCATCGCCTGCGTGGGTGCTGGGTAATTGCCGGCGCAGCCGAGCGCCAGGAGCAATGTTGCGAGGATCGTCACACTAAGTGTTTTCATGGTTTCTTGTCCGCCTTTTCTTCGCTGGACCAATTCGTCCCATCACTGGGCGACGCTTTCGCCATCCAGCCATCGAAGCGCCGGTCGGCGTCCTGCGGCAGTGCGCCGTTGCGCGCTTGCAGGTTGCCGATCAGCGCTCTGCTGGGTCGCGTGACGCGACCCGGTTCACGGCACCGACCCTGTGCACGGAGCGTGCCGCGCACGGACGCGGGATTTCGGTGGAAATCGGCGGGATTGCGAGCCTGAAAGTGACGAATCCGCCGTTGGGACGAAAATGTCCCAGCGCGATCGCCCCAAGGCTCACGCCATCCCGTAGCCCTTGAGCTTGCGGTACAAGGTTCGGCGGTCGAAGCCGAGCGTGGTCGCGGCCTGCGTACGGCTGCCGTTCAGCGCCTTTAGCACCTGCAGGATGTAACGCTTTTCGACTTCTTTCATGGGCAGGAGCTGCAACGGGTTCTCGAGTGGGAGCACGAAGCTGTTGCCCTGCGCGTCACGAACGTGCGCGGGCAGGTCCGGCAATGTAACGCGGTCGCCCTGCGTGAGCGCAACAGCGCGCTCCATGCAATTTTGGACCTCGCGTACGTTGCCGGGCCAGCCGTAGGTGAGCATCTTTTCGGCCGCCGGACCCGCCAGCCCGGACACTGACTTCTTGAACTGTTGCGCGTAACGCCGGATGAAGTGCTCGGCGATCAGCAGCACATCGTTGCCGCGGGCGCGCAGCGGCGGCATGTGGATGCGGATCACGTTGATGCGGTAGTAGAGATCCTCGCGGAAACGGTGCTCGGCGACATCCGTCTCGAGGTCGCGGCTGGTCGCGGAGACCAGGCGTGCATCGAACGGCACTTCCAGATCACCACCCACCGGCCGCACCTTGCGCTCTTGCAGCGCGCGCAGCAGCTTCACCTGCGTGGTGAGGGGCATCTCGCCGATTTCGTCGAGAAAGAGCGTGCCGCCATTGGCTTGCACGAAGAGGCCCTTGCGGGTGGTCTTGGCATCGGTGAACGCGCCGCGTGCGTGGCCGAAGAGCTCGCTCTCGAGCATGGTGTCCGGCAGCGCCGCGCAGTTGAAAGCCACCAGCGGCCCAGCTTTGTGGGGACCGCGTCGATGAATCGCCTGCGCCACGAGCTCTTTGCCCGTGCCGCTCTCGCCGGTGATGAGCACGGTGGCATCCGTGTCCGCGATGCTCGCGAGGGTCGCGTACACCTCTTGCATCGCCGTGCTCTCACCGATCATGTCGGCCGGCGGCCGATGCCGCTCGACCGTGTCGCGCAGCTGCTTGTTTTCTTCCTTGAGCTGTCGGTGCTCGAGCGCACGCGCGAGCGTCAGCTGCAGCTCCTGCATCTGGATCGGCTTGGAGATGAAGTCATAGGCGCCGGCGCGGATGGCCGCCACCGCGGTCTCCATGCTGCCGAACGCCGTGATCAGCACCAGGGGCAGGCTCGGCCAGCTTGCGTGCACGCGTTGGCACAGCTCGATCCCCGACATGCCCGGCATGTTGAGGTCCGAGATGATGGCGTCGAAGTGCTCGCGCTCGAGCGCGGCGAGCCCCTCGGCGCCGGAGCTCGCACAAACCACCTCGAAGCCGCGGTGGGTGAGCGTGTCGCTGATGGCGTCACTGACCGCGCGGTCGTCATCGATGAAGAGGAGTCTAGCTTGCATGGACGCTACCGCTCTGGGCACCGTGTTTCGGCAGATAGACCTTGAACGAGGAGCCGTGCCCGAGCTCGCTCGTGACGCCGATCCAGCCGTCGTGCTCCTGCGCAATGCCTTGCGCAACCGACAGGCCAAGGCCCGTGCCACCGGTCTCACTCTTGGTCGAGAAGAACGGCGCGAAAACCTTAGGCAGGAGCTGCTCGGGAATCCCAACGCCTTCGTCGATCACTTCGATGCACGCGTAGTCTCGGGGTGTGCCCGCCGGGTCGTGCGCCGGGCCCCTGCGCTCGCTGCACAGCTTCACGCGCAGCGTGCCGCCATCGGGCATGGCCTGCACGCCGTTCATCACCAGGTTGACGATGACCTGCAAGAGCTTGTCGGCATCCCCGTCGAGCTCGTTCGCGCCTTCCGGCAGCTCGGGCAGGATCCTCGTCTTACGCTTCTTCGCAGTGTGCTGACACAGCGAGATGGCCGTGCGCACGACACCCACCAAATCGACGCGTGCGAGCTTTGCAGGGTGCACGCGCGCGAACGAGAGGACCTCGTCGATGATGCGCGTCATGCGGTGCGTCTGCTCCACGATCACGGCGGCGCTCTGCTGCGCGGCGGCGAGCGTGGTGACGTCCCCCGAGGCGATGAGCTGGGCTCGCAGCTCGATCACATTCAGAGGATTGCCGAGCTCGTGTGCGACCGAAGAAGCCAGCCGTCCGAGCGTGGCGACACGATCAGAGTGCCGAAGCTGGTCGAGCGCGGCGACGTGCGCCTCGGAGGCAAGCTGAGCGGCTTGCAACTGATCGCACATCAAGTCCATCTCATCTCCGAGCTCACCGATCTCGTCGTGCCGAGCCAGGCGCAAGCGCTTGCTGAAGTCGCCCGAGCCGACGGCCTTGGCCATGAGCACGAGCTGGCGGACCGGCTTGAACAGCATCCAGTGGGCGACGATCGCCATGGCCGCGAACACACCGAGCAGCAGCGCCACAGTCTCGATCACGGGCGTGCGCTGGGCCGCGAGCAGCGCGTACACGACGCAGGCCAACGTGAGCAGCCCGAAAAACCACAGCGCGAGCTTCTTCTCGAGATCGAGACGCTCGCTTAATGTGGACAGGACGTGAGGCATGGTCAGCTCAGTAGCACCGATCGGTGCTCAATTCACTGCGACTTCCCCAATGAGATCAAATGCATCCAAGCGTAGCCCGGTGGCTGGGGCGAAAATGGCTTGCGGGACAGCTTTGCATGCCAAACGTACCAGCGCATTGTGCTCATTGTTTGCGACCGCGCAACACAGCCCAGCGTGGTTCGGCTCGCGTCCGGCCGCTGCGTGGCTCCCCTGCCGCCTGATGAGGCGAGGTCGCAGTGGTCTTCAGCTGGCATACAACCTGCTTTGTAGCCACGAGCAGGAGACCTGTAATGCTCACCACACTAGCCATCATCCTCGTCGTACTTTGGGCCCTGGGGCTCGTCAGCTCGTACACCATGGGAGGGTTCATTCACGTCCTACTCGTGGTCGCTGTAGTCCTGGTGCTGGTCAACGTCATTCAGGGCCGTCGCCTGACGCGGTGAAATCATGGGCCAAATAAGAACAGCAGATCCGTCACCTAGGGAAGTGGAGCGTTGGCTGAACGAAGGCGGTAAGGACCTCCTGCGCCGGCCGGCAAGTAAACGTAGGCCAGGTGTGCTGCGCAAGCTCTGGGAACGCGTCCGGGCGCGCGCGCACTTCGCGGTCGTGCGGTTTCTCACGGTCGGTGGCTGACGTTACCGAGGCGAGGCCGTTCGAACTCGTCAGGTTCCGCCCGCGAGCGTCTGCGCTCAGCTGGCGCGCGCCGTTTCCGGCACGGCGTGTTCGCGCTCCGCCACTGCGCCAAGGCGCACGCGTAGCTCGTGCGTGGCGGCTGGAGCGCCTGGTTTCAGGCAAACCAGCGTCGAGTCCTGGCGCACACCGTCCAGCGTGACCCACGCGACACCACTTGCGACACCGTCGGGATTGTCGACGACCACGTGCACGGTCTGCTCCGCGATGCGTACCCAGGCCTCGAAACCTGGCCAGTTCGGCGGAATGCACGGTTCGACGCGCAGGCCAGCGGCCTCACGCCGCAGACCGAGGATGGCTTCGACACCCAGGCGCCACAGCCAGGAAGCGGCGCCCGTGTACCAAGTCCAGCCGCCTCGGCCCACCCACGGAGAGCAGCTGTAGATGTCACCTGCCAACACGTACGGCTCCACTCGATAGCGCTCGGCGTCTGCGCGGTTGGCGCTGCGCAGCACGGGGTTGAGCAAGCGGAAGATGCGCTCCGCGTGCGCGCCATCACCGAGCGCGGCGTACGCACAGCCCAGCCACGTTGCAGCGTGCGTGTACTGACCACCGTTCTCGCGAACGCCGGGCGGGTAGGCGCGAACGTAGCCTGGGTCGTGCAGCGCGCTGTTGAAGGGCGGCCAGAAGAGCAGCACCAAGCGCTCCCTTTCGCGCACCAGGGCTTCATCGGCCGACCGCAGGGCAAGCCGCGCCCTACTCTTGGCCTGGCCCTGATCACTACCGTCGGGCCCAGCGGCGAGCACCGCCCACGATTGCGCGATGGAGTCGATCCGACACTCGCGGTTCTTGCTCGAGCCCACGACCGAGCCGTCGTCGTGGAAGGCGCGCACGTAGTACGAGCCGTCCCACGCCACGGCCTTGATCGTCGCGCGCAGCTTGGTCGCGCTCGCCTGCCACTTCGCCGCCTCGACATGGTCGCCGCCGCGCACACACAACGCGGCAAAACCGTCCATGCTCGCGCACAGAAACCAGCCGAGCCAAACGCTCTCGCCGCGTCCCTGCGCACCGACGCGATTCATGCCGTCGTTCCAGTCGCCGTCGCCCATCAGCGGCAGGCCGTGGCGGCCCTCGGTGAGCGCACGTTCGAGCGCCCGGCGACAGTGGTGCAGCAGCGGCGCGCTGGCGCCTGCACTCTGATACTGCGCATACCGGTCGTGCTCGTCGGGCCGCAGGGGCGGAGCGCTCAGGAAGCTCACGGGCTCGTCGAGGATCGCGGCATCGCCCGTCGCAGCGACGTAGTGCGCAGTCACGAAGGGCAGCCAGGCCATGTCGTCGGAGCAGCGCGTGCGCACGCCTCGACCGGCCGGTGGATGCCACCAGTGCAGCACATCGCCTTCCTCGAATTGATGCGCGGCGGCCTCCAGGATGTGTGCACGGGCGCGCTCGGGGGCGGCGTGCAGCAACGCCATCACGTCTTGCAGCTGATCGCGGTAACCGAAGGCGCCGCTCGATTGGTAGAAGCCCGTGCGACCGAACAGGCGCGCCGAGACCGTTTGGTACAGCAAGAAGCGGTTCAGCATGAGATCCATCGCCGGCTCGGGCGTCTTCACGCGCACCGTGCCGAGCAACTGGTCCCAGAACGCCCCAAGCTCAGCCCACGCAGCGGCCACCTGCATGGGGTTGCGAAAGCGCGTTGCCAGCTGAACAGCCTCGGCGCGATTGTCGGCCTGCCCCAGCACGAAATGCGTTTCCAGCTCCTGCCCCGGAGCGAGCTCCAGGTGCACCTGCAGCACGGCACACGGATCCACACCCGGCTCGACGCAAGCAGACAGGCCCCAGCGTCCGAGCGCGGCTGGTCGCGCGTAGGTGCCGTGGCGACCGAGAAATTCGGTGCGGTCCGTGGTGAAGCCGTGGGCCTGGCTACCCGACGCGAGGAACGCGACGCGCTCACCGAACTCTTGGTTCCAGCTGCTGCTGGCGAGCAAGCACGAAGCCGCTGGTTCGAATTCGGATACGATGTACGGTCTGTGGGATTCGCGGCGACTGCCGAGCACCCACTCGGCGTAGTACGTCGCCGTGATGCGCCGGTGCCGTGTGAGGTTGTTCTTGAGGCGCAAGCGCAGCACCTTGAGCGGCGCGGATGGGGGAACGAAGACCGTGAGCTCCTGTGCGAGGCCTTGCGTGTTTCGCTCGTAGCTCGTGTAACCCGCACCATGACGCACCAGCGTGGTGCCGCCATCGCCGGCCGGCAGCGGCGTCGGCGACCACAGGGCTGCGGTCTCCTCATCGCGCAAGTAGAGCGCTTCCGAGGGCGTGTCGAAGACCGGATCGTTTCGCCACGGGGTGAGCCTGTTTTCGCCGCTGTTGATCGACCAGGTCGAGCCCAGCGACGACTCGCTGACCAGGCAGCCGAACTCGGGGTTGGCGAGCACATTGCACCACGGCGCCGGCGTGGGCCTGCCCGGCGCAACCGACACCACGTACTGCGTGCCGTCTTCGCTGAAGCCACCGAAACCGTTGTCGAAGAGCACCGTCGGGCGCAGCGGCGCCTGCTCGGCCACCGGATCGGGCCCGAGCGTGGCCTCGAAGCGCGGCAGCCTCGGCGCACTCTGCACGATCTTCTCCAGGTGCTGCGCCAGCGAGCCGGCGCGCGTGTCGAGGACCACGCGCGCGCTGGCCTCGAGATGCAACAGCTCGTCGGCGGTGAGCTTGTCGATCGCGATCACGTAGATGCCGCCACGCTGCTTGAGCCAGTGTGCGTCATCGTCCTGCGCGAGCATGCCTTGCAGCGTGCCCGAGCCCTCGCTGACGTAGCCCGTGGCGTGCTCGTCGACGAGCACCAGGTCGAGCAACACGCCACAGGAGCGCAGGTAGCGCTGCGCAGCCAGCACCTCGGCCACGAGCGCCGCTTGGGGCTCGTGCACGCGCACCAGCAAGATCGGTTCGTCGCCCGAGATCCCTTGACCCCACAAGCGCTGCTGGCATGGTCGCGCCCGCGTCAGCACGGAGGCCGCTGCGCGCAATGCGGGCTCCGCGAAGAGCAGCGCCGAGAACAAGCGCTGCACGCTTGGCAACAGGGCCGCAGGTAGACGCGTGCGCAAAAGGCGACGCGAGCTTTCTTGCTCGGCATCACGGAACGCCCAGCGCACTGCGTGCATCGAGCCGTAGCGCCGGGCGGACTCGAGCGCCGCAGCGCGCGAGCGCGCAACCGTGGTGACGAACGCCAACGTCACGGAGCCCTTCGGCTTGAGCTCGACGGCCGCCGTCAAGCTCATCACGGGATCGAGCATGTCCCCGACGTGACCGCGCAGCGCCCCACGTGGCACGAGCAACGAGCCAGGCGCCTCGGAGTTGCCGGCGCGACCGAAGAACGCCATGCGATCGGTCTCGAAGCCAGCGAAGCCTGTGCTGGCCCCCTCGCGAACCAACCGGTGAACGAGCACGGCGGGCTCCTCCGCGGCGGATTGTGGTCTGCGCGCGAAGAGCAGCGCGTCGAGCTCGGCCACGCGTTCACTCTCCACGAACATGCTCGAGAACGCCGGATGCGTCGCGGCCTGCCTGGCCGGCAGCAGCACGGGCCGGCCTGCGCTCGTCACGGTGAGGCGTCGAACGCTGTCGGTCTCGTTGTGCAGCGTGATCTGCCGGACCTCGACGTCATCCGCCGGGGCCACAGTGATGTCGACGTGCACCGAGATACCCTCGCTTCGACGATGAAACTCGGCCTTGTGCATCGCGAAGGTGGTTCGACCGTCCGCGCCCGTCGCGAACCAGACGCGCCCGCTGTCTTCATCGCGCAGATACAGCCACAGCCCGCCGTCGTCGCACGCGGCGTCAGCGGTAAAGCGCGTGAGCGCAAGCCCGGAAAAGCGCAGACCTCCGCCACCGGACTCCGTCAACAGGCTGCTCAGTCGACCATTGCTCAACACGAACGCCTGCGGCTTGTCCGAGCCGCCACACGACCAGGGTGCTGGCGCAGGCGCGATCGTCGCTGCGTCGAAGGCATCGGTGGTCCCGGCAGCATCCACGGGCTCGGGCTGGGGCCATTCCGGAGGCGCCACGGCGGGCGCATGCTCGTTCAGCAGCAGCTCACCGGTCTCGACCAGCGCATCGGCGTGAAAGCGATCGACCATGATCTGGTCGTGCAGGTAATTGCCCAGCGCGACCAGCAGCATGCCCTGGTGGTGCGCCATGTACGAGCGCACGATCGACGACGACCGACCTTCGGGTGCACGCTCCGGCGTGTAATCCAGGGCCTCGAAGAAGCCGTACGTGCTCAGCATCCCCGCCTTGGTCAGCTTCGCGAAGTTGTCGACCACCGCTCGCGGTCGCAGCGACAACGCCAGCGCCGAAGCGTAAGGCGTCACGACGTGGTCGTCTTCGAGGCCACGCCGAAAGCCGAGCCCGGGTACACCGAACGATCGATACTGGTAGGTTTGATTGGGATCGAGGCGCGCGTAGGCCGACTCGGAGATGCCCCATGGCACGCCCTGCTGCTTGCCGTAGGCGATCTGCGCGTCCACCGCCTGCTCGCTGGTGCGTGCGAGCAGCGTGCCTGGGCGGCTGCGCATCAGCAGGGTGGGCATCAGGTACTCGAACATCGTTCCGCCCCACGACAAGAGCGCGGGTGCGCCGGCGACGCGCGAGAGGGGCCGGCCGAGCGCGTACCAGTGCGCCTCGGGCGCGTCGCCCTTGACGATGGCCAAGTAGCTCGCGAGCCGCGCTTCCGAGGCCAGCAGGTCATAATAGTGGCCGTCGATCTGATCTAACGTGGCGTTGTATCCGATGTGAAAGAGCTTGCGTTCTGCATCGTACAAGAGTCGAAAGTCCATGCCGCGGACTTCTTGTTCCGCGCGCGCGGCCAGTGCCAGCAGCTCCGCGCACAACGCCTGCGCGCCGAGCTGCGCGCGCGTCAATGCTGCGTCGAAGACTCGGGCCGAGGCCTCGTGCTCGGCGCTCAGGCCGCCGTGCTCGCGCTCCGTCTTCTGCCAGGCCTCGAGCTGAAGACGCATGCGCGCCGCAGTCTCGGCCACTTGATCGAGCCGCACGCCACTGGGCAGCGTGACGGCCTTGGCAGCGGGCTCGTCGCGCAGCGTGAGCCAGGGCAGCAGCGTCTCGACTTCACGCCACATCTGCTGCATGTGCTGGTGCAGACCGTTGATCGAAGCGCGCAACGCCTGCAGCACGTCGGACTCGTGGCGGTAGGCGCCGGTTTCGAGGAAGCCGAGCAGCTCGCGATCCAACCGCGCTGAGGTTTGCTCGCACAATGTCTGGAGCGTGGCATGGGCGTCCTCGAGATGGTCGCGCCCGTGCTCGATCGCCTGCCGCATGTCCGCCAGCACGGCGCGCAGCGAGTGCACCGACTGGCCCGGCACCGAGTCCACGACCTCTTCGAGCAGGTCGAGTGAATCGCCAAGCCCTTCCCAGGCCTCGCGTCGCAGCACCGGCGCGCTGGCCAGCTCGAGGCAGCCGCGCTTGAGCGCCAAGAGGCAGCCGGCGAAGTTCCCACTGTCGACCGTGGAAACGTAGTGTGGCATCAGAGGTTGCAGATTCTTCGTCTCGTACCAGTTGAGCAGATGCCCCTGGTAGTGCGGCAAGCGCGCGATGCTGTCGAAAGCGCGGCGCACGCGCAGCGCAAGCTCGCTGACACCGACGTAGCCGAAGTCGTAGGCCGAAAGCGTCGCGACCAGCATGAGGCCGATGTTGGTCGGCGAGGTGCGATGCGCGGTTTGCTCGCAAGGCTCGGCCTGGTAGTTGTCGACGGGCAGCCACTGATCGTTGGGTCCGACGAAGGTGTCGAAGAAGCGCCACGTCCTGCGCGCAACCAGGCGCAGCGTCCTGCGCTCTGCCGCCGTGAGCGGTCGTGAACGCGAACGAAACGGCTGGCTCACGAGGCGCGCGACCTCGGGTGCGAAGAACCAGATCGCGAGCCATGGTGCCGCCACGAGCAGCGCCAACGGCCGGGCCCACGCGAGCCAGGCTGCCAGCAGTGCAGCCGAAAGCGGCGACACCAACATGCTCACCCAGAACACGGCACGCGGCGACTTGGCCAACAGACCTAGATCGGTCTGTGCCGCGGTCGTCCACTGCAGCAAGTGCCTGCGCGTGACGGTCATTCTCACGAGCACGCGAGCGATCGCATCGACCACCAGCCACGCCTCGTAAGCCAGAAAGGCGACCGCGAGCGCAGAGCGCGCGAGGTCCACGGTGCGCACGCGCCGACCTCGCACGAGCGCAGGGAACAGCGGCGCGACCAGAATCCCCAGCGTACCGAGCGTCCAGCCTACAGCGCCACCAGGCAGCCACGTCCAACCCGACACCAGCAAGACCAGGAGCAGCGGGCTCGTCAGACTACGGCGCAGGTTATCGAAGATCTTCCAGCGGTCGATGCCCGACAGCGGGTTGGCAAGCCGCACGCCAACGGGCCCAGGCACCTTCGGGAACAGCCACGGCAAGAGCTGCCAGTCACCGCGCACCCAGCGGTGCATGCGCTTGGCGTAGGCCGCGTAGTGCTCGGGGTAGCCCTCGAAGAGCACGATGTCGGTCGCGAGCGCGGTGCGACCATGCACGCCTTCGAAGAGATCGTGAGAGACGAGCGCGTTTTCCGGCACGCGCTCGTGCACGCTCTGCGTGAAGGCATCCACATCGTAGATCCCCTTGCCCACGTAGATGCCGGAGCCGAACAGATCCTGGTACAGCTCGGAGACCGCGTGCGTGTAGATGTCGTAGCCGATGTCACCGGCGAAGATGCGCGATAACCAGGTCTGACGTGCGCTCGAGGGTGAGGTCTCGATGCGCGGCTGCACGATCGTGTAGCCCGCGGCGACGCGACCGGTCGCCGGGTCGAAGACCGCGCGGTTCAACGGGTGAGAGAGCAGGCCGATGAGCCGCCTTGCGCTGCCCATCGGCAGCTGCGTGTCGCTGTCGAGCGTGATGACGAAGCGGATCCCGTGCAGGGCCGCCCGATCCCCCACGTGCGTGGTGTAGCTCGTACCCAGGTCGCCACGGAGCAAGCGATTGAGCTCCTCGAGCTTACCTCGCTTGCGCTCCCAGCCCATGTAGCGCCGCTCGCCCGAGTTCCAGCGCGGCTCGCGATGCAGCAGGTGGAACGGCCCCAGCCCTGCCTGGCCGTGCTTGGTGTTGAGTGCAGAGATGCCCTGCCCTGCGAGGTCGATCAGCACGGTGCTTCGCGGGGGCTGCGCCGCGTCCGGTTCGTCGGTGAGCAGCGCGAACTGCAACATCGGATCGGGGTTGCTGAGATAGTGCAGCTCCAGCTGCCGCAACATCTGCTCCACGTCCTCGGCGCGTCCGAGCAAGGTCGGGATCGCGACGAGGCTACGGCTTTCGACCGGGATACCCGCGGCAAGCTCGAGCTTCGGCTGCGTGCGCGGCGGCAAGAGGTACGCGAGCAACGACTGCAGCACGGAAACGGCGACCACCGAGACCGGCACGACCGCGAGCAAGATCGCGACCGCGATCGGCAAGAGCGGCAGGCGTGCGCGCACGAGAGCATAGCCGCCGAACGCGAGCGGTGCGCAAGTGAGCACGGCCAGCGGGAGCAGATACGCCGCGGTCGGATGACTCGTCAGCGCGCGGCGAACCCGATCGAGGCCGGTGGGTCGGTAGCCGAGCTGCCGTTCGAAATCGCGACGCCCATCCCCGATCAGGTAATGGCCGACGTGCCCGCGACGCTCGTCGGAGGCGTTCGCTCGCGCGAGCTCGACCACGAGGTTGGCGACGTCGTCTTCGTTGCGGTCGGTTGCCCATGCCAGCGACTCGACCACCTTGCGGTAACCGTCGCAAGTCTCGAAATCCATGAGCGGATACACGCGCGCCGGATCGGTGCGCAAGATGGCCTCGACGCGGTTGGTGTTCTCGAAGAAAGTCTTCCAGTCGGTGGCTTCGAGAAGTCGCAGCGCGCGGATCGAGCGCTCGACGCCCGCACCCGGATCGAGGCCCAGCGAGTCGACGGGTTCGGCGGCGGTCTGCGGCAAGTGCTCACGCAGCGTAGACAGCACGCTGCGCTCGCGCGTCGGCACGTGCAACTCCGAGAGAAAGTGCAGAAGGTGCTGCAGCACGCTGGTGCGCAGCATGATCGGCAGAGCCCAGAGCTCCGCGATCGTGAGTGGCGAAGCCTCCTGGTAGGCGTCGATGAAGGTACGCAGGCCGCCGAGGTCCAGCTCGATGCCCGAGCTGGTGATCAGCGCCGACGCCACGGCGTCGACGCGACGGCGCCCCTTGTCGGGACCTGCGGCAAGCAGCGGCAGGTGCCGCACGAATCCGGCAGGCAGCTCTTCTTCGACCTGTCGTGCGACGCGACGGATCAGGTAGTAATTGTCGAGAAACCACTCGGCCGCCTTCGGCAGCAGCGCGTGGCCGGCAGGGCTCGACGCGATGTGTCTGCGGGCACGATCGAGCGCGCGCGCGAGCGGCGACGGTTCGAGAAAATCCTTGAGCGCCAGCGCAGCGCGGGCCAGCTCACGCTGCGTTTGTGCCAGCGCGCGAGCTTCTGCCACAAGGGCAATGGTCTTGGCGGCGTTGTCTCGTGTCGCGCGTTCTGCCGCCCCGGTCACGCTTCCTCCGGCGGATGGCTCGAGCGTAGCGGCGGCGCAGGACCTTCGTCGGCGTCCGGCACGCGGCGCAGCTCTTTCTCGGGCAGGTCCTGCAACACGAGCACCGGCACGGTGGAGTGCGTGAGCAAGTGCGCCGCGACGCTGCCGAAGGGACGCGCCGGATCACAGGCGGAACCGTGCGCTGACAGGACGATCAGGTCGACCCGCTCCCTCTGCGAGAGCTCGAGCAAGCACTGCCGCTCGTTCGGGTGCCTGAGCACCAGCGTGCGCACCTCGGCGACGTCGCGCGCGAGACGATTGCGCAAGCGCTCGAGGTAGCGCTGAGCGCTGGCCTCCAGCTGCACGGCGAGATCGTGCGCGAGCTCCAGCGCGTCGGAAGAAAGCAGCACCTCGGTCGGTGGAAGCTCTTGCACCACATGCACGAGCAGGAGCTCGGCGCCACAGGCACTGGCCATGCGTGCGACTTGCGGCAGCACGCTCTCGGTGCGCAGCGAGCCGTCGAGCGGGACGAGAATGCGTTTGGGTACGACGACCGCCTCGGCCACCGGCGACGAGTGCACGATGAACACGGAGCCGCGTGCGACCGCCAGCACCTGCTGCACGGTGCTGCCAAGATTCCAGGGCGTCACCCCACCCTCACCGTGGCTGCCGAGCACGATCAGATCGGCACCGATCTCACGCGCGAGCGCGACGATGCGCTCCGCGGGGTGACCCTGTTCGAGGCGCACGTCGACGGGACGCCCGAGCGCCAGCGTGGCTTCCTTCTCCAGGCGCTCGAGATAAGCACGCACTTCTTGCCTGGAGATCTCCCAACACAGCGCATCGGTCGTGCCTGGGCCGGTCGATTCGTGCGTGGGCTGCATGACGTGCACGAGCGTCACCGCGCTGCCGAAGACCTTTGCAAGCGAGATCGCATGGGGCAGACACGCATCGGAGAACGGAGATCGATCCATGCACGCAAGGATGCGACGCTCCTGCGGCTTCACTTCGGGGAGGCGCAAAGGTGTGGCAGCGGTACCCATTGGATCAGCCGTGCTCCGAGCAAGAAGCCGGCCAAGGCGAGATTGCCGAACAAAGCGGAGCGGCCGAGGGCGACGTGGCGTGGTTGAGACACAATTGCCACGCGCGAGCGGCCAACTTGTCCCGTTTGCATCCCGCGCAGGCCGATGCCGGCACGCGAGCCACGTGGGCCTCCCGCAGCGCGTTAGGGCCCGACGCGAAACAACTCGATCGGTTCGGCGTTGAGGCGCCCCGGAAGCAAGGCGCGAATTCGATGGAATACTCCCTGTATTTCGAGGATTCGCAACGCTGCTGTCGGGGATGGATCGGCGTCGAGGCGACCGAGTTGTTTCGCGTCGGGCCCTTAGCTCGCCACGTGCCACGAGCCATCAGGAGCGTAGCCGGCTTCGGCTTGCGACAGGGCCTCAGACATGCGCTCGGCAAGCACCGGCACGTTGTCCGGCTCGAAGATGCTCAGATGCGTGCCCGGCACGTGGCACTGCGCAGTGTGCCCCCGCAACACCGAACCCCAACCCATCAGCGGATCATCGAAGTCCGTGGCAGGCCAGTCCGGAGGTGTGTCCGCCGTGATGAACAACACGTTGGTGGACAGCTGCGCCGGCTGGTAGTGGTCGTACGCCTCGTCGAGCGCCTCATCGACGCTCTGCGCGAGCAGCGCAGTCGCCTGCCGCTCTCTGAGGATGGGTGTCACCTCGAGCCACGTCAGCACTCGGTTCGTGCGGCGCGCGAGTCGTTCCTGCAAGTAGTGCAAGCGCGCCCGGGGCGAAAGTGTCACGAGGTTGCGCAGATGAGCTCGTGCACGCACCTGCCACGGAGCGAGTCTCGGGTACCCCGGGGCAGCGCAGTCGGCCATGATGACCACGGCGACGCGTTCACCGCGCGACAGAAGCTCCCGGGCCGCTTCGAAAGCAAGCACTCCGCCGACCGAGTAGCCGAACAGGAAGTAGGGGCCGCTGGGTTGATGGTCCAAGATCTCCGCAACGTAGAGCCGTGCGAGTGGCTCCATGCGGCGAACCGGTTCGCATTCGCTCTGGATCCCAACCGAGTGAAAGGCGTAAACGGGCCTGTTTCTGCCGAGGCGCGAGGCCAGATCTGCGAAGCTCAGCGGGCTACCACTGGATCCCGGGAAGATGAAGAGAGGCTTGCCCTCGCCGCAGGCTTGCAGGAGCACGGCTCGATGCACGTGGCGCTCGCGCTCATGCACCGCTCGCTCCCCCTGCACCAGACCCGCTAGCGGCCTACCAGCCGTCACCAGCGAAGGGCTCGTCGCTGCTTGGTCCATACGCCTGTGCCTCCGTCGTGCTCGACCTGCTATGCGGTGAGCGGTCGACGCGACTACCTGCAAAGGCCACGCCAGGCTCGTGCGTAGTGCCGGCACGCCGATTGCACCCGCACCAACGCATCGAGCGTGGTGCGCGCAATGCGGCTCGTCTCTCGATTGGGTGGAGCTTCATGGTTGCCGATTGCCAACTCAGCATCGAATGCGTCGACTCGCTGGCCGGCCTGCAGGCGCTCGAGCCGGTATGGTGTGCGCTCGAGCGTGCGAGCCAAACCCCGTTCCCGTTCCTGACTCACGCCTGGGCGATGAGCTGGTGGAAACACCTGGCCAAACGCAAGCTGCACGTGCGCGACTCGATCTCGGTGCGAGTGCTGCGCACGCCCGCTGGCGAGGTGGTGGCGATCGCGCCGCTGATGTGTACCGAGCGGCCCCCGTTCGGCCCGCTACGCACCCGACAGCTTCAGTTCCTCGGCCGCGACGATGGTGACATCACCGAGCTGCGCGGCATGCTCTGCCTGCCCGAGTTCGAGGCCGACGCCTACCGCGCCTTGCTCGCCGAGCTGCAGCGGTCGGCGGCGTCCTGGGACTGGATGCTCTGGCACCGCCTGCGCAAGGCGAGCACCGGCGAGCGGCAGGTGACGGCGTGCGGAGGCGAATGCGTCGCGCATGTCCCCAACTACGTGTTGCCGTTGGCTGCGAGCTGGACGGACCTTCACGCCGGGCTCCCGCGCAACATCAAGGAGTCGCTGCGCAAGTGCTACAACTCACTCAAGCGCGACGGCCTCACTCCCACGCTGCAAGTGGTCGAGGAGCCCAGCGCAATCCGCAGCGCGCTCAGCCACTTCTTTCGCCTGCACGGGGCTCGCGCTTCGATGTCGAGCGGCAAGTTCCATCGCAACGCGTTCGACACCGACGCCAAGCGCAGCTTCTTGAGCGAGGTGTGTGAGCGTCTCGCGGTGCAGGGCAAGACCCGAATCTTCCTGCTCAAGCTCGGCGAACGTGTCGTGGCGACGCGCATCGGTTTCGTGATCAACGGCTCGATCTATCTCTATTACTCGGGCTACGACCCCGAATTCGCCAAGTACAGCGTGATGACCACGACCGTCGCCGAGGCCCTGAAGCATGCGATTTCGCTGGGTCTACGCAGCGCGAATCTCTCGAGCGGCAACGACGTGTCCAAGACGCGCTGGGCACCGCGCGAGGACCTGTACTGCGAGGTGGTGCA